>NZ_JYMU01000013.1:0-506952 GCF_000938235.1 Bradyrhizobium sp. LTSPM299
TTGCTGGCCGATGCAGCCATCCCGTCGCAAGCAGCGCGACTTCTCGCACAGCCTGCTTCGCCGGGACGACGGGGAGGCTATCCCGCCGCCGTCACGCAGTTCACCCACAGCACCACGGCCTTCGCATCATCGGCCGGATTGGAAAACCGGTGTGGCCGCCGGCTGGCGAAACGAAAACTGTCGCCCTGCTTCAGCGTCCAGGTCTCGGCGTCGACTGTCAGAATCATCTCGCCCTCGAGCACGAGGCCGGCTTCCTCGCCGTCATGGGTGTAGAACTCGTCGCCGGTGTTGCCGCCGGGTTCGAGCTGCACCAGGAACAGATTGAGCCGGCTCTCGGTGCCGGCGGGGCTCAGCAACTGTTTCGAAATTCCGGTGCGCCACAGCTTCAGCTCGGCGCGCTGCACCTCGCGCGTGACGACGCCGTTCGAGGCGCCGTCATCATTCGGCGTCGCGCCGAACAGCCCGGCGATGCCGACGCCGAGCACGTCGGCCAATGTTGCGAGCACGCGCAGTGAGGGCGACGACAGGCCGCGCTCGATCTGGCTGATGAAGCCGATCGAAAGCTCGGCGCGCGCCGCGACCACTTCAAGTGACATCGCTCTCGCGCGGCGCAAATCGCGGATGCGGCGGCCGACCGCGAGGTCGACCGCCGGCTCGGCTGGCTTTTTCGCCACGCGCCGCGTGGCCGCGGACCGGACTGCCGTCCCTTTGCGCATTCTCTTGCCGCCGCTCACGTCAACCCGCTTCCTTCATGTGCATGAAAACCGCTTGCATTGCCCGCGATTCCATGACCACAATTTCATATTGGTGAAAATAGGCCGGAACGGCGTCGCCCGCAACCTTAAGCTCGAAGCAACGGGCGATGCGGCGCCGGGGTCAGCTTCGGGAGTTCTTGCGATGTCCTTTCAGCGTTTCGTCACGGCCGCCGCCGCGGTCCTTTCCATTGTCTCGATCTCGGCCCTGAACTCACCGTCGCAGGCGCAGCAGGTGCTGAAGGTCGGCTCGACGCCAACCGGCATCCCCTTCACCTTCCTCGACACCAAGACCAACTCGATCCAGGGCATCATGGTCGATCTCGCCACCGAGGTCGGCAAGGACGCCGGCTTTGCCGTGCAGATCGAGCCGATGCAGTTCTCGGCGCTGATCCCCTCGCTGACCTCGAACAAGATCGACATCATTGCCGCCGCGATGTTCGCCACCGCCGCGCGCAAGGAGGTGATCGACTTCTCCGATGCCGTCTACACCTATGGCGAGGGCCTGGTGGTGCCGAAGGCCGACAGCAAGGCGTACATTTCGCAGGAGGAGCTGAAGGGCACCGTGGTCGGCGCCCAGGTCGGTACTGCGTTCGTCGACGCGCTGAAGAAGACCGGGCTGTTCAGCGAGGTCAAGGTCTATGACAACATTCCGGACATCCTGCGCGACGTCAATGCGGGCCGCCTCAAGGCCGGCTTCGCCGACTATCCGATCCTCGCCTACAATCTGCAGCAGGGCAATTTCGCCGACGTCCGCCTGGTCGACAGCTACAAGCCCGCCACCGTCGGCACGGTGGCGATCGGCATCCGCAAGAGCGACACTGAATTGCTGGCTAAGATCAACGCCTCGTTGGCAAAACTGAAGGCCAACGGCACGATCGCAAAAATTCTCGAGAAATGGGGCCAGAAGGCCAACGCGTCCTGAGAGCATGTGTCCCCTCCACGTCATTGCGAGCGAAGCGAAGCAATCCATTCGCGCCGAACGCTCCGAAAGATGGATTGCTTCGTCGCTGGCGCTCCTCGCAATGACGCTCGCGTGATATGATCAAATGCAAAAATTCTTCAGCGACGCCGTCGAGTTCGTGCCGATCCTGCTGCAGGGCGTCTGGCTGACCATCGTCGTCACGATCGGCTCGCTGGCGTTGTCGACCGTGCTCGGGCTGCTGTGGGCGCTGATGCGGGTGTCGGGTATCGGCATCCTCGTTGGCGTCAGTGCCGTGGTCATCAATTTGATCCGCGGCATCCCGATCATCGTTCTGCTGTTCTACATCTATTTCGTGATGCCTGATTTCGGCATCGCGCTGACGGCGCTGCAGGCCGCGATCATCGGGCTCGGCATCGCCTATTCGGCCTACCAGGCCGAGAACTTCCGCGCCGGCATCGAGGCGATCGACAAGGGCCAGATCGAGGCGGCGCAGACCATCGGGATGGGCTGGTGGCTCACCATGCGCCGTGTGGTGCTGCCGCAGGCCGTCAAGATCGTGCTGCCGCCCTACGGCAATGTCATGATCATGATGCTGAAGGATTCCTCGCAGGCATCCACGATCACGGTCGCGGAGCTGGCGCTGCAGGGCAAGCTGATCGCCTCGTCGACGTTCAAGAACACCAGCGTGTTCACGCTCGTCGCGCTGATGTACCTGACCATGAGCATTCCGTTGATCTTGCTGGTTCGTCATTTCGAGAGCAAGGCGAACCGGAAATGATCGAGCTCAAGGACGTTCACAAGAGCTTCGGCAAGGTCGAGGTGCTGAAGGGCATCACCGCGTCGGTCGCCAAGAGCGAGGTGGTCTGCATCATCGGCCCGTCAGGCTCCGGCAAGTCGACCATCCTGCGCTGCATCAACGGACTGGAAAGCTACGATGCCGGCGACATCTCGGTCGAGGGCGCGCGCGTCGACCGCGACGACCGCTCGATCGTTTCAGTCCGCACGCAAGTGTCGATGGTGTTCCAGCGCTTCAACCTGTTCCCGCATCGTACCGCGCTCGAGAATGTCATCGAGGGGCCGCTCTATGTGAAGAAGGAGCCGCGCGATGCGGCGCTGGCGCGCGGCCGCGCGCTGCTCGCGCAGGTCGGGCTCGCCGGAAAGGCCGACGTGCACCCGCCGCAGCTCTCCGGCGGTCAGCAGCAGCGCGTTGCGATCGCGCGTGCGCTCGCCATGCAGCCGAAGGCGATTTTGTTTGACGAGCCGACCTCGGCGCTCGATCCTGAATTGGTCGGCGACGTGCTCTCGGTGATGCGCAAGCTCGCTGACGACGGCATGACCATGGTCGTCGTCACCCACGAGATGGGTTTTGCCCGCGACGTCGCCGACCGCGTGTTGTTCATCGATGGCGGCGTCATCGTCGAGCAGGGCGCCGCCAAGTCCGTCCTCAACCAGCCGCAACACCCGCGCACCCAGGATTTTCTGCGCCGCGTGCTGCATCCGCTTTAAATCATCCGGTCCGCTTCCATGAACGCACCCGTCCGCCTGCCGCTGCCGCCGAGCCTTTATGCCGACACCGCCGTGCCGCCGGAGCCGACGCCTCAGCTCACAGTGGACAAGAGCGTGCCGGTCGCGATCATCGGCGGCGGCTTCACCGGGCTCTCCACGGCGCTGCATCTCGCTGAGCAGGGGGTATCAGCAACCGTGCTGGAGGCGCAGGAGCCGGGGTGGGGCGCGTCCGGCAACAATGGCGGCCAGATCAATCCCGGGCTGAAGCACGATCCCGATCAGATCGAAGCCGATTTCGGCCCTGATCTCGGCCGCCGCATGATCGACTTCGCCTACGGCACGACGAACTTCACGCTCGACCTGATCCGCCGCTACCAGATCCCCTGCGAGGCACGGCAGAACGGCACGCTGCGTGCCGCCTATAACGAGGCCAGCGCCGCCGCGATCGCGACGACCGCAAAGCAATGCATCGCGCGCGGCATGCCGGTGAAACTGCTTGATGCGGCGGAGGTGCGCGAGATCACCGGCAGCGATCGCTATCTCTGCGCCATGCAGGATGCCCGCGGCGGCGATCTGCATCCGCTGAGCTATGTGCGCGGGCTGGCGCGCGCCGCGATCGGCGCCGGTGTTGCCGTCCATGGCGAGACGCCAGCGCTGTCATTACGCCACGACGGTGGCCGCTGGCGGATCGAGACCCCGCGCGCCGTGGTGCATGCCGACAAGGTGTTGCTTGCGACCAATGGTTTTACCGACGATCTCTGGCCGGCGCTCCGCCGCACCATCGTGCCGGTGTTCTCGTCGATCGCCTGCACGGCGCCGCTGTCGGACGACGTCGCACGCGCCATCATGCCGAGCCGGCCGGTGCTCTACGAAAGCGGCCACATC
The DNA here is from genome assembly GCF_000938235.1 of Bradyrhizobium sp. LTSPM299. Classification (NCBI taxonomy): domain Bacteria; kingdom Pseudomonadati; phylum Pseudomonadota; class Alphaproteobacteria; order Hyphomicrobiales; family Nitrobacteraceae; genus Bradyrhizobium; species Bradyrhizobium sp. LTSPM299. The sequence continues at coordinate 4,069 of NZ_JYMU01000013.1, forward strand.
ACGGTCTACTACCGCATCGACCAGCGCAATCGCCTGCTGATGGGCGGTCGCGGCCCGATGCGCTGGATCAATCGCCCATCTGACGTCGCCTATCTCATGCGCTACGCCGAGCGGCTGTGGCCGCAGCTCAAGGGCGTCAACTGGACCCATGGCTGGAACAGCCGTCTCGCCATCACCGCCGATCACTATCCGCATGTCCACGTGCCCGCTGAAAATCTGCTGGTCTCGCTCGGCTGCAACGGCCGCGGCGTCGCGCTCTCGACCGCGATGGGCGCGCAACTCGCCCGCCGGCTTGTCGGCGGCGACAAGGCCGAGATCGACATGCCCGTGACCGGCATCAAGCCGATCCCGATGCATCCGTTCTGGCGGGTCGGCGTCACCGCCGCGGTGCTGACCGGGCGGGTGAGGGACCGGCTGGGGATCTAGCGAACGCCTCGCGAGAAGCTCGAGCAGACCGCCACGCTATCTCCGTTCAAGAATGCGCAGCTCCGCCGTCGCCTTGGCCACCGTCACGCCCTGAGCGTCGATCAGATCGGCCTCAACGACCATATCGCGCTCGGTGCGGGAAACTATTCTTGCCTTGGCCGTGATCGGTCCAACGCCCGCCGCCTTGAGAAACCTCGTATTCAGGCTCTTCGTCACCACGGTCTGGGTCGAGGGAAGCGTCGCCAGTGCACAGAGGCCGGTCGCCGAATCCAGCATGGCCGCGAGGAAGCCGCCCTGAATCGTTCCATGCCGGTTGGTGAACGACGGCTGTGCCAGGAAGCGGACCGAGGCGGTTTCGCCATCAAAGCCCAGCCACTCCCGCCCAAGAAGCTGGGCGCCGGGCGGGATGTCTGCGTTTTGATCAGCCAAGTCGATCACCGCTGTGATGTTTCTGGCTCGATCGTATCAGCCGGTTCAGCTCTTGTAATGAGGCCGTCCGGAACTCCAGCAAGCCTCTTGCATCGCGAGGTATTACGTTGGAGGCTGCCCGCATTCCAGACCTTGAGTAATTTTGTTGCGGCGACGTTTATTCGATCGATTAGGGAGAAGCCGACATGCGCATTTCGCTCTTTGCAATTGGCATCGCAGGCATAACAGCCCTTGGATCTCCCGGGCCGGGCGTCGCACAGGAAAGTGCTGATCAGAGGCTTGGCACCGTTCACTTCGAAACGTCCTGCAACGAAATCGCGCAACGGCGTTTTGACCGCGCGATGCGATATCAGCACTCGTTCTGGTACACGGCATCGCGGGAAATTTACGAGGAGGTGCTCAAGGCTGATCCGACATGCGCCATCGCCTATTGGGGCATCGCGTTGTCGTACCTGAATAACCCGCACGGCCCGATTCCGGCGCCCAATCTGCCGCTCGGCCTCGCGGCGATCGAGAAGGCAAAGTCGGTGGGCGCCGGCACCCAGCGTGAGCGCGACTACATCGATGCCTTGTCGGTGATGTACCTCGACTACGAGAAAGTCCCGCATCAGGCGCGGGTCCTGTCCTACCTCAAGGCCATGGAAGCGCTGGCCGGCCGCTATCCAGGGGATGACGAGGCGCAAATCTACTACGCGATCGCACTCAATGTTGCGGCGTCGCCCTCCGACAAGACCTATGCCAATCAGCTCAAGGGCGCGGCCATTCTCGAGCCGATCTTCCTGCGCCAGCCGCAGCATCCGGGCGTCGCTCATTACCTGATTCATCTGTACGACTATCCGCCGATCGCTGCCAAGGGGCTGCCTGCCGCGCTCCGCTACGCGAAGATCGCGCCGAACGCGCCTCACGCGCAGCACATGCCGTCGCATATCTTTACGCGGGTCGGTTATTGGAAAGAGTCGGCGGCGGCAAATCTCGCCTCCGTTCAGGCCGCCAAGCAGGGCAAGGAGGTCGGCGACCAGCTGCACGGTGAGGATTATCTCGTCTACGCCTATCTGCAGCTTGGCCAGGACCAGGAGGCGCTCGCCGTCATCAGAGATATTGAGGCTGCGCAACCGGATCCGGATGCGTTCGCGGCGGCGTTTTCGCAGGCCGCCGCGCTGGCGCGTTACATGGTGGAGCGTGGCGATTGGGGCGGCGCCGCCAGCCTGGACGTCAAATCCAGCAAGTTTCCCCACGCCATGGCGATCACGCATTTCGCCCGGGCGATCGGCGCGGCTCGTTCCGGCAAGATCGACGCCGCCAAACTCGATACCGCAAAGCTCGCCGAACTTCGCGACAGGCTTCGCGAAGCAAAGAACGACTATTGGGCCGGCCAGGTCGACGTCCAGGCGCAAATCGCCACCGCCTGGGTGCTCTATGCGACCGGCAAGCGTGACGATGCGCTGAAGGCGATGAGCTCCGCGGTCGATGCCGAGGATGCGACCGAAAAGGCGCCGGTCACGCCCGGTCCGCTCGCGCCGGCACGCGAGTTGTATGGCTTCATGCTGCTTGACTGCGGCATGGCCAAAGAGGCGTTTGCGGTTTTCGAAGCCACCATGGCGAAGGAACCGAACCGCTTCAACGGCTACGTAGGCGCGGCGACGGCTGCGCAAGCCTCGGGCGATGCGACCAAGGCGAAGGCGTTCTACACCAGGCTGATCGATCTTGCCGCCGAGTCCAATTCGGATCGGCCCACATTGGCGGCAGCCCGATCCTTCGTCGCAAGCAATTAGCGAAACGGTGGTCTCGGCAACGATCCGATGAGAAGAGGTCTGCTCATAACCATTATCGCAGGCTTTTGCCTCGGAGGCTCGATTCCGTTTGTCTACGATGGATGGCGCTCGGTCGCAGGCGACGGCAAACTGGCAACGCCTCACCATCCGCTCTGGACCGAGGCGGAATGGCCGTTTCCAATCGACGAATGGGGAAAGGGCAGGGCGTTCCGTTGCGCGGCCAAAGATTGCGGCGTTGAAGTCAACGTCTACATCAGAGCCAAGATGGGCTTCTGTAACTGCACCACGGGCGTTGCAGATGACGAGGAGCTCGAGCGCATCGCCGATCTCGGATTCATCGGCGAACGGCGCCTGGCGTCGCCCACCGGAATTGCCATCACCGTCGGCCGGATGAAGGGTCGAAGCCGGGTCTACACGACCGCGGGCTTCCGGGGTTCAGCGGTGACGATTGCATTCAATGATCGGTGCGATGCCGTCGTCGCAACGGCACTCATCGCTCACCCTGACGGGGTAGCGATTGAACCGACCGTGATCGCATTTCTCAACAGCGAAACTGTCGTTCATTGGGTCGAGGTCACACTTGGTCTTTAAGGTTTCATTTTTCGCCCGTTGCGAACGCGAGAAGTGAGCCCTAATTTATCCCAATGTCAGACCTCGCCGACCGGATCGTGGGACATTACGAGAAGCACGCGGCCGCGTGGGACCGCAATCGGCAGAACAGCCACTGGAACGACAAGGTCTGGCACGACCGCTTCATCGGCCGGCTTGGCAAGGGCGCCGAGGTGCTGGACCTCGGCTGCGGCTCCGGACAACCTGTCGCGCAGCATATGGTCGAACGGGGATTGCGTGTTGTCGGCGTCGATTCGTCACCGACGTTGATATCGTTCTGCCGTGACCGCCTGCCCGGCCAGGAATGGATTGCCACCGATATGCGGCAACTGGCGCTCGGTCGCAGTTTTGATGGCATCCTTGCCTGGGACAGCTTCTTTCACCTCGATCACGATGACCAACGGCGAATGTTTGCAATCTTCGCCGCTCACGCCTCGGCCGGCACGCTGTTGATCTTCAATACCGGGCCTCAGCACGGTGAGGGCATTGGCGAATACAGGGGCGATCCGCTGTATCACGCGAGCCTTTCACCTGCCGAATACCAGGCGCTGATCGCACGGTTCGGGTTCCGCGTGCTCCAGCATGTTGCTGATGATGCCGAGGCGGGAGGACGGACGGTGTGGTTCTGTCAGCGCAGCGAGTTGGGATAATTTTCGACGATCCTCTCGGCGCCTACTCGGCGGGGACCGGCTGGATGACGCCACGATCCTCGTTGCGCGTCCGCGCGAATGTCGCTGACACGATGATGCCGCCGAACAGCACTGCCGATACGGCGACGATGTTGAACAGCGTCGGCAGTCCCGCGCCCCATGAGGCGACCGCGAACCAGCCGATGCCGGCGGCGACGATCAGGCGCACGGTGCCGGCGAGCAGCGGGATCAGCACGCGCTTGGCGCCCTGGCCCGCGAAATAAAGCGCCATGCCGGCGCCGACCACGCCGTAGAACGGCGCCACGGTGTGCAGATAGAGCGAGCCGTCCGCCAGCACCTGCGGTGCGCTGGAAAACAGGCCGAGCCACGCGGTGGGGAACAGCGCCGCCGCGACCCCTATCGTTTCGGTGATGACGAATGCAATGCCCGCGCCGGTCCAGGCGATGCGTGTCGCGCGCGCGGTCTGGCCGGCGCCGGTGGCGACGCCGACCATGGTGACGAGCCCGGTGCCGAGCCCGAACATCACGGGGATCTGCATGTAATCGATGCGCGACGCGAGGCCATAGCCGGCGATCGCGTCGGCGCCGAAGCGTCCGACCGCAGCGGTCACCAGCGCGACCGTGAGGTTGGCCATGACGGTGCCGATGGCCGACAGGAAACCGACTCCGAGAATGTCGCGGAACAGCCGCCCACTGAGCGGCGTGATGCGCAGCCTGATCGGGCTGCGCGCCGACCGCATGTAGCCGACCAGCATCGCCAGGCCGATCAGATAATAGGTCACGACCGCGACGCCGCCGCCGGCCACGCCGAGCCGCGGCATCGGGCCGATGCCGAAGATCAGCGCCGGCGACAGCGGTATGAGAAGGATCGCACCGGTCAGCGTCACGATTGCAGGCACCCGGACATTGCCCGCGCCGCGCAGCACCGCCGAGAGCAGTGCCACGATCCAGATCGGGATCGAACCTGCGAACACCGCGTTCGAATAGGTCAGCGCTGCGACGAGCGTATCGTGCTCGCCGCCCATCGCGCGATAGAGCAGCGGGCCGCTGGCGATCGCAGCGATGCAGAACACCGCGCCGATTACCGTGGCGATCACGACCGCATGCCATGCCAAAGCCTCGGCGTCGTCGCGGCGGCCGGCGCCGATCGCGCGTGCCACCGCCGAGGCGACACCGCCACCGACGCCGCCATTCGACATCATCTGCATCAGCATCAGCACCGGAAACACCAGCGCGGTGCCGGCAAGCGCCGCGGTGCCGAGAAAGCCGATGAAATAGGTTTCGAGAACGCCGACCAGCGTCTGCACCACCAGGACCAGGATCGTCGGCAGCGCCAGGCGCAACAATGTCGGCACGATCGGGCCATCGAGCACGCCGGGCGGTGCGCGCATCGCGGCCGGGTCGGCGGCGGCGCGGCCGGGAAGCGAGGTCTGCGACATCTTGAATCTCCGTTCGACCATCAGGCCGGAAGCTTTGCGTTGGCGAGGTCGAGCAGGCCGTTGAGCGCCAGCATCGCTTCGGTGCCGAGCGCGCTCTCGACCTCGCGCTGCGCCTTGCGCCATTCCGGCGCGGCCTCGGTCAGGCGCTTGCGGCCCGCCTCGGTCAGCGCCACCGTGCGCACGCGGCGGTCGGCGTCGTCGCGGCCGTTGCGCACCAGTTTGGCATCGAGCAGCAGTTTAAGGTTTCGCGTCAGCGTGGTCGGGTCCATGCCGTGCAGTTCAGCGAGCGTGCCGATCGGCAACGCCGACTTGCCCTGCAGGCTTGCGCCCTGTAGCCGGGCCAGCAGCCCGTGCTGGCCCGACGTGAGGCCGACCGAGGCAAGGTGACGGTCGTAGAGCTGGGTGACCCGGCGGCCGGCGCGGCGCAACCGCATGCAGGTGCACGCCTCGCGCATTTCGATCAAGGTGTCGCGGCTCATCGCAAGCTGTCTCCCGGGTCCGGACATGCCATATATGTTCCGGCCGCTTTATATGCATCTACAGGTAATATATCTGTAAGTACAGGCAATAATATGCGGGAGTGCGCATGCATGCGCGCCAGGTTCCCGCGTGACGCGCAATCACTGAGTTGCCCGACATGGCAAGCCCTCGCGTGAAAAGATATTTCTATTTATCCGAAGTGCAACTCAGTGTATGAATCTCCCGGTCCCACCCGATTGAGGGGCGAGCGCACGTCACGAACGCGCGGTGGGATGCGGTGGACGCCGATGTCACGACTGACGAGCGTGGCAGAGGCGGACGGTGAAATCGTGTGGTCCCGACGCCCCAGTGGAGGCAAAAGGCGCAAGACGCATCCGCGTCTCGTGGACGACGGTGACAAACAAGCCCAGTCTTCGCCGGGGAGCACGCATAAGCCGTAACCCATCGCGCAGGGAAAGCCGGAGTGCCTCCGCTGAACCTGTATGCTCGTGTGCGGTTTTCTTTCTACCCATTTGCACACGAGACCGCGGGTGCAGCGTGCACCCGGCTTTCCCTGCGCCCTCTTCAAGGAGAGAGGGCAAACGAAATGCAAAGCTCGGGCAAATCATGTCGCGAGAATGTAACGCTGCGTCTCCATCCACAGCTGTCATCGCCCGGCCTGTGCGCAATTGCGCACTTGGACTGGGCGACCCAGTACGCCGCGACCTATCGGCTCAATCACAGACGTCTCTGGAATACTGGATCGCCCGCATTCGCGGGCGATGACACCGAATACCTGATCGCGAGTTCGATCAGCAACTCACCTCTCCGCCACCGCATCGCCCCACGGCTGGAACGGCTCGGTGGCGCCGCTGTTGGTAGTGCCGTCGCGCAGCACGAGACTCGGGCAGGCGAACTTCATCGGCAGGGTCTGGGTGCGCGCTTCCTCGAAGTCGAAGCGCCCGCGCAACGTGTCGCGGGTGGCAGCGGGAAGGCGGACGTCGCCGATCACAACCGCGCCTTCGCTGGCGTCGATCCGCGGCTGATGGATTGCGGCGTCGAGGTCCATGCCGAAATCCATCACGAAGGAGAGAAGCTGCGACACCGCGGGCAGGATGCGGCGGCCGCCCGATGCACCGGCGGCAAGGCGGCGGCCATCGGCGGCCTCTGCCACCACGGGCGTGTAATTGGTCAGGCAGCGCTTGCCAGGCGCGAGCGAGTTCGGTGCGCCTTGCGTCGGATCGAACCACATGATGCCGTTGTTCATGGTCAGGCCGGTGTTCGGCGTCACGAATTTCGAGCCGAAGTTCGACAGCAGCGTCTGCGTCACCGCCGCCATGTTGCCGTCGCGATCGACCGCGGAGAAATGCGTGGTGCAGCTTGGTGCGATCGCTTCGGCACCGAGCGCGCGGCGGCCGTCGACGTCACCCATGTCCTTCAGCCGCTCGCGATAGGCGGCCTGCAGCGCGTCGGCATAGGCCGCGTAGGCCGCCGCATCCGGACCGCCGCGCGCGGGCTCGAATGCCTTCTGCAAAAGGCCGAGCGTGCGCGCCATGGTCGGGCCAGCAGTCAATTCCGGCGTCGCGTAAACCGTGCCGCCGCGATAGGGGATCGCCAGCGGCTCGCGCAGATGGGCGCGGAACGCGGCGAGATCGCGCACCGAAAGCGCGCCACCGGCGGCCTGGATGTCGTCGGCGATGCTGCGCGCCAGATCGCCCTCGTAGAAGTCGCGCGCACCTGCCGCAGCAAGCTGCGCCATCGTCGCCTTCAGCCGGTCCTGCGGCATGCGGACGACCGATCTGATGCCCCATTGCGCATTCGGCGGCAGGCCGTCCAGCAAATAAGCGGCGGCACTCGCGGGATAGCGCCTGAGATCGGCGGCGGAGCTCGCGATCATCGCGGTGGTCCACCAATCCACCAGCAGGCCCTCGCCGGCGAGCTTGACGCTCGGCGCCAGCAACTCCTTCCACGGCAGTTTGGCGTGGCGGCGATGCGCCTCCTCCATGCCGGCGACCACGCCGGGCACCGCGATCGAGCCGGGCCCGCGCAGATTGCGGTCGTCCTTGACCCGTGCCCAGGGAAAGATGTCGGAAGCGGTGCCGCCGGTCAGCGGATAATCTTCGACGCGCAGGCTGTCGGGTGCGCGCATGCCGTAGTCGATGACTTCAGTGCGGTTCCCGCGGGCGCGATACAGCACCATGGCGCCGCCGCCGCCGGCGCCGCTCATCCAGGGCTCCAGCACGCCGAGTGCGAAGGTGGTTGCAATCACCGCGTCGACGCAATCGCCGCCCGCTGCCAATACCGCCGCGCCGACCTCCGCTGCCTTGCGCGACTGTGCGGCAACGATGCCGCCGCTGGAGGTGACGGCGGGCTTGCGGATGACTTGCGAGTTGGAGAACTGGTCAGACATGACGTTGCTTTCGCTGTTCTTGTTGCGGGTGGGGCACGTTGGCATAGCATGCCAAGCATGGCACAGTCAGTGCAACAACAAGCTATTCCGGGGAGAGGAAAATGACCGCTGTAAAGCGCGAGCGCGACGGCAATATCGGTATCCTGACGCTCAACGATCCCGCCAGCCTGAACGCGATGACGCCGGAGCTGCTCGGCGATCTCGCGATTGCGATCGACGAGACGACGGGTGACGCCACGATCCGCGCACTAGTGCTGACCGGGGAGGGCCGTGGCTTCTGCTCGGGGCAGAACCTCAAGGCGTTCCAGTCGCTCGGCAACGACATCGTCGCCGGCGTCATGACGCATTATTGGCCGGCGATGCGGTCCTTGCGCGAATGCCGCGTGCCGGTCGTCGTCGCTGTGAACGGCGTCGCGGCCGGCGGCGGCTTCAGCCTCGCGGTGTCGGGCGACATCATCCTCGCGGCGCGCTCGGCGAGCTTCATCCAGGTGTTCAGCCGGATCGGCCTGGTGCCCGATCTCGGCTCGACCTGGCTGTTGCCGCGCCTGATCGGCCGTCAACGCGCGCTCGATTTGATGCTGTTGAACGAGCCGCTGTCGGCGGAGCGGGCGAAGGAATGGGGACTGGTACGCGATGTCGTCGACGACGCAAAATTGCTCGACGAAGCGAAGACGCTCGCCCGCCGCCTCGGCGACGGGCCAACCCGGGCGCTGGTCGCGACGCGGCAATTGCTCGAGGAGAGCGAGCACGCCAGCTACGCGGCGCAGTTTCGCCGCGAGATCGAGGTTCAATCGGAAATCCGGCAGAGCGCGGATGCGCTGGAAGGCCGCAAGGCCTTCGTCGAGAAGCGCAAGGCGCAGTTCAAGGGGCGCTAGGCCTTGATGCTGGACGCGCTACCCGATCGCAATAGCGACTTTGCCGAAATGGGCGCCGCTCGCCATATGGGCGAACGCCTCCTTGACCTGGTCGAACGCGAACACCTTGTCGATCACGGGCTTGACACCGTGCACGCTGATACCATCGCAGAGCGCCTGCAAATCCTCGACCGAACCGACGGTGACGCCCTGCAGCCGCTGCTGCTGCATCACCATCAGCGGCAAGCGGGTTTCAGATGCAGCAGGTCCCGCAAGCACGCCGATGAAGGCGATGGTACCGCCGATTCTGGTGGCACGGATCGACTCGTTCAGCGTGCCGACGCCGCCGACCTCGACGACAAGATCGACGCCGCGCCCAGTCAGTTCGCGCGCCTTCGTGCCCCAGTCGGGCGTGGTCCTGTAGTTGAGCGTGACGTCGGCGCCGAGCTGCTTCAGCCGCGCGATCTTGGCGTCGCTGGAGGAGGTCGCGATGACGCGGGCGCCGCACATTTTGGCGAATTGCAGCGCGAACAGCGAGACGCCGCCGGTGCCCTGCGTCAGCACCGTCTGTCCGGGCTTCACATCGCCGAGCTTGACCACCGCGCTCCAGGCCGTGACCCCGGCGCATGGCAGCGCCGCGGCCTCGATGTCGCTGAGATATTCAGGCGTACGCACCAGTGCATACGCGGGAAATACGCGGTACTCGGTCAGCACGCCGTCGACACTGCCGCCGAGCGCGGCGCGCATCCGGGTCTCGCTCGGCTCGCCGCCGAGCCAGTTTTCGAAGAAGCTGCCGATGACGCGGTCGCCGGGCGCGAAATTCTTCACGCCCGCGCCGACCGCCTCGACGTGACCCGCGCCGTCGGAGACCGGCACCAGCGGGAACTTCTGGCGCGAGCCGTAGCCGCCCTTGACCGTCAGCAGGTCGCGATAGTTCAGCGTCGCTGCCTTCAGCCGCACCAGCACATCACCGGGGCCGGCCTGCGGAACCGGCTTGTCGACCACCGCCAGCGCGTCGATGCCGCCTGGGCCCTGCAACTCATAGCATTTCAACGGACGTCTCCTGCAAAGAGTGCTCGCTATGGGCAACGCTTCCGGCGCCGCCGCGCGTCGCTGGAGCATATGTCAGGCCGGCCGCGCGTGGCCATAGCGCGCAGCGCAACTCGCGGCATGGGCTCATGTCGGAATCGGTTGGCGTTGCCGCGAAATGCGATCAATCTGCGCTCAAAACCGAACAATCGCGAGGCGGGAGGTGACCATGGCAGCCTTGCTTGAAACAGGACGGAATTTCATCGCGATCCTTGCGGCAGCCGTGATCTGTTGCGGCAGTGCGGCTGCTGCTGCTGAAGACAGTCTCTACCGTGCTCAAACCGTCGTCACCGGCCAACTTGAGCCCAACCGCATCCTCGGCTTCGGCACATGTCTCGTGGACGTCCTGATCAAGGTCTCCGGTCAGCCAGAACTCGCAGGCGACCGTCGGCTAGCGGCGTACAAAGCGAAGGCCAAGGAGTTCGTCAGCAACTTCAGCTATCACGACCAGTTCGCCGGCAAGCCGCATCGCGACGAGCAGGGCACCCGCGACCGTCCCTACGATCTGACGGTGGAGTTTGACGGCAAACAAGTCGACGGCATCCTCGGCGAACTCGGCCTCAAGCCGTGGACATCGCAGCGGCCGGTGCTCGGCGTCTTTGTCGAGATGCGACAGGGTGCGAAGGACTACATGGTGACATCAGACGGGACGGAATCGCACCTGCAGCGCGATGCGCTCGCGGCTGCCGCTGACAAGCGCGGCATGCGCGTCGTTCTGCCGAGTGCGGCCGAGCTCGCCGCATCTGGTATCACCGCAGCCGAACTCTCCACGGTGCCAACGGCGAAACTGACATCTGTTGTCGTGCCGCAGGGAGGCCAGACGGCGTTGGTCGGGCGGCTGGTCTGGAATGATAAGGAGCTCGGATGGGCCACGCAGTGGCAAATCGACTGGCGCCGCAAGTCGTACAAGTGGCAGGTGCGGGGCGTGAGCTTCGATGAAGCCTTCCGCCGCGCCATCGGCGGCGCGGCGCAGGTGCTGTCAGGCAATGGCGATCCGGAGCGATCCAAATAACCTGCGCGCCAGCTTCCTAGCCGGTCGCGCGCGGCAGGCTGCCGTTGCTGGCGATCTCGGCCGAAATCTGCTCGATGGTCTTGCGCTGCTCCATCGCGGCGCGGCGGATCAGCGCAAAGGCGGCCGGTTCACCGACGGCGTGCGAATGCATGATTTGAAGCACGGCGGCAAGCACGACGCGGCGCGAGCGCAGGCGCTCTTCCAGCTTGACCACCTGCTGCTTCAGCTCGCTGGTGCGCTCGGCCCGCTCGAATGCCAGAACCAGCGCGGCATAGATGCCGGCGGAGCGCAGCGGCTTAACCAGAAACGACGCCGGATCGAGTTCCAGCACGAGCTTCAGGCGGCTCGGCGTCTCGGTGCCGAGCAGCGCGATGACCGGGCCTTGCCCGAGGAACGCGCGTTGCGCAGGAGAGGTCAGCGGCAGGAAATCGTCGTCGATCAGCGTCACATCCGGACGAAAGTCGACAGCAGCGCCCGGCTCCCATGCGACGAAGTCGATCCCGAGACGTTCGAACTGGCGCCTGACGATCGAGGCGTCGCGTTCGTCCTTGATGGCGACGAGCGCCTTGCGTCCGCGCAGCGAAAATGACGACGGCTTGCTCATTTCACAACCCGCAAATGCGGCGCATTCGGCGCTCCGTCCCGTGCGGTCTCCCGCGCGGGGCTGACGGCGACGTCGAGCTGCGTCAGATAGGGATCAGGCTTAACGGGGGCATCGGCTTCCCAGAAGATATCGAATTGCCCTTCCGCGTTCGAGACCGCGAGCCGCGGCGTCAGGACGCAGTGGTTGTTGGCGCCGTCGATCCAGACCGGGCCTTGCGGCGAATTGTAGCGGTGGCCTGCCGCCGCGCGCCTGACGTCGCCGATGTCGGTCGTGCCGGCGCGCTGCAATGCGCGCGCCAGCAGATAGACCGCGACATAGGTCGATTGGCCGTCGACGGAGGGGCTGCTGTCGTCGCCGTAGCGCGCCTTCCAGCGCGCGACGAAGGCGCGGTTCTCCGGCAGGCGGATGCTTTCGAAATAGGCCGACGAGGTGATGCAGCCGGCCGACGCAGGCCCGACGATCTTGAGTTCCGGTTCGCACAGGCTGCAGCTCACCATCGGTATGTTGAGGCCGGCAGACGTGGTCGCAGCATGGAAGGCGCGAATGAATTCATAGCTCGAGCTGCCAACCAGCGTGTTGAAGACCACCGGCGGCCTGCGGCGGACGATCTCGTCGACGATGTGCCCGACCGCGCCTTCGCCGAGCTCGAGCAGCCGTTCAGCGAGGATGCGCCCCTGCGCCGCCGCCACCAGCTCGCGGGTGACGCGATTGGTCTCCCAGGACCAGACATAGTTGGAGCCGACGCAGAAAATCTCGCGCGACAGATTGTCCAGCACGTAGCGCACCAGCGGCAGCACGTTGTGGTTTGGCGCGGCGCCGACATAGATGACGTTGTCGGAGCATTCGAACCCTTCATAGCGCGCGGGGTGCCAGAGCAGACGGTCGGTGCGCTCGACGATCGGCAGCACCTGCTTGCGCGATGCCGAGGTGTAGCAGCCGACGATGTGCTCGACGCCGACGTTGCGGATGAGGTCGTCGCAGGCGGTGTGGTATTCCGCAACGATGCCGCGGGGATCGCGGACGTGGGGAATGATCGAGAAATCGAATTCGGGGTGGTTGTTGATCTCGTCGACCGCCATCAGGGCGCTCTTGAGCAGCTCGCGTCCCATGGCCTGATAGGGGCCGGACTGCGAGCAAATGATTCCAACTGGAATGGACGGCTTCGTCATTGACGGCTTTCGGCAGCGTTGGACGTGGAGGAAACCATCATCGCCGATGCCGGTGCAAGAGGTTTTGAAGTGGTCTTGAAGAGGTCTTGCCGATTTGCTGCGCAACGGCATCGTGAAATTTGTGCAGCTAGCCTCGTTGACAATGCGCAGCACACTTCCGTACAATTTTCTCCCACAGGGCTTCCTGTCGAACCTTGCGTGCTTTGATCTGGCCGATGACGTCCGGATTGTTGCATGACGTGCTCCGTTCGATCCTGGGCCCTCGCGATAGATCATAGCCGCGGCATTTGAGCCATTCGTCACCTCATTTGGGAGGGACGGGTGGCTTTTTGCTTTTGCCGCCGAAGAAGTTGGCGACACACCCGTGTCGCCAAGCCGGAGACGCATGCGCGGCGATTGGCCGTGCTTGCGATTGGGTAAAGCGCGGGGATGAAAGCGATGCCGACGACAGATCTTCACTATCTCGGACTTGTTGAGGTCGGGCAGCAGATCCACAGCAAGAAGCTGTCGCCGGTCGAAGTCACAAAGGCGATGCTCGAACGGGTCGAGCGGCTCGACGGCAAGCTGAAGAGCTACGCCTATGTCATGGCCGACTCCGCGCTTGCCGAAGCGGCGGCGGCCGAGAAGGAGATCGCATCGGGCAAGATCAAGGGGCCGCTGCATGGCGTGCCGATCGCGGTGAAGGATCTCTGCTGGGCGAAGGGCGCACCGGCCGCGCACGGCATGACGATCCATCGCGACTTCCGTCCGAGCGAGGACGCTACGGTGGTCGCGCGGTTGAAGGATGCCGGCGCGATCATCCTCGGCAAGCTGCAGCAGACCGAGGGCGCCTATGCCGACCATCACCCGAAAATCGATCCGCCGAAGAATCCCTGGAATGCGGATCTGTGGCCCGGCGCATCGTCGAGCGGTTCCGGTTCCGCCACCGCAGCGGGCCTCTGCTTCGGATCGCTCGGAACCGACACCGGCGGATCGATCCGCTTTCCCTCGGCGGCCAATGGCATCACCGGGTTGAAGCCGACCTGGGGGCGGGTCAGCCGCTACGGCGCCTTCGAACTCGCGGCCACGCTGGACCATATCGGGCCGATGGCGCGCAGCGCGGTTGATTGCGGCGCCATCCTCGCCGTGATTGCTGGCCAGGATCCCAGGGACACGACGTCCGTGCCGTTGCCGGTGCCGGACTATCTCGCCGGCCTGTCCGGCGATCTGCGCGGCGTGGTGATCGGTGTTGACAGGCGTTGGACCAGCGAGGGCACCGACGAGGCCGCGAGCAAGGTGCTCAGCGAAGGCCTGCGCGTCGCCGCCGATTTGGGTGCGAAGATCCAGGACATCAGCTTCCCCGATCCCACGGCCGTGATCGACGACTGGTTCCCGCTGTGCGGCATCGAGGTGGCCGTCGCGCATGAAGAGACCTATCCATCGCGCAAGGACGAGTATGGCCCCGGACTTGCGGGCCTGCTCGATCTCGGCCGGCAGCAGTCCGGCATGGACTATCAGAAGATCGTACTGCGGCGCGAAGCGTTTCGCGGTGCGTTGCGGCTTGTGTTCGAAAAGGTCGATCTCATCGCGGTTCCGGCCCAGGCGTTTGCCGCACCGACGCTCGCCAAGATGGCGACGCTCGGCGAGGATTCGTCGCTGATCGCCGGGCTGCTCCGCTTCACCTGTCCATTCGACATGACCGGCAGCCCGACCGTCACGCTTCCCGGCGGCTTCGCCGCGAACGGCGGTCCGGTCGCCTTCCAGTTCGTCGGCCGCCATTTCGACGAGGCGAAGCTGGTTCGCGCCGGCGATGCGTTCCAGCGCGTCACCGACTGGCACAAGCGCCATCCCGCGATCTGAGTTGAGGAGCCGTTCGCATGACCGAAGACTGGTTGAAAAGTTCCATCATGGCCAAGCGGGCTGTCGCCAAGGGGGCGACCGGCGCGACCCATGGCCTGACGATCGAGCAGCAGGGCGCCTTCCACTATGTTTACGGCCCCTATGCGAAACCGACGCTGTCGATCGATCCCGGCGGGGTCGTCGTCGTCGAGACCGAGGATGCCTTCGGTGGGGTGCTCACCAGCGAGAGCGACAGCCCCACAGCCAAGCTGAATTTTCCTTATCTCAACCCGCAATGCGGGCCGATCGCGGTCAACGGTGCAAAGAAAGGCGATTGCCTCGCCGTTTATATCCGCGACGTCGAGACGCGTGGCGAGCAGCCGGCCGGGACGACCTGCATCATTCCGGAGTTCGGTGGCCTCGTCGGCACCAGTTCGACGGCGCTGCTCAATCCGCCGCTGCCCGAGCGCGTGAAGAAGCTGCATGTCGACCGTAACGGCATACGCTGGAACGACAAGATCACGCTGCCCTACGAACCGTTTATCGGCACGATCGGCGTGTCGCCGGAGATCGAGGCGATCTCCTCGCTGCAGCCCGACTATCACGGCGGCAACATGGATCTGCCCGATGTCGCCCCCGGCGCGATCATCTATTTTCCCGTGCATACGGAAGGCGGGATGCTCTACGTCGGCGATTGCCACGCCACGCAGGGCGATGGCGAGCTCTCCGGCGTCGCGCTGGAGCAGCGCGCGACCGTGACGCTGCAGATCGATCTGATCAAGAACTGGAGCTTCGCCTGGCCGCGGCTCGAGACTCGCGACTTCATCATGACGATCGGCAGCGCGCGCCCGCTCGAGGACGCGGCCCGCATTGCCTATCGCGAACTCGTGCGATGGATGAGCTCCGATTACGGCTTCGACGAGATCGACGCCTACATGCTGCTCAGCCAGGCCGGCCGCATGCGGCTCGGCAACATGGTCGACCCGAAATACACGATGGGGGCGTCGATCCTGAAGAACTACCTCAAGCCATGACTTCCAACAGCCTTCAAAACAAAAGGACATCACGATGAATTCCGGACGTATGCTTGGAATGGCCGTTCTGAGCGCTGTGCTCGGGGCGACGGCGCTTTGTGCTGCTCAGGCAGCCGAGCCGCTGAAGGTCGGTTTGCTCGAAGATGTCTCCGGCGACCTGGCGTTCATGGGCATGCCGAAGCTCCACGGCTCGCAATTGGCGGTCGAGGAGATCAACAAGAGCGGCGGCATTCTCGGACGCCAGATCGAGCTGATCCATCTCGATCCGCAGGGCGACAACGCCCGCTACCAGGAATTCGGCCGCCGGCTGCTCAACCGTGACAAGGTCGACGTCCTGATCGGGGGCATCACCTCTGCCTCGCGCGAGGCGCTCCGTCCGATCGTCGATCGCACCTCTACGCCATACATCTATACCAACCAGTATGAAGGCGGCGTCTGCGACGCCAGCATGATCAGCATGGGCGCAGTGCCTGAGCAGCAGTTCTCGACTTTGATCCCGTGGATGGTCGAGAAGTTCGGCAAGAAGGTCTACGTCATCGCCGCCGACTACAATTTCGGCCAGATCTCGGCGGAGTGGAACCGCAAGATCATGAAGGACCTCGGCGGTGAGGTCGTCGGCGAAGAATTC
The DNA here is from genome assembly GCF_000938235.1 of Bradyrhizobium sp. LTSPM299. Lineage (NCBI taxonomy): Bacteria > Pseudomonadati > Pseudomonadota > Alphaproteobacteria > Hyphomicrobiales > Nitrobacteraceae > Bradyrhizobium > Bradyrhizobium sp. LTSPM299. Next base: position 20,470 of record NZ_JYMU01000013.1, read on the forward strand.
ATCCCGCTCGGTGTCTCGCAGTTCGCACAGACGATCCAGAACATCCAGAAGGCGAAGCCGGACTGGTTGTTGACGATCAATGTCGGCGCCGCACAGGATTCGTTCTTCGAGCAAGCCGCCGCGGCGAACCTCAACCTGCCGATGGGCTCGTCGATCAAGGTCATGCTCGGATTCGAGCACAAGCGGTTCAAGCCGCCGGCGCTCAACAACATGCATGCGACCGCGAACTGGTTCGAGGAGATCGATACCCCCGAAGCCAACGACTTCAAAAAGCGCTGGCACGCCAAGTTCCCCGATGAGCTCTACATCAACGATATGGGCTACAACGCCTACAATGCGCTCTACATGTACAAGACGCTGGTTGAGAAGGCGAAGTCGACCAAGCTCGACGACCTCCGCAAGGTGATCGCAACGGGTGATGCCTGCATCGACGCCCCCGAGGGCAAGGTCTGCATCGATCCGAAGAGCCAGCACACGTCCCATCGCATGCGTCTGATCTCGGTCGGCCCCAAGCACGAGGTGACGGTCGAGAAGGACTACGGAACGATCCAGCCGTATTGGCTGGGCCAGATCGGCTGCGACCTCACCAAGAAGAACGACAAGGATCAGTACACGCCGAGTCATCTTCCCAGCAAGTCGTGACACGCATCGGGCACGAATCTTGCTCGTGTTAGCGCGTGAGACTCTGACCAGTACCGGCGCCGCAATGATGCGGCGCCGCGATCGGGGAGACGAGAATGTCGGCTGAACTCTTCTCGTTGTTCTATCAGTTCGCCGACGTCTTTGCGTTTCTGATCCTCTCGGCCGCCGGCCTCGCCATTGTCTTCGGCATGATGGGCGTCATCAACATGGCGCATGGCGAGTTCATCATGTGCGGCGCCTATGTGACCGTCGGACTGGTCAATCTCGGCGTGCCGCTCGTGATCGCCCAGATCCTGGCGGCACTGACGGCGGGGCTCATCGGTGTCGCCGTCGAATTCCTCATCGTGCGGCGCTTCTACAAGCGTCCGCTCGACTCGCTGCTCGCGACCTGGGGCCTCAGCCTGATCGTGACGCAGTCGATGTTGCTGATCGTCGGTTCAGCGGTGCGCGGCATCGGAACGCCCGAGGGGAGCTTTGCGATCGGTGGCTATACGTTTTCGAGTTACCGGCTGGTGCTGTTCGGCTGTGCAGTGGCGGTGCTGGTTGGTCTCTACGTCATCTTCATGAAGACGCGCTTTGGCGTGATCGCGCGCGCGACCATGCAGAACGCGGCGATGGCGAAGGCGCTGGGCGCTCGCACCGGACGGATCTACGCGATCAGCTTCGGCATTGGCACCGGGTTGGCGGGACTTTGCGGAGCGTTGTATGCGCCGACCATGACACTGATCCCGACCATGGGCGCGACATTCGTGGTTGAGAGCTTCGTCACCGTGGTGATCGGTGGGGCGAATGTCCTGCTCGGAACCGCACCGGCGGCGGTGTTCCTGGCGGTGATCCGGATGACGTTGAATGCGAGCTACGGGCAGATCATCGGACAGATCGGCATGCTGTTCGCAGTCATCTTGATCATACGTGTGTTGCCCGAAGGTCTGTCCAGTGTGCTGGTCCGACGTGGGCGCTAGGCAGGGATTCCGGATGTTCAAGCTGCTCGATGGCCCACAGACGCTCGGACGAGGCAAGATTTTCTGGTCCTGCTTCCTCGCCGTGCTGGTTTGCGCGCTGATCTATCCGCTGTTCGCCGACTCCTATGACGTCGGCAACTTCTCCTACTTCCTGATCTGGATCTTCATGGCGCTCGGTCTCTGCCTGATGTGGGGCTACGGCGGCATGCTGTCATTCGGTCAGACCTTCTTCTTTGGCATCGCAGGCTACGGCTACGGCGTGCTCGCCATCAACATGGGCGGCGGCACGGCAACGATCGCCGCACTCGTCCTCTCCGTCGTTGTCGCGATGGTGGCGGCGGGAATCCTCGGCTACTTCATGATCTGGGGCGGCATCAGCGGCATCTTCTTCGGCATCGTGACGCTGTCGGCGACGCTGGTCCTTGCGTTCTTTCTCGGACAGACCGCGGGGCCGGAATGGCACATCGGCACGGCGCGGCTGAACGGCTTCAACGGCATGAAGGGCATGGACCCGCTCGCGGTCCGCGATTTCTATATTGAAGGGTCTGCGCTCTATTACGTCATGATCGCGCTCATCGTGATCGTCTATCTCGCGCTGCGCATGCTTGTGAACTCCGGGATCGGCAACGTGATCGTGGCCACGCGTGAAAATCCGCAGCGCGCCGAGATGCTCGGCTACGACGTCCGCAAATACCAACTCCTGACCTTCGTCATCGGCAGCGGCCTCGCCGGTCTCAGCGGCGCGCTCTATACGTCCTGGGGGCAGTTCATCACGCCGTCGAGCATCGGCCTGCCGGCGGCGGCGATGCCGATCGTCTGGGTCGCGTTCTCAGGACGCAACGATCTGACCGCGACACTGGTTGGATCGTTCCTGCTGCTGTTCGGCTTCCAGACCATCACCGTCTACAGCCAGCAGACGGCGCTGGTGCTGATGGGTGCGTTGCTGCTTGCGACCGTGATGCTGGCGCCGCAAGGTTTTGTGCTTGGCATCGGGAAGCTTGTCGTCGATCGCTGGCCCGGACGCCCGCGGCGTGATGTGAGCCCCGCGCTGGCTGACACTGGTCGCCTGCAACCGGATGAGACCTGATTATGGCGCTGGTCGAAGTGAAGGACGTCAGCAAACGCTTCGGTGGATTGACCGCCGTCTCAGACGTCGATCTGACGGTCAACGCAGGTGAAGTTCACTGCCTGATCGGACCCAATGGTGCTGGGAAGAGCACGCTGTTCAAGCTGATCGTCGGCCTCTATCCGCCGACCAAGGGCAGCATTTTCTTCGATACCGTCGATATTACCGCCGAGCGTCCCTATGCACGTGTGCAGCGGGGCATGAGCATCAAGATGCAGGCCCCGAGCGTCTTCAAGGAGCTCCCGGTGCGGCAGAACATCCAGATCGCGCTGCAGGCGCGCTTTTCGGGGGCGCAACGAAGCACCGAAGAGGATCGGCTGCTGACGCTGCTCAATCTGGCGCAGGACGCCAACAAGCTTGCTGGCGCGCTGTCGCACGGCCAGCAACAATGGCTCGAGATCGGCATGGCGCTGGCGCTGCAGCCGCAACTCCTGCTGCTGGACGAGCCGACAGCCGGAATGTCGCCGGAGGAAACCTTCAAGACCGGCGAACTGATCAAGTCATTCAATGCCGAGGGCATGACGGTTCTGGTCGTCGAGCACGACATGGCGTTTGTGCGCCAGGTCGCGCAGCGCGTGACCGTGCTGCATCTCGGCAAGATTTTTGCGCGCGGCAGTCTTGACGCTATCCTGCAGGACGAGAAGGTCGCCGAAATCTACCTGGGTAAGACCCATGCCCACTGATCGAATCCTGGACGTATCGGAACTATGGGCGGGGTACGGCGCGACGCCGATTCTGCAGGGCGTCAGCATGTCAGTGTCCCGTGGCGAAATCGTCGGCGTGATCGGCCGCAACGGCGTCGGCAAGTCGACCCTGATGCGGTGCCTGATCGGCCTGCTGCAGACCTGGCGTGGCACGATCACCTTCATGGGTCAGGATGTGACACAGCTCGAGGCCGATGCTCGCGCGCGTGCCGGTTTCGGCTACATTCCGCAGGGCCGCGACGTGTTTCCGCAGATGAGCGTCGAGGAGAACCTGCAGGTCGGCGAATTGATCGGTGGACCGGACGGAAAGAAACTGCCGGACCTCGTCTACGAGTATTTCCCGCGATTGAAGGAGCGCCGGCGTCAGGTCGCGGGCACCATGTCGGGCGGTGAGCAGCAGCAGCTCGCGATCGGGCGCGCGCTGATCGGCAATCCGTCATTGATGATCCTCGACGAGCCGTCCGAGGGCGTCCAGCCGTCGATCGTGCAGCACATCTGCGAAGCGCTGAAGTCGTTCCGGAACGAACTCGGGACCACAATCATCTTCGTCGAGCAGAATCTCGATACCATCCTGGCGATCGCCCAGCGCTGCTACATCATGGAAAAGGGCACGATCACGCGATCGCTGGCCGGCGACGACGTCAACGAAGATAATGTCCGTGCGCAGTTGTTGCTTTGACCAGCCGGGTCACGAGGAACGTCACGTTCTGCAATCAATAATGATGGAGGGAATGGAACATGGATCTAGGACTCAAGGGAGCAAAGGTTCTCGTCACTGGTAGCACCAAGGGAATCGGCAGGGCGATCGCCGACACGTTCGCCGCCGAAGGTGCCGATGTCGGAATTTGCGCGCGCAATCAGGCCGACGTTGACAGCGCGGTCGCCGCGCTCAAGGCGAAGGGCGTAGCGGCGTTTGGCGGTGTGGTCGACGTCTCGAACGGTCCGGCGCTGAAGGCCTGGGTCGCCGACATGGCATCGAAGCTCGGCGGCATTGACGTCGTCGTCGCCAATGTCAGCGCGCTGTCGATCGGACAGGACGAGGAGAGCTGGGAAAAGGGATTCTCCACCGACATGATGGGCACGGTTCGCCTGGTCAACGCGGCGATGCCGTATCTGGAAAAGAGCGGCGCGGCCGCGATCGTGACCATCTCCAGCGTCTCCGGACGCGAGGTCGATTTCGCGAGCGGCCCCTACGGCACCTTCAAGGCAGCGATCATCCACTACACACAGGGCCTGGCCAACCAGCTTGCGGCCAAGGGCATAAGGGCCAACTCGGTATCGCCGGGCAACACCTATTTCGAGGGTGGCGTCTGGAACATGATCAAGGACGGTAACCCCGAGCTGTACAAGACCGCGCTGGCGCTCAACCCGACCGGCCGGATGGGCACGCCGCAGGAGATGGCGAATGCCGCCGTGTTCCTTGCGAGCAAGGCGGCGAGCTTCATCACGGGAACGAACCTCGTGGTGGACGGTGCCTTGACGCGCGGCGTTCAGTTCTAGGTGCTTTGAGAAGCAGAAGAGGCGAAACCGCGCCGCACGCGGCGCCGGTTCGCGCAAATGTTCCGGGAACAACAGGGCGTCAGATGTCTGAGGATCCGTTGCACTACAAGTCGATCACCGAAATCTCTGAACTGATCCGCCGCGGCGAGTTGCGGTCTTCGGAGGTTACCGAGGCAATCCTGAACCGGATCGCAAAGCTCGACGGCGGGTTTCATGGCTACACCCTCGTCCTGGCGGAGCGGGCCATGGTGCAGGCGAGGAGCCTCGACGGCGAGACCGCGAAAGGGATCTGGCGAGGGCCGCTGCACGGCGTTCCGATCGGGCTGAAGGACCTCTGCTACACGAATTTCGCGCCGACCGCGGGCGGCACGACGATCCACGCGAAGTTCGTGCCCTCCTTCAATGCGACGATCGTGGATCGGCTCGAGCAGGCCGGTGCGGTCACGCTCGGCAAGCTCAAGATGACGGAAGGTGCTTATACCAGCCACCATCCCGACGTTCAGGCTCCGCTCAATCCGTGGAATACGAATTATTGGGTCGGCTCCTCATCGAGCGGATCGGGCGTGGCGACGTCGGCAGGGCTTTGCTACGGCTCGATCGGCAGCGACACCGGCGGCTCGATCAGGTTTCCGTCGGCGACCTGCGGGTTGACCGGGATCAAGCCGACCTGGGGCCGCGTCAGCCGATACGGCGTCTTCCCGCTGGCGGATTCACTGGACCATGTCGGGCCGATGTGCCGGAGCGCCGCGGATGCGGCTGCGATGCTTGGCGTCATCGCTGGCGCAGATGTCAACGATCCCACCGCCTTGCAGGCGCCTGTGCCGAACTATCTGGCGCGGATTGGCGACGGCATTCGAGGGCTCAAGATCGGTGTGGACCGCAAATACACCCAGGACGGAATCGACCCGCAGGTCGTGGCGGCGCTACTGGAAGCCGAACGCACGCTCGCGGAGCTCGGTGCCGACATTCGCGAGGTGCAATTCCCGCCTTACGAGAAGCTGGTCAGCATGTGGATTACGATGTGCTCGGTGGAGACGGCGGAGGCGCATCTCGATACCTATCCCTCGCGCAAGTCGGAATACGGTCCTGATCTCGCGCAGTTGATCGAGCAGGGCAGGTCGATGAGCGGCGTCGACATTGCCGCGATCCATCACCAACGGCTGAAGTTCAGCGGCAGCCTCGCTGCATTGTTTGGAGATATCGACGTTCTGCTGATCCCGACGATGCCGGTGCCGATCCCAACGCTCACCAAGATGGGCGAATACGGTGCCGATCCGAATGTGCTGTTGAGCATCCTGCGCTTCACCGCCGTGTTCGACTTCTCGGGCAGCCCGACGATCACGCTGCCGATGGGCATGGCGTCGGACCGGATGCCGCTCAGCATGCAGCTGGTCGGGCCGCATCTCGCCGAGGACGTGCTGGCCCGCGCAGGATACGCGTTCCAGTCGAGGACGGACTGGCATACGCGGCGGCCGCCGATCGGGTGATTTGCTCTGCCATCATGTGTCGACCTGCGCGTCCTGCCGGCGAACCAGGCCAGGTGGATTCCGCTCAAGTTCCTCGAGCGCCCGCCGCACGGTTTCCACCAGGTCCAAAGCCACCGGCGAAGGGCTGCGTTGTGCCGGAAAGACCGCCGCAAATTCGAAATCGATCCGTGGCATGAAGCGACGCACCGCAACGCCGCGCGTTGCGAATTCCTGCGCCGTGAAGGGATCGCAGACTGCAACGCCGAGGCCGGACGACACCATCCCGCACATGATCTCCGAAAGATGGGTTTCGACTCTCAACACGCGACGCACATCGTCGCGGTTGAAGGCCTGGTCGATCAAATGTCGACCGGTTGTTCCGGCCGACAGCGACACGAACGTCTCGCCCTCGAAATCGCGCGGCTCCAGAACCTCTTTTGCTGCCAGGCGATGTCCTGAAGGCAGCACCGCGACGCGCGCCGGCGCCGGCAGCCGCAGGCTCGGCAGGCCAGAATGCGCGATCGGCACCTCGGCAAAACCGAGGTCGCACTGATTGTTCAGCACCCAGTCGACCACGATCGGCGAAATCACGCCGAAGAAGGCGAGGTTGAGGTTTGGTCGTTCTTTCAGGAAGTGCCCGGCGAGCCGCGGCAGATAGCCGTTCGAGAGCGCCGGCAATGCCGCGATCCGCAAGGTGCCGGTGCGTCGGCCGCGGATTTCTTCGGCTGCCGCGGTGATGCGTTCGAGACCGACAAAGGAGCGTTCGACCTCGGTATAGAGCGCGGTTGCCGCGGCGCTCGGCACCAGTCCCGTGCCACGCCGCTCGAACAACTCCATCTTCAGGAGCGCCTGGAAGTCGCGGAGCAATCGGCTGACCGCCGGCTGCGTCACGGCCATCAGTTTGGCGGCCTCGGTCACGCTGCCGGTCATCATCATTGCGCGGAAGGCTTCCACCTGCCGCGGGTTGATCCGCACCATCCCAGATCCCATTCATAACATTTCAGCATGTAGAGGGTGCCATTATTCATTGGACGACGGAAGTATGCACTGCGATCTTTTTCATCAGTGCTGGTGACAGCCCGTTTTTACGGCAGATTGGGGCCGGGCGGCCCCCTTTAGTTGGAGATCGGTCCATATGAAGCCTTTCAGCCTTTTGACAGCGGTCGGCATCGCGGCACTCGCCGCACTTCCGTCGGACGTCTCGGCCCAGCAAAAGACCCTCTATGTCGCCGGCTATGGCGGCTCGTTCGAGAAGACGATCCGGGACGAGGTGATCCCGGCCTTCGAGCAGGCGAACGGCGTCAAGGTCGAATATGTCGCCGGCAACTCGACGGACACGCTGGCCAAGCTGCAAGCGCAAAAGGGCAACCAGCAGATCGACGTCGTCATCGTCGACGACGGTCCGATGTACCAGGCGATCCAGCTCGGCTTCTGCGCCAAGGTCGAGGGCGTGCCTGCCGATCTTTATGACGCGGCGCGCTTCAAGGACGATCGTGCCGTCGGCACCGGCCTGGTCGCGACCGGCCTGATGTACAACACCAAGATCTTTGCCGAGAAAGGCTGGGCGCCGCCGACCTCCTGGAACGACCTCAAGGATCTGAAGTACCAGAACAAGCTGGTGATCCCGCCGATCAACAACACCTATGGCCTGCATGCGCTGCTGATGCTCGCCAGAATGAATGGCGGCAGCGAATCCAACGTCGATGCCGGATTCAAGATCTTCAAGGACGAGATCAATCCAAACGTGCTGGCCTATGAGCCTTCGCCGGGCAAGATGACCGAGCTGTTCCAGTCCGGCCAGGCGGTGCTGGCGGTCTGGGGTTCAGGCCGCGTGCAGAGCTTTGCCAACACCGGCTTTCCCGTCGACTTCGTCTATCCGAAGGAGGGCGCGGCCACGCTGCTGACGGCCGCATGCCCAATCGCCAAACCCAACGCCTCGCCGCTCGCGTCGAGCTTCATCCAGAAGCTGCTCGATCCCAAGATCCAGCTCGTGTTGCTGAAGGACTATGGCTACGGCCCGGTGCTGAAATCGCTGGCGGTGCCGCCCGAGCTCGGCAAGATGGCGCCGATCGGCGAGCGCGCGGCCAAGCTCTACACACCCGACTGGAGCATCATGAACGACAAGCGCGAGGAGTGGACCAAGCGCTGGAATCGCGAGGTCGAGCGCTGAGCCGATCGAAGCACCGGAACAATATCCATGGCCTTTCTCGAGCTCGATCGCCTCTGCAAGCAATTCGGGGCGCAGACCGTCGTTGATGATTTCAGCCTTGCGGTCGGCAAGGGGGAGTTCGTCTCTTTCCTCGGTCCGTCCGGTTGCGGCAAGACCACGACCTTGCAGATGATCGCGGGCTTTCTCGATCCCTCGCGCGGCGCGATCCGCTTGGAAGGGAAGGACCTGACCGTGGTGCCTCCGGCCAAGCGCGGGCTCGGCATCGTGTTCCAGAGCTACGCGTTGTTTCCGCACATGACTGCAGCGGAAAACGTCGCCTTCGGCCTCGAGATGCGGAGGGTATCACGCGCCGAGTGCGCTGAGCGTGTTCGTGCGGCACTCGCGATGGTCGGTCTCGCCGGTTACGAGGAACGCTATCCGCGCCGCATGTCCGGCGGCCAGCAGCAGCGGGTGGCGCTGGCGCGCGCGCTGGTGATCCGGCCGAGTGTGCTGTTGCTCGACGAGCCGCTGTCGAACCTCGACGCCAAGCTGCGCGAGGGCATGCAGATCGAGCTGCGCCAGATCCAGCGCACGCTCGGCACCACCACGGTCCTGGTCACCCATGACCAGAACGAGGCGATGTCGCTGTCGGATCGGATCGTGGTGATGAGCCAGGGCCGCATCGAGCAGATAGGCACGCCGCAGGACACTTACGAGCGGCCGGCCTCGGCCTTCGTGTCGCAGTTCCTCGGCAAGACCAATGACTTCGCCGCGACGATCGATCGCACGGTTACTCCCGCGCGGCTGATCGCAGGCTCGTGGACTGCACCGGCACCGGCTGGGCTGACTGGCCCCGTGACGATCAGCATCCGCCCGGAGCGGATCGGGTTCGCAGATGTTGGCCTCGCCGCGAAGATCGTGACGCGGATATTCCAGGGCAATCACTGGCTGTTCCAGTGCGAGAGCGAATGCGGTCCTGCGATCGTGATCCGCCAGAACGACGGCCAGCCGCAGCCGGCGGAAGGCGATGCGGTGCGCCTTGCCTGGCGATCGGATGACATGAGCTTGCGCGCCGGAGGCGCCGCGTGAGTGCCGTCGTCGACACGGCTCCGACGGCCACCGCGGATGAGCGCACCAAACGCGCGCCCTGGGTGCTGACGACACCTGCGCTGCTGCTGTTCGTCGGCGTGCTGGTGATTCCGCTCACGATGACCGTGATGCTGTCGTTCCACGACTGGGGCCAGTACAAGGGCATCGAGCCGGTCTTCATCCTGAAGAACTGGCGCGAGATCGCGACCGATCCCTATTACGCCGAAATGTTCTGGCGGACGTTCCGCATCGCGTTGCTCACCACCCTGATCACCGCGGTGTTCGGCGCCCCGGAGGCCTATATCCTCAACCGCATGAGCGGGCGCTGGAAGAGCTTCTTCCTGCTCGTGATCCTCGGGCCCCTCTTGATCTCGGTGGTGGCGCGCACGCTCGGCTGGGCACTCCTGTTCGGCGGCAATAACGGGCTCGTCAACAAGCTGCTGATGTCGCTCGGGCTCATCGGCACGCCGCTGCGCTTCATGTTCACCGAGACCGGCATGGTGGTCGCGCTCGCCCATGTCATGATGCCGTTCATGGTGCTGTCGGTGTGGGCTGCGCTGCAGCGGCTCGATCCGCAGATCGAGAATGCCGCGCTGTCGCTCGGCGCCAGTGCGCCGACTATCATCCGCCGCATCATCCTGCCGCAGATCGTGCCCGGCGTGCTGTCGGGCGCGATCATCGTGTTCTCGCTCTCGGCCAGCGCGTTCGCGACGCCTGCGATCATCGGCGGCCGCCGGCTCAAGGTCGCGGCGACGCTGGCCTATGACGAGTTTCTCAACACGCTGAACTGGCCGCTTGGCGCGGCGGTCGCCATCCTGCTGCTGGTCGCGCTGGTGCTGATCGTTGTCGGCAGCAACGCGCTGATCGAGCGACGCTACGCCGAGGCGTTCCGATGAGACAGAACGGCCCGCTCGCGCTGATCTTCCATACGCTGTTTGTCATCTTCATGCTGGCGCCGATCGTCGTGGTCTGCCTCGTCGCGTTCACGCCGGAGGGGTATCTGTCGCTGCCGACCAACGGCTTCTCGCTGCGCTGGTTCAGGGCGATCGCGAACTATCCGGAATTCGTCCATGCCTTCTGGATCAGCCTCGGTCTCGGCGCGCTGTCTTCCTTCGTGGCGCTGCTGTTCGCGGTGCCGGCGGCGCTCGCAATCGCGCGATATAAATTCCGCGGCCGCGATGCGCTCGCGGCGTTGTTCCTGTCGCCGCTGATGATTCCGCATGTCGTGCTCGGCATCGCCTTCCTCCGCTTCTTCACGTCGATCGGAATGGGCGGCAGTTTTCCGGCGCTGATCATTGCACATGTGATCGTGGTGTTTCCATTCGCGCTGCGGCTGACGTTGGCGGCGGCCACCGGGATGGATCGTTCGGTCGAAATGGCGGCGATCTCGCTCGGGGCCGGCGGCTGGACCCTGTTCCGCCGGGTGACATTGCCGCTGATCCTGCCGGGCGTCATCTCGGGCTGGGCGCTCGCCTTCATCCAGTCCTTTGACGATCTGACCATGACCGTGTTCCTGGCCGCGCCCGGCATCGAGACGCTGCCGGTGCGCATGTTCCTCTATGTCCAGGACAACATCGATCCGCTGGTTACGTCGGTCTCGGCCAGCGTGATCGCGGTCACCATGGCCGCGCTTATTCTGCTCGACCGCTTCTACGGGCTGGACCGCGTGCTCGTCGGCAAGAGCGACACGGGGCGATAGGAGAACTCATGCACAGGGATTATGACGTCGCCATCGTCGGCGGCGGGCTGCTCGGCTCCGCCATCGCCTGGGGACTCGGCCGGCTCGGCAAGAGGGTTGCCGTCCTCGACGAGGGCGACATCGCCAAGCGCGCTTCACGTGCTAATTTCGCGCTGGTCTGGGTGCAGAGCAAGGGACTGGGCATGCCGGCCTATACCGGCTGGACCGTGCGGGCCTCGGAAACCTGGAGCACGCTTGCTGCCGAATTGAAGGAGCAAACCGGGCTCGACGTCTGCCACCAGCGCAATGGCGGCTTCCATTTGACGCTCAGCGATGCCGAGTTCGAGCAACGCGCTCAGCTCGTCACGCGGATGCACAACCAGGTCGGCGCGGCCGACTACAGCATGGAGATGCTGTCGGCGTCTGAGGTCAGGAAGATGCTGCCGCTGATCGGCCCTGAGGTCTCCGGCGGCAGCTTCTGTCCGCTCGACGGCCATGTGAATTCGCTGCGCACCTTCCGTGCCTTCCACACCGGCTTCAGGCAGTTCGGCGTCGACTATTTCCCGGAACAGCCGGTCTCGGCGATCTGCCGTGATGGCGGCGAATTCCGGCTGTCGACGCCGAAAGGCGAGATCCATGCCGGCAAGATCGTGCTCGCCGCCGGCAACGCCAACCAGACGCTGGCACCGATGGTCGGCCTGTCGGCGCCGATGGGCCCGACCCGCGGCCAGATCGTGGTGACCGAGCGCACCATGCCGTTCCTGCCGCATCCGCTGACCACGATCCGCCAGACCGACGAAGGCACGGTCATGATCGGAGACAGCAAGGAAGACGAACTCGACGACCGCGTGCTGAGGCATCCGATCAACGCCGCGATGGCCGATCGCGCCCAGCGCATGTTTCCGCATCTGGCGCGGCTCAATGTCGTCAGGAGCTGGGCCGGCATCCGCGTCATGCCGCAGGACGGCTTCCCGATCTACGATCAGTCGGAAACTCACCCCGGTGCATTCGTGGCTTGCTGCCATTCCGGCGTGACGCTCGCCCCCAACCACGCCTTCGAGATCGCGCGGATGGTAGCAGTCGGCGCGCTCGAGCCGGAACTGGTCGGCGCTTTCTCGGCGCGTCGCTTCGCAAGTGACGGCGCAGCGACGACTGACATCAGGTAGAGGCATCTCAATGTTCAAACGATCCGATCAGGACAACAGACCAGCTGTGCAGGTCTTCGTGGATGGTGCAGCCATCGCGGCACGCGAGGGGGATTCGGTCTCTGCAGCGCTGCTTGCATCGGGCCGCGACGTCCGTCGTGCGACCGCGGTGAGCGGCGCGCCGCGACTGCCCTATTGCATGATGGGCGTGTGCTTCGACTGTCTCGTCACCATCGACGGCGTCGGCAATCGCCAGGGCTGTCTCGTGCCTGTTACCGAGGGCATGCAGATCGAGATCCAGAAGGGCAAGCGGGAGATCGGAAAATGACCACGACACCCAAGCGCGACAGCTATGATGTCGTGGTGATCGGAGCCGGGCCCGCCGGCCTCGCCGCGGCTGCGACGACGGCGGAGGCCGGCTTGTCGACGCTGCTGCTCGACGAGAATGTTGGCCCCGGCGGCCAGGTCTGGCGCGCGATCGCATCGACGCCGGTGGTGGAACGCGACAGCCTTGGTGCCGACTATTGGGCGGGCGCGGATCTGGTTCAAGCGGTGCGCGCGAGCGGCGCCGAGATCATCCAGCAAGCGACGGTCTGGAGCCTCGATCGGCATCTCGAGATCGCGCTTTCCGTCGGCGGCGCCTCGTCCTTCGTCAAGGCACGGCGCGTGATCCTGGCGACCGGTGCGCTGGAGCGACCGTTTCCAATTCCCGGCTGGACACTGCCCGGCGTGATGACCGCGGGTGCTGCTCAGACGATGCTGAAATCATCGGCGCTGGTGCCGGACGCGCCTACGGTGATCGCAGGGCAGGGACCGTTGCTGTGGCTGCTTGCGGCGCAGATTCTGCGGCTCGGCGGCCGCATCGATTGTATTCTCGATACGACGGAGCGGCGGAACTATCTCGCGGCATTGCCCTACGCCCTTGGCTTCGTGATGTCGCCCTATTTTGCCAAGGGCCTCGCGATGATGCGGGAGGTGAAGGCGAAAGTGCGAGTCGTCAGCGGCGTCAGTGAGCTCGCCGCGCTCGGCGACGGTAGGCTTGCCAGCGTGAGCTACGTGTCCCGCGGGCGGCGCGAGACCATCCCTGCGGAACTGTTGCTGCTGCATCAGGGTGTCGTGCCGAACGTCAACCTCGCAATGTCGGCCGGAATCGAACATCGGTGGGACGACCGGCAGCTCTGCTGGTCGCCGGTGCTCGATCCCGACGGCAACACATCGGTCGCAGCCATTGCCATTGCCGGTGACGGGGCCGGCATTGGCGGCGCAAGCGTTGCGGTGGTGCGCGGCCGGATCGCCGCGCGCGGCGCAGTCGAATCGCTGGCGCCTGCGGCCGCTGCGACGCTCACCGCCGAGAACGTGCTCAGAACGACGCTGGCGCAGGCCGAGCGCGGCCGCGCCTTACTCGACGTGCTGTTCCGTCCGGCGCCGCAGTTTCGTATCCCATCGGGCGATACCGTGGTCTGCCGCTGCGAGGAGGTCACCGCAAAGGACATTCTCGACGCAGTCGCGATCGGCGCAACCGGCCCGAACCAGCTCAAGGCCTATCGCCGCACCGGCATGGGGCCGTGCCAGGGCCGGCTGTGCGGTCTCACCGTCACGGAACTGATGGCGCAGGCGCGCGGCAAGAGCCCGCAAGAGATCGGCTATTATCGGCTGCGCGCACCGGTGAAGCCGATCACGCTGGCGGAGCTTGCCTCGGTTCCGAAGACTGAGGCCGACGTCAAGGCGGTGGCGCGCCAATGACCAGGCTGGTGGATGCGATCGTCGTCGGTGGCGGCATCCACGGATGCTCGACCGCGCTGCATTTGTGCCTCGCCGGCATGAAGCCCGTGCTGATCGAGAAGGATTACGCCGGCCGGCATGCGTCGGGCGTCAACGCCGGCGGTGTCCGCCAGCTGGCGCGGCATATCCCCGAGATCCCGCTCTCGATCCGCTCGATGGGAATTTGGGAACGGATCGCGGAGCTGCTCGACGACGACTGCAGCTTCGAGAGCCACGGCCAGGTTCTGGTCGCGGAGGATGATGCAGAGCTTGCGACATGCCGCGCGCGCGTCGCAGAGCTGAATGCGCTCGGCTTCACGCACGAGGAGCTGATTGACGCAACCGAGCTGCGGCGGCTGGTGCCTGCGGTGGCCGACAGCTGCCCCGGCGGCGTGGTCTCGCGGCGCGATGGCGCGGCCAATCCCGCCCAGACGACGACAGCGTTTCGGCGCAAGGCGGCCTTGTTGGGCGCGACGGTCTGCGAAGGCGTGGCGGCCAGCAATATCCGGCAGCGCGACGGGCTCTGGCAAGTCGATGTCGGCGCGGACAGCTTTGCCGCACCGGTGCTCGTCAACGCCGCCGGCGCGTGGGCCGGGCGGATCGCGGCCGACCTCGGTGAGCCGGTCCCGGTCGAGACCGTGGCGCCGATGCTGATGATCACGTCACGCGTGCCGCACTTCATCGATCCGGTCGTAATCCTGCGCGGCCGCAAGCTGTCATTCAAGCAATTCGCCAACGGCACCGTGCTGATCGGCGGCGGCCATCTGGCGACGCCGGACCAGGACCGCAACGAGACCGTGTTGGATTGGCGCGGCTTGGCGGTGAGCGCGCGCACTGTGTTCGAGCTGTTTCCGGTGATGCGCGACGCGACGATCGTCCGGGCCTGGGCCGGCATCGAGGCCAAGACAAAAGACGATCTGCCGGTGCTGGGGCCCAGCGCGCGTCACAAGGGGCTTTATCACCAGTTCGGCTTTTCGCTGCACGGCTTCCAGCTTGGCCCCGGCGCCGGCGCCGTCATGGCGGAGCTGATCGTCAATGGCGGCACCCAGACCCGGATCGGCGAGCTCGGCATCGAGCGCTTCCATCCTTCCACATCCTGAGACAACGAGGATACCATGAGCATCACCCGCAACATCCGCACCCCGATCATGCACCGAGCGGTCGAAGCCAATGGCTTCGTGTTCGTCGGCGGCACGATCGCTGACGACACCAGCGTCTCGATGGGCGAGCAGACCCGCAACATCCTTGGCAAGATCGCGGGTTATCTGAAAGAGACGGGAACCGATCGGTCCCGTGTCGTCAGCGCGTCGATCTTCGTCACCGATCTCTCAGGGAAGAAAGAGATGGATGCGGTCTGGACCGAGTTCTTCGGCGACAACCTGCCGGCACGCGCGACGGTCGGCGTTGCCGATCTCGGCGGCGGTGCCCTCATCGAGGTGGTGGTGACTGCGCTCAAGGGCTGAGGCAGCGCCGCCGCTCATGCCATTGCGGTTTCAACCGGCTGGCGGATCGGCCTGGTGCAGCGTGGTCACCCAGATGACGCGCGCGACCTGCTGTGTCGGGTTGTCGAACATATGCGGCACGACGCTCGGGAAGCGGAAGCTATCGCCCGCCTCAAGCATATGGGCCTGATGGTCGAGCCACAGACGCAGGCTTCCAGCCAATATGTAGCCGGCCTTTTCACCGGTGTGCTGAAAGAAATCGGTGCCCGAAGAGCCGCCGGGATTGAGCGTGAGTTCGTAGAATTCGAGCTCGCCTTTCCCGGCCGGCGTGAGCGCTTCCTTGACGACGCCGCTGGCGGTGAGCCGAAGCAGCCGCCGATTGCTCTTGCGCACGATGTAACGCTGCGGTTCGGCTCCGTCGCTCGCTTCGAAGAAATAGGAGATCGGCACGTCGAGGGCGATGCTGAGGAGACGCAGCGTGCGCACCGACGGCATGGCGCGCGCGCGCTCGAGCTGGCTGATCATGCCGGTGGACAGGCCGGTCCGGGTGGCGACGTCTTGAATCGAGAGGCCAGCA
This sequence comes from Bradyrhizobium sp. LTSPM299, assembly GCF_000938235.1. Lineage (NCBI taxonomy): Bacteria > Pseudomonadati > Pseudomonadota > Alphaproteobacteria > Hyphomicrobiales > Nitrobacteraceae > Bradyrhizobium > Bradyrhizobium sp. LTSPM299. The sequence goes on from NZ_JYMU01000013.1 coordinate 36,711, forward strand.
CGCTGGCGAAGCAGGCGCACGGTTTCGCCGAGACGCTGGTCGCCCGCCTCATCGCGTTCGATCGTTTGGGTGTCCTTTGGAGCGATTGTGCTGCCGTCACCCATGTCGTTCTCCTGTGCCCATCGTCTCGCCGCTCAGCCACTCGTCCGCTTTGGGGAAGTTAGCCTGATTAAACAAATCATCGCATTCATCAGTAGCATTGACACAAATATTTAGCTGTGATGAAATTTTGATTAGAAGATTTATGCTGCTTAAAGCTTGGTCACTCGTCCCGCACTGGATTTGCGAGGTTCGGGCGGGAAGCCGGCGGTGCGCGCAGGAACGGAGGCGGGTCGTGGCAGACGAAACCAGCAACTTCGGCCGTCCGGTTCCGGGACTACCGTCCGGCCTCTCCAACCGCCGCCAGTTCATCCAGTTCGGCGCAAGCGCCGCGGCGGGATGGACCATAGCGGGCTCCGCATTTGCGCAGACCGAACGTCCAGCCAATCCTCCGGCCAAGCCACGCGGGCAGGTGATTGCGGCCCTGTCCCAGGAGCCGACCGTCTTTCATCCCCTGATGCCGAGCATCGAGGTCGATCAGGGCGTCTGGTGGCAGGTGTTCTCGCCGCTTTGGTTCATCGACAGCGAGGGCAACTTCGTTCCTGATCTCGCCCGCGAAGTCCCGACTATCGAGAATGGCGGCTTGACGGCCGATGGGCTGACCTGGAAGATCAAGCTGCGCAGTGACGTGAAGTGGCACGACGGCGCGCCGTTCACGGCAGACGACGTCAAGTTCTCGCTCGAGCTGAACAACAACCCGGATTTCCGCGCCCGCAGTCGCGTCGGCCACAGCCTGCTAAAGGACGTCAAGGTTGTCGCGCCCGACGAGATTCATTGGCGGATGGAGGCTCCCTATTCGCCCTATATGTCGATCCTGTCGCTGACCTTCATCGTACCAAAGCACATCCTGGAGAAGCTGCCGGATCCGAACAGCTCGCCGTTCAACAACGCGCCGGTCGGGACCGGGCCATTTCGCTGGGGCGAGCGCGTGCCCGGCGACCATATTCAGCTCAGCGCCCATGCCGGCTACCACGGCAAGGGGCCTTATCTGGAACGCGTGGTCTTCAAATATATCCCCGACCTCACCGTTCTCTACACCCAGTTCCGCACCGGTCAGGTCGATTACACCGGCCTGCAAGGTATCCTGCCGAACTTCGTGCAGGAGGCGAAGGCGCTGCGCGGCCACAAGGTCTTCGTCTCCTCGACCTCCTCGGTGGAGCATCTGGCGCCGAACCTCGAATTCGGCCCGTTTGCCGACCGCACGGTGCGCGAGGCGCTCTACCTCGCGATCAACAAGAAGGCGATCATTGATGCGCTCAACTACGGCCTGCCGACGCAGACCGAGAGTTTCGTGCCACAGCAGGCCTGGTCGTTCCAGCAGGGCCTGCCTCAGCACAGCTACGATCCGGCCAAGGCCAATGCGCTGCTCGATGCCGCTGGATGGACGCGGGGCGCCGCCGGCGTGCGCGAGAAGGGCGGCGTCAAGCTCGAATTCACCAACTCGACGACGTCGGGCAACGCCGTCCGCGAACAGACCCAGCAACTGCTTATCCAGGATTGGCGTGCAATCGGCGCCGCGATGCGGGTAAACAACATGCCGGCTGCCGTCATTTGGGGGGACTACTGGTTGCAATCGAAGTTCAACTCGGTGCTGGTGGGGGTGAACTTCATGCTGGGCAGCGACCCCGACGTGACGCCGCGCTTCGGCTCGGGCGCTATTCCCGCCAAGGGCGGACGCGGCTACAACACCTATCAATACCAGAGCCCGGAGGCCGACCGGTTGCTCGCCGAGGGCGCCAGGCAGTTCGATCTTACACAGCGCAAGGCCACCTACGGCGATCTGCAGAAACTGATCCGCAACGACCTCGCCATCCTGCCGCTGTTCCAGGGCTTCATCGCCGAGGGCGTGAAGGAGGGGCTGCAAGGCTTCCGCCCCAACATCAACACCTCGAGCAATTGCTGGAATATCCGCGAATGGTACTGGGCCTGATGCGTCCGGTCCGCTGGATCGCCTGAGATGGCCCGCTACGTCGCCAATCGCGTGGCGCAGGCCATCATGCTGCTGGTGGTCGTCTCGGCGATCGGCTTTGCCATCCTGCATCTGGCGCCCGGCGGTCCGCTCTCGCAATACGCAGCCTCCGCGCAGATGACGCAGGAAGACCTTGATCGCGTCTCCAGGCAATTGGGCCTCGATCGTCCGCTGCCGATCCAATATCTCGACTGGTTCGGCCGCATGCTCCGAGGTGACTGGGGTCACTCCTACCGGGATGGTGGAGACGTGCTGTCCGTGATCGGTTCGCATCTCGGTGCCACGTTCGAATTGATGGCGACCGCGACCATCATTGCGGTGCTGCTCGGCTCGTGGATTGGCATTCTTGGTGCCCTGCGCCGCTATTCGTTGTTCGACACGCTTGCGACCGTTGGAGCGATGATTGCGCTGTCGATACCGACCTTCTGGTTCGGACTCGTCGCGATCTATGTGTTTTCGGTGAAGCTCGATTGGCTGCCGTCCGGCAATCAGGAGACGATCGGCGACGGCTCGCTGCTCGACCTGCTGCATCATCTGATCGCGCCGGCGCTGGTGCTGGCGCTGGTCGAGACCGCGATGTGGGGGCGCTTCATGCGCTCCTCCATGCTCGATGTCATCAATCAGGATTACATCCGCACGGCGCGGGCCAAGGGGATTCCGGAATGGCGCATCCTGACCCGGCATGCGTTGCGTAACGCACTGCTGCCGATGATCACCGTTGCGGGTCTTCAGTTTCCGACGCTGCTTGGAGGCGCGCTGGTCACCGAGACTGTGTTCACCTGGCCCGGCATGGGCCGCCTGTTCCTCGATTCCATCGGCTATCGCGATTATCCGGTGGTGATGGGCATTCTGATGTTCTCGGCGACGATGGTGCTGCTCGGCTCGCTGCTCGCCGACATTCTCTATGCCGTCGCCGATCCGCGTATCCGGGTGGGATAGGCGATGAGCACGGCCGCCCTTTCAATCGCTCATCCCACGCCCGGTCAGGCCGCCTGGCGGCGGTTCCGCCGTCATCGGCTCGCGCTGGCGGGCGCCGTGATCATTGTCGTTCTTGTCGTGGGCTCGACCTTTGGTCCTTATCTGCTGCCGTTCGACGATACTTATATCGACGTCATGAAGCGGTTCGCGCCGCCTCTGTCGGGAGCTCATGTCCTCGGTACCGACGAGCTCGGCCGCGACGTGCTGGCGCGGTTGATGATGGGAGGTCGTATCTCGCTTGCGATCGGCATCGTCGCAATGGTGATTGCGATGGCTGTCGGCATTGTCGTCGGCGCGTTCGCCGGCTTCTACGGCGGCATTCTCGGCGCGGTGCTGATGCGGCTTGTCGATGCGGTGCTGTGCTTCCCGTCGATCTTTCTCTTGCTGGCGCTCGCGGCGCTGACCGAGCCGGGCCTTGTCACAACCACGGTGCTGATCGCGGCGACCGCGTGGATGGGCGTCGCTCGCGTGGTGGAGGCCCAGGTCCGCTCGCTTCGAGAGCGCGACTTCGCGATCGCCGCGATAGCCTTCGGCTCCTCGAACCTCCGGATCATGTTCCGCGAGCTGGTGCCGAATGCGATGGCGCCGATCGTGGTGGCGGCGACACTCAACGTCGCCAAGGCGATCCTGCTGGAATCCTATGTCAGCTATCTCGGTTATGGCATCCAGCCGCCGGCCGCGAGCTGGGGCAACATGCTCAACAATGCCCAGATCTATCTGACCAGCGCGCCCTGGCTCGCGATCGCGCCGGGCGTTGCCATCACGCTTGCGGTGACCAGTTTCAACTTCCTCGGCGACGGGCTGCGCGACGCGCTCGATCCGCGGATGAACATACCATGAGGAGCCAACAGGCTTCGATCAGACCGATTGTCAGGAGAGCATCATGTCCCCGCCACTCAACCGTATAACAAGCGACGAGCGCTTGCCGCCGCAGGTGGATGTCGTCGTCATCGGCGGCGGCGTCATCGGCGTCTCGGCGGCCTATCATCTGGCGAAGAAGGGGCATTCCGTCGCGCTGGTCGAGAAGGGGCATGTCGGCGCGGAGCAATCGAGCCGCAACTGGGGCTGGTGCCGTCAGCAGGGCCGTGCGCGCGCCGAGATTCCGCTGGCCCGCGAGGCACTGCGCCTGTGGGACGATATGCAGATCGACGCCGGCGTTGATGCCGGCTTTCGGCGAACCGGCGTCTTGTTCTTGACCAAGAATCCGCAGGAGCTGGCCGCCTGGGAGAAATGGGCCGAGACCGCGCGCGAACTGCAGGTTCACTCGACGATCCTTTCGCGCGCCGAGATCGCCGAACGCTTGCCCGGCAACTCTGATGCCTGGATCGGCGGCCTGTACACGCCGAGCGACGGGCGCGCCGAGCCGTCGATGGCGGTACCCGCGCTGGCAACGGCTGCGCGCAAGCACGGGGTGACGATCCATCAAGGCTGCGCCGCGCGCGGGCTCGAGACCCAGGGCGGCCGGGTCAGCGCCGTCGTCACCGAGAAGGGCACCATCCGCGCGCAGTCCGTGCTGCTCGCAGGAGGGGCGTGGTCGTCGCTGTTCTGCCGGCGCCACGGCATCGAGTTGCCGATCGGTCTCGTCAACGCAACCGCTTGCCGTACGACACCGGGGCCGGAGATCACGTCAGGTGCGCTCGGCACTGACTTCTATTGCATTCGCCGCCGCCTCGATGGCGGTTTTACGCTCGCGTTGCGCGGCCGGGGTACAGTGGAACTGTCGCCGGATCTGTTTCGTTACGCGCGGACCTTCTGGCCGACCTACAAGCACCGCCGCAACGGGCTGAAGCTGTCGTTCGGGAAGTCGTTCTTCGATCAGATCATGCGCGGCACAAGCTGGAGCCTCGACAAGCCTTCGCCGTTCGAGGCGGAGCGCGTGCGCGATCCGGCGCCGGATATGTCGCTGGTCAATTCGGCATTGGCCGCACTGATCAAGTCGAATCCCGAGCTGAAGGACATCGAGATCGCGGAGGCCTGGGGAGGGACCATCGATACCACGCCCGACACGATTCCGGTGATCTCTCCGGTCGATACGCTGCCGGGCTTCTTCCTTGCGACCGGTTTCAGCGGCCATGGCTTCGGCATCGGTCCGGCGGCCGGCAAGCTCGCCGCTGACATCGTGACGGGCGGCGCGCCGCTGGTCGATCCGGCGGCCTACAGCCATATGCGTCTTATCGACGGCCGGCCGCTCGCGCCGGTCAGCCCGTTCTAAGAGCGTTGGAAGCGGACAGCGGCATGACATTCCTCTACAAGGCAAACACGGTCCGCGGCATAGAATGGGCCCGCTTCTTTGCAGAGCGCGCGCCTGACCTGCCGTTCCGGCTCTGGCCCGATATCGGCGATCCCGCCGAGGTCCGCTATCTGGCGGTGTGGAAGCCGCCGGACGATATCGCGGCAACATTCCCTAATCTCGATCTCGTCTTTTCGGTTGGAGCCGGGGTCGATCAGTTCGATGTCTCGAAGCTTCCGGCTCATGTGCCGCTTGTTCGCATGCTGGAGCCCGGCATCACCGAGACCATGGTTCAATATGTCACCATGGCCGTGCTGGCGCTGCATCGTGACCTCATTCAGTTCATCGCCCAGCAGCAAGCGCAGGTTTGGCGCGAGATCCAGGTCACGTCAGCAGCGAAACGCCGCGTCGGCGTGATGGGCCTCGGTTTGCTCGGCCAGGCCGTGCTCGACGGACTGAAATCGTTCGGCTTTCCGCTTGCGGGCTGGAATCGCTCGCCACGCAGCATCGAAGGCGTCAGTTGCTACGCAGGCAACGGTGCACTGCCGGAGTTCCTCGCCCAGACCGACATCCTTGTCTGCCTGCTGCCGCTGACCGATGAGACTCGCGGCATCCTGAATGCATCGCTGTTCGCGCAGTTGCCGCCCGGCGCCCGGCTCGTCAATGTCGGGCGCGGCGCGCATCTGGTCGAAGCCGATCTGATCGCGGCGCTTGAACGCGGCGTGCTGTCGGCCGCCGTTCTCGACGTCGCCGAAGCCGAGCCGCTACCTGCGGACCATCCATTCTGGAACCATCCGCGCATCCTTTTGACGCCGCATAACGCAAGCATGACGACGCCGGAAACCGCGGTTGACTTCGTGCTCGACACCATCGCTCGCCATCGCCGCGGTGAAGCTATGCCAGGCCGCGTCGATCGCGAACGCGGCTACTGAAACCATGCATTGAAGGCTTCAGGATGAGTATCGGCTCTCATGGACTTGACCAACCCGCTGGCGGCGCGAAGCCGGCCGGCGCCGGAGGTTCGCCTGGAGCAGGGCAGGCCCCGGTGCTGTCGATCTCGGGCCTGACCACCTCGTTTATGCGCGATGGGCAATGGCTACCAGTGGTCCGGAACGTGTCGTTCGACGTTGCCGCCAGGGAAACCGTGGCGATTGTCGGGGAGTCGGGCTCCGGCAAGAGCGTTACGGCCCTTTCCATCATGCGGCTGATTTCGCAGGAGAGCGGGCGCATCGAGGGCAGCATCAAGCTGGCCGGCCGCGATCTCCTGACACTGCCGGAACAACGGATGAAGGAGGTACGTGGCAACGAAATCGCCATGATCTTCCAGGAGCCGATGACGAGCCTCAATCCGGTGCTGACGATTGGCCTTCAGATCGCCGAAGCACTGGTCCACCACCGCGGCCTGTCGCGCGCGGCGGCCGAGGCCGAGACCATTCGTCTGCTCGAGCGCGTGCGCATCCCAGCCGCGAAATCGCGTTTCCACGAACATCCTCATCGGTTCTCCGGTGGCATGCGTCAGCGCGTGATGATCGCGATGGCGCTGGCGTGCAAGCCGAAGCTGTTGATTGCCGACGAGCCGACGACCGCGCTCGACGTCACGATTCAGGCGCAGATCCTGGATCTCCTCAAGGTGCTGCAGGAGGAAGAGGAGATGTCGATCCTCTTCATCACGCACGACATGGGTGTAGTCGCCGAAATCGCTGACCGCACCGTTGTGATGTATGACGGTCAGGCTGTGGAGACCGACACCACCGCACGGATCTTCGCCGCTCCCGCGCATCCTTATACCCGTGCGCTGCTCGCGGCCGTGCCGCGTCTCGGCTCCATGGAAGGCCGGCCGCGGCCGATGCGTTTCCCAGTTGTCGACAAGGTGACCGGGACGTCGGACGAGCCTGTGGAGACGCCTGATACGGTCGATACCGTCGGGCGCCCGGTGCTCGAGGTCAGCAACCTGACCACGCGCTTTGCGATCCGGTCGGGACTGTTCGGAAAGGTTTCGGGGCGCGTTCACGCGGTCGAGAACATATCCTTCAGCCTGAGTGCGGGCGAAACGCTTGCGCTGGTCGGTGAGTCCGGTTGCGGGAAGTCGACCGCAGGCCGATCGATTCTCAAGCTGGTTCAGCCGGACAGCGGAGCGATCCTGGTCGATGGCCAGGACGTTCTCGGCATGAATGCGCGCAGGTTGCGCGAGTTTCGCAAGCAGATCCAGCTGGTTTTCCAGGATCCATTTGCAAGCCTCAATCCCCGCATGTCGGTCGGTACGGCGATCGCCGAACCGCTGCGTGCCCACGGGCTCGCGTCGGCGTCGCAGGCACGCGACATCGTTGCCGATCTGCTCGTTCGCGTGGGGCTCATGCCCGATATGGCCTCGCGCTTTCCGCACGAGTTCTCCGGGGGCCAGCGCCAGCGCATCTGCATCGCCCGCGCGCTGGCGCTTGGACCCAAGCTGATCATTGCCGACGAAGCAGTCTCGGCCCTCGATGTCTCGGTCAAGGCGCAGGTCGTCAATCTGATGCTCGACCTTCAGGCGAGCATGGGTCTGGCCTATCTCTTCATCTCCCATGACATCGCGGTCGTGGAACGGATGAGCCATCGCGTTGCGGTGATGTATCTCGGCGAAATTGTCGAGATCGGTCCCCGCGCGGCGGTGTTCGGCAATCCGCAGCACCCCTACACGAAAAAGCTGATGAAAGCCGCGCCGATCCCTGATCCTGCGCGCCGTGCCGCGAGACGTGGTGTCTCGAACGAGGAGATCAGGAGTCCCGTGCGAGCTCCTGACTATCAGCCGCCCGCGCGGCAGTACCGCGAGGCCACGCCGGGCCATGTCGTCCAGCTCTGGGGTGAAGAATGGCAGAACTAATCGAGGAAGTGCCCCTTTGGGCGCTGTAGGAAATTGATCTGATCAGCCTATTGGGGCGGCCTTAGTTCGCCGTCGCACCAGCGCAAAGCTTCGGAACTGATCGGATCCGCGGCGGCCTGGGCTTGATGGACCAGCCCGCATCTGTTGCACCTCAAGGTCCAGTGCTCGAAACCCGGTCGTCCGGATACGACGTGAAGGACTTCCATGGCGCCGTAACACAGCGGACATCGCGGGCTCGCCGTTTCGCGGACCGAGAGCTTGTTCGTGAGTTGCGCGTCGGGCATGCGACACTCCCTGTTTGCCGGCGGGAGCACAACACTCTCAGTCACCGATGCAGACCAAAGACCGAGCTGTGATATCCGATACGCTACACCCAAAGCATGTTGGCGTATGTCGAAAAGTGCACCAAAGGGAAACTGCGAGCTAGCTTTGCTTCCGGAAATCAATGCTGCGCAGGATGATCCCCGGTGGCGTGCCTTCGAGCTCGGTCGCGCGGTATTTGCTGTCGGCGCAGGCTTCGATACGCTCGCGCAGCCGGATGAACTGCGCCTCGCGCTGTTCCGCCTTCGCCCGGACGGGACCTTCCAAATCGTCCATGGCAGAGGTCGAAATTGCGCAAGGAACTTCCCTCGCGCCATCGAGCATCGAGAATCGGACGACCATCCTGTCGTATTCATAGCCGATGAAGCGGCCGGGTATCAGCGTCATGTGTTCCATTCCTTATCGAAGCGACGCAGCGACCAACGCCTCAGTTCTGCTCGGTCAATCGGGCAAAATCGTCGAGGATGGCGGTGACCAGCGCGTGATGTTTGGTGTCTTCCGGCGGCAGTCCCGCGGCATACAGCTTCAGGACATAGCGCGCCTTGACGGCCGCCTCCGCCCACGACGTGGCGGGGGACGACAGCAAATGTTGTTCGATCTCGGCTCGGCGCTCCCGCAGCTCTCTCGCATGGGTCTCAACCTCAGCCAGCGCACGGCGCAGGTCGGTCGCCTTCTTTGCCGCCATGCCGCGATGCTTGTCGAGGTCGAGCGGCTCGTCAGACATCGGAAGCGCTCGCGTCGTTGCGTTGCGCGTCAGCGAGATCAACCGAGCCGATCGAGACCATCTCGGTCGCATGCCCCCGCGAACCTTCTGCCGGCACGATGATCATGGTGGCAATGCGGCGGAACGCTTGAAATGAAAGTCCCTCGATCGTCTCCTCATCGGTGATGACTTCGTACGCACCGGCGGGCAATAGGCGATCGATGCCCCTGATCCGGCAGGGGTGCTTGAAGGTAACGACCTCACGTCGAGAACGGATGGTCACGCGCCTGCCTTTTCGCGAACGATTACGCCAGCGCTGCCGGTATGCCAGCATGCGCCCCTTCGCCCACAATAGCCATTGCTATCTTATTCGAGTGGCGAGGGAAGCGGCTCCTGCGCTGCGTGATTCCGCCGCCGACGCCAGATGCTTTAGCACTCGCTATTGGCTGGATGCCGGCGTACCATCGCCAATCACCGCAATTCCCGCGGCATTCGCCGGTGGCTGAAGGCTGCGCGCAAATCTCGGTGGCGGCTGCGCTCAGGAAAGCCACGCAGCTCCTGCAGCAAGGCCACATCGATGTGAGGATCTGCACCCCGCGCGGTCAGGTCCAGTTGCAGGACGAATTGAATTGTCTCGAAGAGCAGGAGAAGACCGATATGACGAGCAAGGGCGAGCGGCGAGGCACTCGGGAAACCAAGAAACCCAAGAAGGAAAAGATCAAGGTCATTGCTGCGGCGCCGAGCCAGAAAGCGGCCGGCTGGCAGCCGGGCTTTGCTTCAGGGAAGAAGAAGTAGCGCCGGTCGTCGGTCAAGGATCGGTTCCCCCGAATGCGATCGCATCGGCGATCCGCGGCTGTGCGGGCTGACTTGCCCGCCGCTGTCGCTCCGGACGTCAGCTCGGCCCGGATGCGTGAGCCGTTCGGTCGGCTGCCACGAGCGGCGCACCCATCAACAATGTAGCGCCGCTCGTAACCGCGCGCAGCGTTAACGCTGGTGGCCGAGGCCGATACCGAGTTGAAGCGCTTTTTGGCGCAGCGCACCGACCGTCCGCTTTGTCGTCTTGGCTATTTTGACGACCGGCGTCCGTGCCTTTGAATGCGCCTTGAGGTCCTTGATGTCGTTCTTGGTCCACTCGCGCCGCTTAACGCGTTTCTTGGTTGCCTTCTTCACAATGCGTGCTCCTTTGGATCAGAGCGGGCTTGTTATCACAGCTTTCCCGCAGTGACGACCGTCAAAAAAGGCAGACGATCACAGGAATTCGCGCAATCGGGCCAACTCAACGACGTGCTCGTGAGATAAAACGTCTGTCACCAAAGGCGGCTGCGGCGTGCAGTGGATTTCGTACAGATGACGCGCCGACGCAGGCTTCGACATGAAGCCGCGTATGCAGTCATCGAGCGTGCCGTCAACGACCACGTATGGGCCCGAACCAGGGCGGCGCTCATTGTTGAGCGATGGCCATTTGCGAAGACTGGCCGACGCCTGGAAATTGATCTGAAGATCATCACTCATGTTGGCATGTCCCCAAATTGATATCGGCTGAGTTTAATCCAGATAGTTGACGTCAACCAGACATTGAATGATTGAGCGACTTGCCCGGAAGAAATATCCGCCGCCGCGAATAGTTACAAAGCTCTCCGCCTCTCGCACGAGGTAGACGCACAGAGCCTCGATGTCGCTGGTAAGCCCGGTCGCCGCTCGCGCGCTCGGTTGCTGTATTGAACGTTCAGTAAAGCCATTTACTAAACATGCCGGTCGTGGGCAACCTTCTGATTTTCCAGTCATTTGGGCGGACTGGATTGCTCTCGCCATGCCGTGTTGCCGATCGCGGATACGTGAAACGATCATGTATAATGCTGCATTGCGAACGCCCGCCTGCGCGCGCGAACGCAGCGCATCTTTCCATCAGGCTCGCGAGAAACCGGCTTGACGGCCTCCAAAATTTAGTAATACGTTTAGTACTACAAGAAAACTAAACATCGCGCATCGAGCCGATGTGGGGAGGGGTTCATCCCATCCGGACATGTTTCCGGAAGCGGGACCGTCTCGTTCTCCATCATCGCTCATCAACTCGGTTTCAGGTCTCGGCGTCGTCCTTCGCAGGGCGCACTGAGCGGGTCAGATGCTTCAACGATACGGAGGAAACGGATATGCGAAGATTGAATTGGCTAGGCAGTGCAGCGGCGTCTGCGGTCCTTGCGGTCGCTGCGTTGGGAGTATTCGGCAGCGGCGAAGCCGCTGCACAGAACAAGCAGCTCACGCTGTGCTGGGCGGCATGGGATCCGGCCAACGCTTTGGTCGAACTGGGCAAGGACTTCACCAAGCAATCCGGCATCGAGATGAAGTACGAGTTCGTCCCCTGGACGAGCTATGCCGATCGCTTCCTCAACGAGCTCAACTCGCACGGCAAGCTCTGCGACTTGATCATCGGCGACAGCCAGTGGATCGGCGGCGCCGCCGAGAACAAGTGGTACGTCAAGCTCAACGATTTCTTCGATAAGGAGAAGATATCGATGGACGACTTCGTCCCGGCGACGGTCGTCGGCTATTCGCAGTGGCCGAAGAACACGCCGAACTACTGGGCGTTGCCGGCGATGGCCGATGCGGTGGGCTGGACCTATCGCAAGGACTGGTTCTCGCGGCCGGAGATTCAATCCGCGTTCAAGGCCAAGTATGGCCGCGATCTGGCGCCGCCAAAAACCTATGACGAGTTGAAGCAGATCGGGGAGTTCTTCCAGGGCCGCGAGATTGACGGCAAGAAGGTCTATGGCGCCTACATCTTCACCGAGCGCGGCTCGGAAGGCATCACCATGGGCGTGACCAACGTGCTCTACAATTACGGCTTCAGCTACGAGAATCCGAAGAAGGCCTATCAGATGCAGGGCTTCGTCAATTCGCCCGAGGCGGCCAAGGGTCTCGAGTTCTACAAGGAGCTCTACAAGTGCTGCACCGCGCCCGGCATGACCAACGCCTACATGCAGGAGGGGCTCGATGCCTTCAAGTCGGGCCAGGTCGCGATGCAGATGAACTGGTTCGCCTTCTTCCCCGGCCTCTACAAGGATCCGAATGTCGGCGGCGACAAGATCGGCTTCTTCGTCAATCCGGCCGGTCCGAACGGACACTTCACCCAGCTCGGCGGGCAGGGCATCTCGGTGGTAGCGACCTCCGACCACAAGGACGATGCGCTCACCTATATCAAATGGTTCGCGCAGCCAGCCGTGCAGCAGAAGTGGTGGCAGATCGGCGGCTACTCGGCGCTGAAGGCGGTGGTCGATGCGCCCGATTTCCCGAAGAGCGCGGCGTTCGCGCCGCAATTCCTGGAGTCGATGGGGATCGTCAAGGACTTCTGGGCCGAGCCGTCCTACGCGCAACTGCTGCTCGACACGCAGAAGCGGGTGCATGACTATGTCGTCGCCGACAAGGGCACGGCGCAGCAGGCGCTCGATCTCCTGGTCAAGGACTGGACCAAGGTCTTCAAGGAGCAGGGCAAGGAAGTCGCGTCGCAATAGGCCTGTGACCCACGCGACCTAACTGAACTGGCTTCCCCGAGCGCCGTCTCGGGGAAGCCGAAGCAGCCAGCCGATGGACCCGATGACGACGATCCTTGAACCTGATCATGCTATGATCCCGGGCGTGAGCGAACCCGCTAAATCCCGCGCCGCGTGGCGTGTCCGTGGCCTTTCGGACCGAACCATCGCATGGCTGTTCATTGCGCCGACGATCGCGCTGTTGCTGGCGATCAACATCTTTCCGCTGGTGTGGATGATCCGGCTGTCCTTCACCAACCTCAACCTCAGCATGTCCTATCTGCCGCTGCGGTTCGTCGGCCTCGACAATTTCATCGACATCCTGACCGACGAGGAGGTCTGGATCCGGCTGCAGACCACGGCGCAATTCGTGATCTGCTCGGTGGCGTTGCAGGTGGTAATCGGGTTCGGCCTGGCGCTCCTGATCAACCGCCAGTTTCGCGGCCACAGCTTCTGGACCACGATCATCCTGCTGCCGATGATGCTGTCGCCGGCGGTGGTCGGCAACTTCTGGACCCTGCTGTTGCAGCCGCAGATCGGGCCCTTCAACTCCCTGATCAGCCTGTTCACGGGCGTGCCGCCGAGCTCGTTCAGCATGACCGGGCAGGTCGCGCTGGCGCCCTGGACGATCGTGCTGGTCGACACCTGGATGTGGGCCCCCTACGTCATGCTGATCTGCCTTGCCGGGCTTCGATCGATTCCCGACTACATCTATGAGGCGGCCGAAGTCGATCGTGCCTCGCCCTGGCGGCAATTCTGGTCGATCACGCTGCCGATGGCGGTGCCGTTCCTGATGCTTGCGGTGCTGTTCCGTGCGATCGAGAACTTCAAGATGTTCGACATGGTCAATCTCCTGACCTCGGGAGGGCCGGGGTCGACCACCGAGCTGGTGTCGATCACGCTGAAGCGCGCGGCGTTCGAGAAATGGCGTACCGGGTATTCCTCCGCGCTCGCCATCATCCTGTTCGTGACCGTGTTCGGTGCCGCCAATATCTACGTCAAAGCGCTCAACAAGGTGAAGCAACGATGACCGCTGCCGCCGTCAGATCGACTGCCCACTCCGTCGTCGAAGCCACGCCGCGCGCAAGGACCGTGGCCGGGGGCCTCGTCATTCTCTACGCCGTGATCACGATCCTGCCGCTGCTCTGGATCGTTGCCACCGCGTTCAAGTCGCAGAGCGACGCCATCGCCTATCCGCCCAAGGTGCTTTTCGAGCCGACCCTCGAAGGCTACGTCAATTTGTTTACGGTGCGCACCCGCCAGACGCCGGAATTCATCGCCAAGCTGCCGCCGCCGCAGACCTGGTACGACAGACTGGTGCGCCAGCGCGACATGGTCATCGCCGGACCGTCGAAAGTCGTGCCGCGCTTCGTCAACTCGCTGATCATCGGCTTCGGCTCGACGTTCCTGGCGGTCTTTCTCGGCACGCTCGCAGCCTACGCCTTCTCGCGCTTCCGCATCCCCCTGGCGGATGATCTGCTGTTCTTTATCCTCTCGACGCGGATGATGCCACCGGTCGCGGTCGCGATCCCGATCTATCTGATGTATCGGGAGCTCAACCTGACCGACACCAGGCTCGGCATGATTCTGCTCTACACCGCCGTGAACGTCTCGCTCGCGGTGTGGCTGCTCAAGGGGTTCATCGACGAGATCCCGCGCGAGTATGAGGAGGCCGCCCTCGTCGATGGCTACACGCGGCTGCAGGCCTTGCGCAAGGTGGTGTTGCCGCAGGCGGTCACCGGGATAGCGGCAACCGCGATCTTCTGCCTGATCTTCTCCTGGAACGAGTACGCCTTTGCGGTTCTTCTCACGAGCGGCGAGGCGCAGACGATGCCGCCCTTCATCCCCTTCATCATCGGCGAGGGCGGGCAGGATTGGCCGGCCGTTGCGGCCGCGACCACGCTGTTCGTCGTCCCGATCGTCCTGTTCACCGTGGTGTTGCGCAAGCACCTGCTCCGCGGCATCACCTTCGGAGCTGTGCGAAAATGAGCGATTCTGCGGCAGCCAAAGGCGGTCGATCTCGCTGGTTCCGTCGCGGGCCCTGGGAGAACGGCGCGATGATCCTGATCGGCGGCGGCATCTTCATGCTGGTGCAGCCCTGGTCGATCGACCTGTACAGCTATTCCTTCATAACCATCCTCGTCGGCACGATCGGATTCATGATCGTCAGTCATTTTCCGGAATAGGGCGGCAGAGATGGCTCAGATCCGCGTCGAGAACCTGCGCAAGTCGTTCGATCAGTTCACGGCCGTGCAAGGCTCGAACTTCACCATCGATGACGGCACCTTCTTTGCGATGCTGGGACCGTCGGGCTGCGGCAAGACCACCACGCTGCGCATGATTGCGGGCCTCGAATTGCCGACCGAGGGGAAGATCCTGCTGGATGGCGAGGACGTGACGTTCCGCCGCGCCGCCGCGCGCGACATCGCGTTCGTCTTCCAGCTGTTCGCGCTCTACCCGCACATGAATGTCGCAGAGAATATCGGCTTTCCCCTGAAGTGCCAGGGCATGGGCCGGCGCGAGATTCGCGAGCAAGTGCAGGAGACCGCGCGGCTGCTGCGGATCGAGCATCTGCTATCGAGCAAGACCTCGAAACTGTCGGGTGGCGATCGGCAGCGGGTCGCGCTAGGGCGCGCCATGGTCAGGCGGCCGAAGGCGTTTCTGATGGACGAGCCGCTCGGCGCGCTTGACGCCGAGTTTCGCCATCTGATGTGCGGCGAGCTTCGCGACCTGCACGATCGCATTGGGGCGACCACGGTCTACGTGACGCACGATCAGCTCGAGGCGATGTCGATGGCGGATCAGATCGCCGTCATGAACAAGGGACGCGTCGAGCAGATCGGTTCGCCGCAGGAGGTCTATGACCGGCCCGCGAGCATGTTCGTGGCCGACTTCATCGGCTCGCCCCCGATGAACTTCCTGCGCTTTGAGGGAGGTCTGCATTCCGGCGATCGCGCGATCAACTTCCACGATACGCGGATCACGGTCCCGGAGATCCGCGAGGATCGCGCACGCGCCCAACTGGCGCTCGGGGTACGCCCGGAGCATATCCGCTTCGCCGACGCGGCGCCGGTCCGCGGCGAGGTGTTCGGCGCGGAATATCTCGGCACCACGCAGATCGTCACGGTCGACACGGCGCATGGTCGTGTCGCCGCGCGGCTGCCCTCCAGCGCGTCGGTGCAGGTCGGCGAAACGGTGGGTCTTGAATTCCAGTCCGAGAGGCTCGCGCTGTTCGATGTCGGCAGCGGCCTCGCAATTCGCACCGCCAATCAGGAGAGCGCGCGCCATGGCTGACGTCGTCCTGCGCAACATCAGCAAGCGCTTCGGCGCGATTGAGGCGGTGCGCGAACTCTCGCTGACGATCAACGACGGGGAATTCATGGTCCTGCTGGGGCCGAGCGGCGCCGGCAAGACCACGACGCTGCGGCTCATCACCGGTCTCGAGAGTCCTGATGCCGGCTCGGTCATGATCAACGGGCGCGACGTAACGCATGAAGCGCCGGGGTCCAGGGATATCGCGTTTGTCTTCCAGCAATATTCGCTGTATCCGCACCTGACGGTCTACGACAATTTGGCGTTCCCGTTGCGCTCGCCCGCGCATCGCGTGCCGGAGCCGTTGATCCGCAAGCGTGTTGAGCAGACGGCAGAGCTGTTGCATATCGGAAGCAAGTTGAACAACCGTGCGACCCGCCTGTCGGGTGGCGAAATGCAGCGGGTGGCGATCGGCCGGGCGCTGGTTCGCGATCCCGCGATCTATTTGATGGACGAGCCGCTCTCGTCGCTGGATGCGAAGCTCCGCGCCGAGCTTCGTCTTGAGCTCAAGCGGATCCAGCGCGAGCTTGGCGCGACCATCCTCTACGTGACCCACGATCAGGTCGAGGCCATGACGATGGCCTCACGGATCGGCGTGATCAGGGATGGTCAGTTGCTTCAGCTCGGCACGCCGCGGGAGATCTACGAAGATCCCTCCAGCCTGTATGTTGCCTCGCGCCTCGGCACGCCCCAGATCAATGTCCTCCCGGCCCGTCTGTTGTCCGACGTGCCGGTGCCGCCGGGAACGGAGACGGTCGGCATCCGCACCGAGCATCTCCAGATCGGTCCACGCAATGGCGGGCAGATGGTTGGCCGCGTCCATCGCGTCGAGCACCTCGGCGAGCAGAATCACGTTCACCTGGACTATAGGGGCGAGATGCTGGTGACGCTTGCGGATCCGCATCAGCCGTTGCAAACCGGGCAGGAGGTCGAATTACACCTCATGCATCCGCTTTGTTTTGATCACGCGGGGCAACGAATCCCTGCGATGATTCACTAGAGGATCAAGTCGATGTCACTGCAACCCGAGACGTTCAGATCGCTGATCAAGGTGGCCGCGGAGCAGGTCATTGCCAGCGCGCCGGAGTTGACGACGCTGGATCAGGCGATCGGCGATGGCGACCACGGATCAAACATGAAGCGCGGATGCGAGGCGGTGCTCGGCAAGCTCGACGCGATCTCCGCGCAGCCGCTCGACGAAGCGCTGAAGATGATCGGCAAGACCCTGGTGATGACGGTCGGCGGCGCCTCCGGACCGCTTTACGGCAGTTTCTTTCTCGCCGCGGGCGAAGCGCTCTCGCACGACAAGCATTTGCCTGACGATCTCGCCGACGTCTTTGGCAGTGCCGTAGACGCGGTCAGTGCGCGTGGCCGCTCACATGTCGGCGAAAAGACGATGCTAGATGTGCTTGTTCCCGTGCTGGAGACGCTGAAGGCAGCGGCCGGACAGCCGGATCTGATCGCGCGTATCAGGACCACCGCAACCGATGCGCTCGCACGGACGGCGCCGATGCAGGCCACCAAGGGACGGGCGTCGTTCCTCGGGCCGCGCAGCATCGGACATCTCGATCCCGGCGCACGCTCGAGCTGCGTACTCGTGCAGGCAGTCTGCGCGAGCCTGGAGGGGAAGCAATGACTGAAACCGTGAGTATCGTGATCGTCTCGCATTCCCAGGACATCGCCAAGGGCACCGCCGACATGGTGCGGCAGATGGTCGGCAGTGAGGTCAAGGTGGCGTTCTGCGGCGGCAATCCCGACGGCGGATTGGGCACCAGCGTTCCCCTCATTATGGACGCCATCAACGATGCCTGGTCGGCGAAGGGCGTCGCGATTCTCGTCGACCTCGGCGGCGCCGAGACCAATAGCGAGATGGCGGTCGAGATGCTGGAACCCGCGCGCCGCGATCTCGTCGTCGTCTGCAACGCGCCAATTGTCGAGGGCGCTGTGATGGCGGCAACCGAGGCGGCGGGCGGCAGCTCGCTGGCCCAGGTGAAGGCCGTGGCCGAGGAACTCTCTGCCGACTGATCTGTCGGCGAAGCGATAATGGAACATGAGCATGCTTGATAAAGCGGACGAACAGATCTTCACCGGCAATGTACGGCTGGTGCACGCGGTGGGCATGCATGCGCGCCCGGCGGTCAAGCTGACCAAGCTCGCCAAGAAGTTTCAGGCGCAGATTTCCGTCCGGGTCGAAGGCGCGCCCGAGTGGATCAATGCCAAGGGTGTGGCCAAGATCATGGCGATGCGCGCCGCGCATGGTAGCACGATCGAGATCAAGGCGTCCGGCAGTGACGCGGAGGCCGCCGTCGCGGCGCTGGTCGAGCTGATCGCAACCGACTTTCCGGACGGGGCTCCGTAGCATGCAGGGTGGCGCCGCAGGACTGGCCTATCGCGGCAGGACCGCCTCGATCGGCTTTGCCCATGGTCCATTCGTCCGGGTCGATGCTGGCACGAACGGCGCGCGCGTCGCGGGCAATCTGGCCGAAGAGGCGCTTGCGCTTCGTGCTGCAATCGATACGGCAAGCGGGCAGATCGCGGATCTGGCCGAAATCGCCGGTGGCGAAGCTGCGCAGATTCTCGAGTTCCAGGTAGCGCTGCTGGAGGACGAGGACCTCGTTGAGGCGATCTTCGCCTCGATCGGCGAGGGCGATGCTGCCGACGTCGCGTGGCGTACGGCGCTAGACGCGCAGATCGCGGATTACAACGCGGCGCCGGACGAATATTTGCAGGCGCGCTCCTCGGACCTTGCCGACCTCCGCGATCGCGTGATCAACATTCTGCGGGGAGGCGGGGGCCTCCCCTTGGCAATTCCGAGCGGCGCCGTCGTCTGCGCCGAGGATTTGCCGCCCTCGCGATTCCTGGAGATCGACTGGTCCGGCGGCGGTGGCCTGGCGCTATTGGGCGGCAGCCCAACGAGCCATGTGGCGATGCTGGCGCGCGCGCGCGGCATCCCCATGGTGGTGCAACTTGGTGCTATTTCGGACGTCGGAGCAACCGCGCTGCTCGACGGCGAGGGCGCGACGCTCGAACTCGATCCCAGTGTGGAGCAGGTCCGCCTGTTCGAGAAGCGGCACGAAAGCCATCGCAAAAGCAGGGCGTCCGCGCGCGCGATCCTGCGACGGCCGACGGCGTCGTGGCGTGGCGAGCGGATCAAGCTGTTCATCAACATCCAGCGCGTTGCCGATCTCGATCACGCGGACGCGCAATATGCCGACGGCATCGGCCTGATGCGCACCGAGTTCTTGCTGACTGAGCGCGGCAGCCTGCCCGACGAGGAGACCCAGTTCCAGGCCTACGATGCGGTGTTGCGCTGGGCCGACCGGCGCCCGGTCACGATCCGGACCTTTGACGCCGGCGGCGACAAGCCGGTTTCAGGCTTTACGCTGGATGGCGAAGCCAATCCGTTCCTCGGGGTTCGGGGCTTGCGGCTTTGCCTCGCCCGGCCCGAGATCTTTGCCATTCAGCTCCGCGCGCTGGCGCGGGCCGCGGTGCGTGGCAACCTCAAGGTCATGTTTCCGATGGTCACGTCGGCGGACGAGCTCGAGGCGGGACGGCAGCTGTTCGCCGACATCGTGCAGCGCTTGCAGGCGGACGGCGTTGCCGCGATGCTTCCCGAATTGGGGATCATGGTCGAGGTCCCGGCGGCGGCGCTCGCGATAAAGAGCTTCAAGGCCGCGTTCTTCTCGATAGGCTCGAACGATCTCGCGCAATATGTGCTTGCCTGCGACCGGTCCAACGGAGCCCTCGCGCCGCTGATGGATCCGCTGCATCCAGCCGTGCTGGAATTGATTGCGAGAACCGCCGAACACGGGCGGCGCGCCGGGATCAGCGTCAGCCTGTGCGGCGACATGGCCGGCGATCCGCGCTGCCTCCCGGCCTTGCTGAACTGCGGCTTGCGCGAACTCTCCGTGAATGCATCGGCGCTTGCGCAGATCAAGCAGACCATCGACCGGCTGAGCAGCGGAGGCAGCCTTGGCTGACACGGTGAGCGACGAACCGGCCGAAGCCGGCGCTGTTGCGGTCTACAAGCGCATCTTCAAGGAGGTGCTGGAGAGCCGTCCGTCGGGCATGCGGCTGCGCCTTGCGCACGCCATAGGAAAGAATCGCAGCTTCGTCAGCCAGATCAGCAATCCAGCCTATCCGGTGCCGATACCTGTGCAGCATCTCAATACGATCTTCGATGTCTGCCACTTCCCGCCACAGGCGAAGACCGCCTTTCTACGCGCCTATGCTCGCGCGCATCCGCGCCGGATCGGCCGGCTGAGCGAGGGATCGCACGAGCGCACCTTGACGCTGCACTTGCCGGATCTCGGCAGCGCCAAGCGCAACACCGAACTCGATACGCTGCTGCAGGAGTTCACGCGACGCCTGATTGCCATCATGCGGGAAAAATAAGCGTGAGGCCAAGGCAAGAAACCGGGACGGAATGGGGAGGAGACAATGAAGAAGTTCATCAATTCGGTCGACACCGTGCTCGCAGAGAGCCTCGACGGCTTCGCGGCTGCGCATGCCGAT
Organism: Bradyrhizobium sp. LTSPM299; assembly: GCF_000938235.1. Taxonomy (NCBI): domain Bacteria; kingdom Pseudomonadati; phylum Pseudomonadota; class Alphaproteobacteria; order Hyphomicrobiales; family Nitrobacteraceae; genus Bradyrhizobium; species Bradyrhizobium sp. LTSPM299. The sequence continues at coordinate 57,225 of NZ_JYMU01000013.1, forward strand.
CTCGTCGTGCTCGGCGCGGAGCGGAAATTCGTGCGGCGCCGCGAGCTGAACCCGAGGAAGGTGGCGCTCGTATCGGGCGGCGGCAGCGGACATGAGCCGCTGCATGCAGGCTTCGTCGGCTATGGCATGCTCGACGCCGCCTGTCCGGGCGAGGTTTTTACCTCGCCGACGCCGGACCGGATCGTCGAGGCGGCACAGGCGGTCGCGAGCGAGGCCGGCGTTCTGTTCATCGTGAAGAATTACGCGGGCGACCGTATGAATTTCGAAATGGCGGCCGAGATCGCCGAGGGCCGCACGGCCACCATCGTGACCGATGATGACGTGGCAGTCGAGAAGTCGACCTACAGCATCGGGCGCCGCGGCGTCGCCGGTACCTTGATCGTCGAGAAGATCGTCGGCGCGGCCGCCGAGCAGGGCGCCGATCTCGCTGCCTGCGTGGCACTCGGCGAGCGCGTCAACGCCCAAACCCGCTCGATGGGGGTGGCGCTGACGAGCTGCACGGTTCCCGCGGCGGGCACGCCAACCTTTGTGCTCGGCGAGGACGAAATGGAGATGGGGGTCGGCATTCACGGCGAGCCGGGACGCCGCCGGGTCAGACTGGAGCTGGCCGATGCGATCGCGTCCGAGATGACGACGGCCATCGCCGACGATCTCGACGCGCGCGTTGGGACCGAGGCTCTCCTGTTGGTCAACGGATTTGGCGGCACGCCGACGATCGAGCTCTATCTGATGTACAATGCGGCGCGCCGGATGCTCGAGCAGCGCGGCTTGCGTATCGCCCGCTCGCTGGTCGGCAGCTACGTCACCTCGCTCGACATGGCCGGCTGCTCGCTCACCGTCAGCCTGCTCGACAGCGAGACATCAGCGCTCTGGGACCATCCGGTGCGCACGGCCGCATTGAGATGGTGATCGCGGTTGCCGGCGCTGCCGGCGGATTCCGTCCCGTCTGAAGAATGATAGCGCGCGCATCCGGTCGAATCCGCGCGCCGGTCTCGATCGACCTATGCTTCCTTCTCGGCCTCCACGTAGCCATAGACTTCCGGCAGGATGAACTTGGCAGCCAGGAAGCCGATCAGCGACAGGATCGACACCGCAAAGGTGGCGCCGGCCTTGCCGAGCGAGGCATTGACGAGCGGGAAGACGAAGGCGCCGAAGAATGCGGCGGCCTTGACGAAGACGTAGCCGAACCCGGCCGCCGTCGCCCTGAAGCGGGTCGGCGCCACCATCGAGGCGATCGTCATGCCGTTGGATGCATCCCAGTAATGGCCCCACATCAGAATGCAGGCGCCGACCACGATGAGGATCTTCCAGTCGTTCTGGATGGCGAAGCCGCCGAGGATGAGGCCGGCGAATGCAAGGCCAAAGCCCCACATTGCCACGCCGCGATGACCGATTTTTGGCAGCATCAGCGGCGCGACATAGCCTGACACCGTGGCGAGGCAAAAGATCAGGGCCGTCACCAAATTGGTCCCGGTGATGTCGCCGCTGTTGGACACGCCGACGCCGCTGAGGACAAGGATGACAGGAAGATAGAAACCCCAGGCGGTGAACTCGGCACCCTGGCAGGCGTTGGAGATCCAGGCAAAGATCGTTGCGCGTCGCTTGATCGGATCAGCCCAGATCACCTTCAGGAAATCGCCGAGCTTGGGCTTTGGCAGTTTCTGGTCCTGGTCGGGCAGCATATCCAGCGGATCATCGAACAGCCGTTTCGAGACTTCCTTGGCTTTCACGAACTGGCCACGCTGCAGCAGCGACAACGGCGTTTCCGGCAGGTCGAGCCGCCCGATCAGCAGGATGGCCGCGGGCACGGCGCCAAGCGCCAGCGCGATGCGCCACAGCAGCGAGTGGTCCATGCCCCAGACGTACATCAGCGTGATCACGAGAATCGAGAACACCTCGCCGAGGCCGAACATGAACTGCCAACGGCTGCCCATCTGCTCGCGCTTGCCCTTCGACATCGATTCCATGATGTAGGCGTAGCCGTTGGCAATGTCGCTGCCGAGCGGAATGCCGATCAAGAGACGCACGATGATCAGTTCCCAGATGTCGCGCACAAAAGCCTGGGCGATCGCCAGGATGATGAAGAGTACCATGGTGCCGATGAACACCGTCTTCCGGCCGAAGCGATCGGCGAACACGCCGCCCAGCAGGGCGCCGACCAGCGCACCGCCCTGCACGGCGGCTGTCACCAGACCGATTTGCGCCGGTGTCGGATTGAAGTCCGTCTTGATGAAGATCAGCACAAAGGCGATCGCGTAGAGATCCCACGCCTCGATCAGGATCGTGGCGATCATCATCCAGCCGCCTTGGGTGCTCGACGCCGTACCGGGCTTGTTGAGCAGGCGCTGGGTCGCTTCGTCCGAAAGCCGTCGGACGTCGTCGGCGTCCATCGTGGTCGTCATACTCATCTGTCCCTCCCGTTTTTATTTTCTTGGCTCAGGTCCCGCGGATTTTACGTCGCGAAACTTAGTTGCACCTTCATCTGCGATGTGCGGTCGCGCACGACGTCGAAGGCGTCGCGAATCCGGTCCATCGGTAGGGTCGCGGTGATGATCGGACGGACGTCGATGCGCCGCTCGGCGATCATCCGTGCCGCGACCGGATATTCGGTATGGAAGCGATGCGTGCCGGCGAGGCGGATTTCCTTGCCGACCAGGGCATTGAACGGGATGTGGGCTCCGCTGCTGACGCCCACGGCCACAATCGTTCCCCGCGGTTTGACGACGGGGAACATGGTCCCGAGCGCGACGCCGGCCCCGGTACATTCGAAGCCGACGTCGAAGGTGCCCTTGTCGCCGGAATAGCGCTGCGCGAGGCTATCCGGCTCGGCGAGCGCGTTGACGGTCGAAGTGGCGCCCATCCTGATGGCGGCGTTCAGCGGCGCGTCGGCGATATCGACTGTGACGATCTCCTGGGCTCCCGCGAGTTTCGCCGCACCCACCAGCAGTGCGCCGATCGGTCCCGCGCCCATCACCAGGACGCGCTTGCCGAACACGCTGCCCGCATTGTCGATGGCGTGCAGGCCGACCGAGAGCGGTTCGGCGCAGGCGGCTTCGTCCAGCCCGACATCGCCGACCGGGACGCACTGAAAATCCTCGACGATGATCTCGTCGCGAAAGCCGCCATTGCAGTGCGGCTTGCGCATCGCGCTGCCGAAGAACTGCATCTCGAGGCAATGCTGCTGTTGTCCGATTTGGCAGAACCGGCAATGGCCGCAGGGCAGGCTGGGACATAGCGCCACGCGCTGGCCCGGCTTGACGTTGGCGACCTCGCCGCCGACGGCTTCGACGGTGCCGGCGACTTCGTGGCCGAGGATGATGGGCTCGCTGACCCTGATCGTTCCGATACCGCCATCCCGGAAATAATGGATGTCCGAGCCGCACAGGCCGCCGGCGCCGATCCGCACGCGAACTTGTCTGGGACCGACATTGCCGATCTCGCGCGTTTCAATGCGCACATCGCCGATCCCGTGGAGCACGCAAGCCCGGGTCTTCATGGTCAATCCTCGCCTTGTTGTCTTGCTGGCGTCACCGATCGGTGGGTCAGCTCCGCCAGCTTATGCTGACGTGAAAAAATCGGGGTGTTGCGCTTCGATCGATGGAAGATCATCCATGATCAGCCGCAGATGTTCGCGCATCGCGCGCTCGGCCGCATCCGGCGAAGCCTTCTCGATCGCATCGACGATAGTGGTGTGCTGGCGCACGAGCTTGCTTTGCGGAAAGCTCCGCAAGGACAAATGGCGGACGCGGTCCATCTGAAGCTTGACGTCTTCGATGACTTTCCAGCCGTACAGCCGGCCAGCGGCATCCGCCAGGGTCCAGTGAAACTCCTCGTCCAGCCGCATGAAATCATAGAGTTCGCCGACCGGTACGGCGCGTTGGGCGACGAGCTGCTTGCGTAGCCTGGCAACCAGGCCGGCATCGCCTTCGGCGGCCAGCTCACGCACGATATTCGCCTCGATCGCCTCGCGAACGAAGCGCGCGTCCATCACCGCGGTCTTGCTGATCTTGCGAACGAAGGTGCCGCGCTGCGGCCTGATCTCGAGCAGGCCTTCCTCGGCAAGCTTGATGAAGGCTTCGCGCACCGGCTGGCGGCTGATCGCAAACCGCCGCGCGATCTCGGCCTCCGACAATGCGGTCCCGGGAGCGATTTCACAGCGGATGATGCGCTGCCGAAGCCCGGCATGGATCTGCGGTCGGACGGGAATGGTCAGATCCAACGCCCAGACGAGATCGCGCGGCTCTGCCGCGCCATCGATCGAGATCTTGTCCGGGTCCACAATCATTCCCATGCCTTGTCATAGTGCTGACTACCATACTAGTCAACCAAAATCTGGCGTGCTAAACGGATCTCACCCCTAGGTATTCGCGCCCGCCCCCGCGCCGGTTCGGAAGGAGACTGCATCATGAAACAGACGTGGCGATGGTTCGGACCGCACGACCATGTCTCCGTCGACGACATGATGCAGGCAGGCGTCGAGGGGGTTGTCAGCGCCCTGCATCACGTGCCGACCGGCGAGGTCTGGACCTCAGGCGAGATCGCGGCCCGCCAGCAAGCGATCGGCCGCATGAAGGATGGACAAGCGTCCGGCCTGCGCTGGGACGTAGTCGAGAGTCTGCCGGTGTCGGAGGACATCAAGAAGCAACGCGGCAACTGGCGCGCGCACATCGACAACTACAAGACCAGCCTTGAAAACCTCGCGGCCGCCGGCATCGAGGTGATCTGCTACAATTTCATGCCGGTGCTCGACTGGACCCGGACGCAGCTCCATTGGCGCTTGCCCAACGGCGCCACCTGCATGCGCTACGATTTCGTGGACTTCGCGGCCTTCGACATCTTTATCCTGGCGCGGCCGGAAGCCGCGGCCGACTTTCCCGATGAGGTGGTCGAACAGGCGCGCCAACGCCATGCCGCGATGACCGCGCCGGACAAGGAGATGCTGGCGCGCAATGTCGTGTTCGGGCTGCCCGGCGCGGCTGATAATTTCACGCTGGCTGATGTGAAGGCGCATCTTGCCGACTATCGCGACGTTTCCGCCGAGCGGCTGCGCAAGCATCTCATCGACTTCCTCAGTGAAGTGGCCCCGATCGCCGAACGGTTGGGATTGCGGCTGTGTTGCCATCCGGACGATCCGCCGTTTGCGCTACTCGGCCTGCCGCGGATCATGTCGACCGAGGCCGACTACGCCGCGGTCATGGCAGCGGTGGATTCTCCCGCAAGCGGCATCACCTTGTGTACGGGGTCACTCGGCGCGCGGCCCGACAATGACCTGCCGGGCATGATGCAGCGCCTCGGCAAGCGCGTGCACTTCCTTCATCTGCGCAACGTCAAGCGCGAGTCGAACGATATTCGCTGCTCTTTCTACGAAGCCGAGCATCTCGGCGGCGACACCGATATGGTTGCGGTCATCGCCGCCATCCTGCGCGAGGAGCGGCGGCGCAAGACGGAAGGCCGCACCGATTGGTCGATTCCGTTCCGCCCCGATCATGGCCATGATATTCTCGATGACCTCAACCGCAGCGGGCAGCCGGGCTATCCCGCGATTGGCCGCCTGAAGGGGCTCGCCGAACTGCGCGGCATCTTCACCGCCCTTTCACATCCGTCGGTGAGCTTGCCGGCATGAACGCGCCAAAACGCCTGTCGTCGCTTGCCGACGTCACCGGCGCCGCACGTCGGCCGGCCTACGATCCGGCCCGGCACGGCCATGGCATCGTCCATCTCGGAATCGGGGCGTTTCATCGCGCGCACCAGGCCGCCTACACCGACGCCGCGCTCGCGGCCGGAGGCGGCGATTGGCGGATCGTGGGCGCAAGCTTGCGCAGCGTCGAGCTTGCCGACGCGCTCAATCCGCAGAACGGTCTCTACACCTTGATTGAGCGCTGTGCGTCCAAGGTGCACGCCAGGGTGATCGGCAGCATCGCGCACCTCATCGCGGCCAGCCGTGCCCCCGCCGATTTGATGACAAGCTTGGTCGACCGGCGCACGCGCATCGTCACGATGACCGTGACGGAAAAGGCTTACGGCGTCGACCGTGCGACGATGACCGTCGATCTCAGCCACCCGGCCGTTGCCGCCGACCTGCGATCGCTGAATAATCCGTCCGGCGTGCTCGGCCTGTTGACCGAGGCGTTGCGGCGCCGGCGCATTGAACACGTCGATCCCTTCACCGTGCTTTGCTGCGACAATTTGCCTGACAATGGCGGGTTCGTCCGCTGCGGGATGATCGATTTCGCCCGCCGGCGCGATGCGGCACTGGGCGATTGGATCGCCGAGAAGGTTTCCTTTCCATCATGCATGGTCGACCGCATCACGCCGGCCTCCACCGAGCAGACGCGCGAGGACGCTCTGCGCTTGACCAACTGCATCGATCAGGCGCCGGTCGAGACCGAGCCGTTCACGCAATGGGTCATCGATGATCGCTTCCCGAGTGGCCGTCCGGCCTGGGAAGCCGGCGGCGCATTGTTCGTCGACAATGTCGAGCCGTACGAGGCGATGAAGCTCCGGATGCTCAACGGCGCCCACTCGATGCTCGCCTATGCGGGCTTCCTGAGCGGCCGGCGCTACGTCCGCGACACAGTCGCACCAGAGGGCTTTCGTCCGCTAATTGAACGGCACTTCGCGGCTGCGGCGTCGACATTGCAGCGATTGCCCGCGATCGACCTCAATGCCTATGCGCGGCAGCTGCTGTCGCGGTTCGCCAATCCGGCGATCGCGCACGAGACCTACCAGATTGCGATGGACGGCACCGAGAAGCTGCCGCAGCGGATTCTTGCGTCGGCGCTCGAGGCGCGCGCGAAGGGCCTTGATGTCAGGCCGTTTGCTTTCGCGGTCGCGGCGTGGATGCGCTACTGCCTCGGGCGACTGGACGATGGCACGCGCTACGTGCTGCGTGATCCACGCGAGGACGAGATCGGCCGCCTGTTGTCTGATCTCGTTGCACCATCTGACGTCGTCGACGCCTTGCATGCGCTTCCGCACTTCTTCCCGGACCGGCTGCGGACCGATCCGGTCTGGCGAGACGCGGTCAATTCCTGTCTCCGCACGATGATGCGCGAGGGCATGCAGGCTGCGCTTGCCGCGGAGATGCGGACCTGATCAGGCCCCCCGGAGAAACCGCTCGCCCATCGCAACGGTGCCGTGGGTATAATCCGTTCCCAACCGGCGTGCCGTCTCGGTGTCCGAGTGTGATGAGATCCAGGCCGTCAGCAGCATTCGTCTCAGCATGACGAAGACCGGCAGCATCGCCTCGTCGTCCTTCGACACCGGCGCGACCGTTCGATATCCCTGGAGCCAGGCCTGCTGCAGGTCAGCCACAACTGACTCATGCTCCATGAAGCTCACAGCGGCGGCGAAATCGTAGAAGAACCAGGAAAAGCCGCAGTCGTCGAAGTCGATGATGCCGAGCCGTTCGCCGTCGACCAGCAGGTTGGCGAGGCGCAGGTCGGCATGAACCAGGCCGAAGCGCTCGCTCTGCTGACCATAGGTGCTGATACGGTCGGCGAGCGAATCAGCAACCCTCTGCAGCAATTGTCGCTCGGAATCGCCAAGCCCCAACGCGGCGCGCCAATCGCCCCAGAGCGGACGTGTGCCCAGCATGGCATCGAAATCCCAGGTCTTGCGCTGGAAGGCGGGTGGTCTTGTCCATGATCGGCTGTGCCGGTGAAGCTGCGCGGTCAGCATGCCAAGTTTGACAAACCAGCTCGGGAGCGAGCCTGACTGATCGGGCTCGTGTCCGCTCATATGCTCGAACGCGACGACCTGCCGCATCGATCCGTTTAGCCGCACGGAACAGAGCAGCAGGCCGTCACGGTCGGCCAGCGGCCGCGGCGTTGCGATGACGTCATCTGCGATCAACGCTGTGATCCACGACAGCTCTGAGGCAATCTCCGCCGGCGCGTGGTAACCGATCCGCTGCACGCGCAGCACCAGCCGCTGTCCCGAGAGAGGGTCCTCCGCGAGGAAGGTGGTGTTCTCGGAATGGCTAAGGAACGTGAGCGTGGCGCGCTCGGACAGGTTCCACCGCGGCAGCGCGGCGGCGAGTTCAGACCGCATGGTCTCGATGATGGCTGGTGTCATCATCTGAAAGCTCCGGTCTCCTCCGCGGGTGTGGCGACGAGATCGAGCAGGCTCGTGATGACCAGATCTGGCACCACACCCGTCACCGCATTGAATGGCACGTCGCTGGCGAGCAGGACCGCGCGCAGGCCGGCGGCCTGGCCCGCCACGATATCGGTCTTGATCTGGTCGCCGATCATCACCGTTTCCTGTTTCGATGTTCCGAGATGGCCGAGCGCTTGTTTGATCATGAATGGATCAGGCTTGCCAACCACGATCGGGACCGCGGTCGGTACCGCCGCGGACACCGCCGCCGTCAGGATGCCGACGCAGGGGTCGTAGCCATCAAGCACGGGCGTCAGCACATCGGGATTGGTGGCGACGACGGTTGCTCCCGCCAGCGCCGCGCGGATCGCCGTGCGCAATTTGGCGTAGGTCAGGCGAGAGTCAAAACCGAGAATCACGACGTCCGCGTCGGTCTCGGTCAAACGAAACCCTGAAAGCTCCAGCGCCTCGAGCAGAGGCTGCTCGCCGATTGCAAACACCGGCGTTCCCCTTGGCCAGCGCTGCTGAAGCAAGTAGGTCACCGCCGAAATGGTGTTGAAGACCTGCGCTGCCGTGGCCGGAATGCCCATGCCGCTCAGCTTGGCTGCAAACTGCGCCGCTGATTTGGTCGAATTGTTGGTGACGAACGCGTAAGGCACGCCCTGTTCTTGCCAGGCCTGAAACGCCTGAACCGAGGCCGGAATTGGGTGGTCGTCGCGGTAGGCCACGCCATCGAGGTCCGAGATGATGCCGCGAATTGGGAAGTCCGCACGAGAGTGACGCTGTTGCAACCTGGTCGTCCGTCCATGTCAGATGATGTCTTGAATCTCGTATCATCATAGGTCGCTGGCGCCGGATTGTTGTTCTGGCCGTCCATCATTCCTGTGCTGCATAGCGGAAGGGCGTGCTGCCCTGGAATTGAGCGGTGCGCTGCGGCGGTGTGGGATTCACAGCATGGAAGGCCGATCCCGGGAGCGTCAGCAACGGAATCGTGGAGCAGCAGGATTCAGGCGTTCGCGCCGTTTGGTCTACGCTTTGCAGGTCGCCAGGCAGGTTGTCGAGTGAGTTGCCGAGGGTCGATAGAAGCGGCCGAAAACGTCGCGACCATAACAACAATTTCAACGTTGCTGAAATCATCAAGGGACAGGACATGATCAACCGCAGAGACGTGATGTTGGGTGGGCTTGCCGGCGCCGCCGCGCTTGGCCTGGGACGGGTCAATCCCGATTTTCTGATGAACTCCGCCTTCGCGGCCGAAGGCAAGACGCTCCGCTTCCTCGGTGCGGAGGCGCTGACCGGCAACTGGGACCCGACCACGCACACCAATCTCGGTCAGCTGATCGCCGAAGGATTCGTCTTCGGTTACCTGACGCGGGCGCCGATGAAGCCGGAGAAGCCGGACGAACTGATATTCGAATTGGCTGAATCGATGAAGCCGATCGACACCACCACGATGGAAGTCAAGCTGCGCAAAGGCATTAAGTTCCACGACGGAACGCCGTTCACTGCCGCGGACGTCAAGGCTTCCTACGAATATGGCTGCCTGCCGGATCGTCCCGCGCAATGGTATCCGGGCCTCGTCACGATCGACGTGATCGACGACTACACTTGCCATATCAACACCAAGGCGCAAGGCTACCCGGCAACGCTGTATTATTATCTGTCGTCCTTTCTCCCGATCATGGCGGCCAAGGATGTTGCCAACAAGGCGCAATTGTCGGCGCGCATGAACGGCACCGGACCGTATAAATATGTCGAGCAGAAGGGCGATACGACGGTCCTGACCGCAAATCCGGACTACTTCCTCGGCGCGCCGAAGATTCCAGGCGTCGAATATCACTTCGTCGGCGACACCACGACACGAACGCTCTCGCTTCTGAACGGCGAGGCCGACATCATCGAGCGGCTGGAACAGGAGCAGGTCGAGACCATCTCGAAAGACCCGCGCTTCAGCATCCACAAGGCAGTGTCGGTCGAGAACAAATATCTGTTCTTCCGCTGCTCGAAGAAGCCGTTCGACGATCCGCGGATCCGCCTGGCGGCATGTTACTCGATCGACCGCAAGCAGGTCCTCGAAGTGCTCGGGATGTCCGGCACCTACTCGAAGGCACATATTTCCCCGGTGAAGTTCGGCTACGCCGAGGTCGCCGATTACCCGGAATTCGATCCGGACAAGGCGCAGAAGCTGCTCGCGGAAGCCGGCTTCCCCAAGGGGCAGGGTCTGCCCGAACTGACCTATTACACTTCAGTCGGCTTCTATCCCAAGACCAAGGAATATGCCGAGTTGATCACGGGTATGCTCCAGGAACAGGGATTCAAGGTCAATCTGCAGACGCTCGAAGTCGCGGCCTGGGGCAATTTGCTTTACGACAAGCCCGGCGGCGGCGAGGGTAACATGATCGATTGCGGCTGGTGCACCGGATCGCCCGAGCCCGATCTGGTGCTGCGCACCCACTTCCATTCCTCATCCAAGCGTATCACCGGCATCGTCGACAAGGAGATCGATGCGGTGCTCGACAAGGAGCGCGACGCCAAGAGCATCGAGGAGCGCAAGAAGATCTTGCAAACCGAGACGCTTCCCACCATCGCCAGGAAGGCTCCGGCGCTGGCGCTGTTCACGTCGGTCTTTATCCACGCCTACAGCAAGAAGCTGGACGGGCTGTACATCTATCCGAATGGCCAGCAAGATATGACAAAGGCCACGCTGGCCTGACCGCTACCGCTGGATGGCGTGACGAATGCTCCTGCAGGCCGGATCGCTCCGGCCTGCCCAATACCCCGTACGGTGAAACGCAAGGCAGCTGTTCTCGATGTTGATCCTGGAATTCCTGGTTAAACGGATCGCGCAGGGCCTCCTGATCGTTTTCATCACCTCGCTGATCATCTTCACGCTGCTGCGCGTGGTTCCCGGCGATCCGGTGCGCCTGATCGTCGGCGGCATGGCGCCACCCGATGTGGTCGAGAAGGTCGCGACCAAGATGGGGCTGCGCGATCCGATCATCGTACAGTACGGCCGCTACATGCGGGGCATGCTGCAAGGCGATCTCGGGCAGTCCTATCTGCGCCCGCGCAGCGGCATGATCGCAACCGGCGGCCAATATATCGATCCGACCAAGTCTGATATGTCGCCGGTGACCGACCTCATTCTCGAACGCCTGCCATTCACGCTTCAGCTCGGCGGCATGGCGTTGCTGTTTGCGCTGTTGATTTCATTCCCAATCGGAATCGCCGGCGGGCTGCATCAGCACGGCTGGCTGAACGCGTTGGCCTTCGGCGTGCAGTCATTGTTCGTGTCGATTCCCAATTTCTGGCTGGCGATCGTTCTGATCTTGTTCCTGTCCGTCAAGCTCAAGCTGCTGCCGGCGCTCGGCTACCAGGGGTTTTCCTACGTACTGCTGCCGGCCCTGGTGCTGTCGGTTGAGATCGCGCCCTTCATCATTCGTACGCTGACGACGTCGCTTGGCGAGGTGATGCAGGCGACCTTCATCGACGAGGCGCGGGTCCGCGGACTATCGCGGCGCCGCATCGTCTATGCGCATGCGTTACGCAACGCGGCGGTGCCGCTGGTCAATCTGCTCGGTATCCAGCTTTCGACGCTGATCGGCGGCGTGTTGGTGATCGAGTATATTTTCGATTACCCGGGCCTCGGGAACCTGACGGTCGTCTCGGTCGTCGGGCGCGATTTCCCGGTGATTCAGGGCATCGCGATCACCACCAGCGCCGTGTTCGTCTTCATCAACATCATCGTCGATCTGGTTGCCTACATGATCGATCCCCGGGTGGAGATCTGATCATGGCGGTCACCACCATCATCGCAGCCGAACCGGAGCCAAAACTGGCGCTGATACGGTCGGTCAACCGGCGGATTCTGCTTGGCGCATGGCGGACGCCGAGCTTTCGGATCGGTTTCTTTATTTTCTTTGCGCTGTTGCTGGCTTCCGCAATCTACCCGGAGCTGTCGTCGGTCAGCGCCACCAAGATGATCGTGAAGGATAAGTTCCTGCCGCCGCTGTATGTTGGCGACAAATGGGTCTGGGAGCATCCGCTGGGCACCGACCAGCTCGGCCGCGACATGCTGATGCGATGCCTGATCGGGCTGCGTTACTCGCTGCTGGTGGGCATCGTCACCGTGGTCCTGATTTTCATCCTCGGTTGCGGCCTCGGCCTGTTCGCGGGTTTCAAGGGCAAATGGTGGGACACCGTGATCATGCGGATCACCGACGCGCAGCTGTCGATCCCGATGATCATTCTGGCCATCACCATCCTCGGTGTGTCCCGGCCGACGGTGGCAACCATCATCATCGTCCTGGCGCTGTCGGGCTGGCCGCTCTATGCGCGGGTCGCTCGCAGTGCGGCGGTGGCCGAGCGCGGCAAGGAATATGTCCGCGGCTTGCGCGTTCTAGGGGCAGGGGACTGGCGCATTCTGCTGCTGTTCGCAGCTCCGAACATCCTGCCGCCGATCGCATTTGTCGCCGTGCTCGATGTCGCGCGCATGATGATTTTCGAAGCTATCCTCGGCTTCCTGGGATTGGGAATCCAGCCGCCAACGCCGAGCTTTGGCAGCATGATCGCCGATTCCCGCAAATATCTGCTCAACGCGTGGTGGATCGCCACCATGCCCGGGATATTTCTCGCGGTCGCGCTGACGTCGATCAATCTGATGGGATCGGCGCTCGAGAAGGCGCGCAACCGAATCTACGGGGGTCTTTGAGATGGATCTCTCGCTCATACTCGAGGTCAGCGATCTCACCGTCGGCCCGGTGACGCCGGGATCCGCTGCCATTCTCGATCGCGTCAGCTTTCGCCTCAACACGTCGGATATTTTCGGGATCTACGGTGAAAGCGGTGCCGGCAAGACCATCCTTTCCCGGGCGCTGGCGAACTGGTTGCCGGAAAGCCTCGCATATCGGGCAGGCCAGGTCGCCTTTGCCGGCCATGACATTCTCAAGCCCGGAATCCGCGAGGTCCGCACCGGCCGCGACATCGCCTATATCGGTTCGAAGCCGCAGAGTTCGCTCGATCCGACCGTGCCGGTCGGAAGCCAGATCGCCGAGAAGCTGCACAGCGTTCGACCGGAATGGAACAGACGCGAATGCCGTGAGCGGGTGATGCAGTTGCTGAGCGAAGTCCGCATTCCGTCGCCCAAGGAACGCTACTGGGACTACCCATCGAAATTTTCCGGCGGCATGATGCAGCGGGCGATGATCGTCGATGCGATCTGTGCCGAGCCGGCGGTCCTGATCGCCGACAACGTCACGCAACCGCTCGATGTCACCATCGCGGCGCAGATCGTGGAATTGCTGCACGATTTGTGCCTGCGCCACCGGATGGCGACCATCTACCTGTCGTCCTCGCTGCCGACGCTTGGCCAGTTCGGCGACCGGACAGCGATTCTGCACCAGGGGCGGTTCGTCGAGCAGCAGGCATTCGCCGAACTGCTGGCCGCTCCGGCCACGGACTATACGCGCAAGGCGATCGCCAGCGTTCCACGAATGTGGTCGACTGACGACGGGCCGCTTGCCAGGCGCCAGGCACAGGGCGAGGTGCCGCTGATGCAGGTGCAGAACGTTCACCGGACCTATCGGGCGCGCAAACGCGGCACCTTCAACTCCTACAGCAATATCCAGGCGGTGCGGGGCGTCACGCTGGACATCATGCCGCGCGAGAATTTCGGCATTGTCGGCGAATCCGGTTGCGGCAAATCGACACTGACCCGCCTGCTGGCCTGGCTGGAAGTGCCGGATCAGGGCAGCATCTTGCTCAACGGCACGTCGTTGGGAGGCCTGTCCGGGGGTGAACTGATCCGCAAGCGGAACGAATTCCAGCTCCTGCTGCAGGACCCCTACAACGCGTTGCCGCCCCGGACCACGGTTGGTCGCATGATCGAGGAAAGCCTGCTCATTCGTGGCAGGCTTCCGCGGGCGGATTTGCGCCGCCGCGTGATCGCGGCAATGGCGGAGGTCGGCCTTGCGGCGGAGCTCTACGATCAGTTGCCCAACGCGCTCTCCACCGGTGAGCGGCAGCGGATTTCGATCGCGCGGGCGCTGATCCTGGATCCCAAGCTCCTGATCCTCGACGAGACATTGTCGGCGCTGGACCAGCGCGAGCAAGGCAGGTTGATCGACCTGTTCGCCAAGCTGCAGGAAAAGAACGACCTGACCTACGTCTTCATCTCGCACGACCTGGCGATGGTGCGGAAAGTCTGCACGCGGATTGCGGTGATGTATCTCGGCGAGATGGTCGAGGTTGCCGACAATCGCGAATTGTTCTTCGACCCCCAGCATCCCTACACCAAGGCGTTGCTGTCGGCGGCTCCGACGCTCGAAGACAAACCGTTCGACCCATCCGATTTCCTGCTGGAAGGGGAGCCGCCCAGTCCGATCGATATTCCGGTGGGATGCAGCTTCGCCTCGCGCTGCCCGAAGGCGTTTGGCCGCTGCCGGGTCGAAACCCCGAAGCTGATCGAGCATTCTCCCGGGCGTCTCGTCGCCTGCCATCTGCTCGACAGTGGCGAAGCAAAGGCGGCGGCGTAGTCCCCGGAGTAATTATCGTCAGGCGCGCGGCTGGAACGGCCAGTCCATCGTCACCGGCCGCAAATCCTCCAGCGCTTTCGTCACCTGTAGCACGCCGAGGTCGTCGAACCGGTGGCCGATGACCTGAACCCCGATCGGCAGATGCCTGTTGTCGAAGGCCATGCAGACCGTTGAGGCGGGCTGGCAGGTCTGGTTGAACATCGCGGTGAACAGCGTGTGCTCGAGCGGTCGTTCTCGGGACACGCCCGGCTCTTCGGCCGGGAAGTTCACCACCGGCAGCGTCGGGGCGACGACATAGTCCCAGCCTTCAAACGCCGCGAGCAATTTGGCCTTCATCTTGCCGATCTGGCCGAGCGCCCGATAGAGGTCGGCGCCGGAATGCCGTGCGCCGCCGAGGCACCATTCGCGGACGTAAGGGTTGATATCGCCGGCGCCGTCGCTATGCGCCGGCAGTGCGCTGTATTCGAGATAGCCGCGCACCTGCAGGAACAGGTCGATCGGTGCGATGGCGTCATCGTCGAGCGGCGAGATGAACGGCGTGACAATAGCGCCGGCGCCAGCCAGCAGTTGCCCGGCCGCTTCCACCGCGTTGCGCACCACCGGTTCGGGCTTCGCGCCAAAACCCATGTCGGTGAGGATGCCGATCTTCAATCCCCTGACGTCGCGACTGAGTTTTTTGTGATACCGCACACCGTCCGCTGGAAGGCTCCAGGTGTCACGCTCGTCCTGCCGCGTCAGCACCGTCAGCAGGCGAGCGATGTCATCGACGCTGCGCCCCATGGGGCCGGCCATCCGCATGGTGTCGGACGGAAGGTGCGGCACGCGGCCGTGGGTGGGCTTCAGCGAGGCGAGGCCGCAGTGCGAGGCCGGCAGCCGAACCGAGCCCGCGATATCGGTTCCGACCGACACGAAGCCGGCACCGGCAGCGACCGAGGCTCCGGCGCCGGCCGATGAGCCACCGGTGTTCCAGGCCAGCCCCCATGGATTGCGGGTGATGCCGTGCAGCGAACTGATGCCTGATGCCATCAGGCCGCAATCCGGCATGGTCGTCTTGGCAAAGATCACCGCACCGGCTTCACGAAGCGCAATAGCCGGCGGCGAGTCGTAGGTCGACGGCGGCAATGAGCGGTTCGCCCCGATGCCGTGGAGATAGGGCCAGCCGACCATGGCGACGCTGTCCTTGACCGTCATCGGAACCCCGTCAAGCGGCCCAAGCGCCGCCTTGGCCTTCCATCGCGCTTCCGATTGTCGCGCGCTTGCGATGGCCTGTTCGGGACGGAAGCTGAAGAGGGCGTTGATCGCGCCGTTGACGGCCTCGGCGTGCGTGATGATGAGGTTGGTCACCTCAACCGGCGAGAGCTCTCGCGACGCATAAGCCTCAGCCAATTCGGCGAGGCTCATTCCGATCAGTTCTTGCGCAGGCATGCGTCCTCCGAAAAATCCGGACAACGCTCCGGACCTGTACGTCGGATAGCGAATATCGCCCGTGCAGGGGTAGGCCGTCGCTTCCAACGGCATGATTTGGTGGAGCGCGAGGCATCCCTTTTGCATCCTTCTCGATCAAACTGCAGTGGACGCCGGCCCGGCCTGGCCGGCCCCGATTTATGAGAGACCAGACGCAGCTATGACCGAAACGGCAGTGGAAGCGACCGTACTCCGGGACCGCGTTGCGTCCCTTCCCGGCTGGGGTGACGGCGACATCGGGATCGAACCCGCAATCCCCATTCTGGCGTCACCGAGCTGGCGGGGCGTCGACGGCTTCCCCTGGCGCGCCACCCGGAAGTCGACTGGCGAGAGCGTTTTCATCAAGGTGATGGATCGCGACGCGGCGCTCTACGTCGATATTCCCTGTGCCTTCGAGGCGGCACAGCGGGCCTCCGATCTCAGTATCGGGCCCAAGGTGATGTCGGCTGATCATCAGGCCGGCATCCTCATCATGGAAGACCTGAATCAGGGCTGGCGGGTCGGAACCCTCGAGCGGATGCTGGAGCCTGCGATTGTCGATGCGGTGCTCGCCGCACGCCGGCTGTTCCAGGCCGGCAAGCCTCTGCCCAAACAGAAAGGCGTCTTCGACGAGATCGAGCATTTTTATGCAGCCGCGACGTCGGCCAAGGCCCAGCTTCCGACCGACGTCGACTGGCTGGTCGAGGAGTTGCGCTTTGCCGCAGCATCGCTTCAGCGCCTCCACGTCACGCCCGTACCGATCCATGGCGACGGCAATGTCTCGAACATCCTGATCAGCGATGCGGGCGAGGTGCGCCTGATCGATTGGGATCGCGCCACCACGGCGGATCCGCTGGAGGATTTCGGCAGCTTCCTAGTTGAAGCCTTCGCCCAGGAGCCCGAGGCGCGCGACGCCTATATCCGCTACGCCGGGACATTCGACGAGGCGGCGTTCAATCGTGCCCGCATCTTTGGCGTCGCCGATGATCTGAGATGGGGGTTGATCGGAGCGCTTCTGGCCGCCAGGTCGGCGCGCAATACGCTCGAGTTCTACAAATTTGCCAGTTGGCGCTTCCTGCGCTGCCGCATGGCGGTGCGCGAACCGCGCTTTGGCGAGGTGCTCCGGAGGATTGCATGACGGTTCGTAGAAAGCTCGGAGCGGCGACAAATGTCCACGAGCGCAATGTCGAAAGCGCGATCGGACGGGTGCCGCAATGGCGCGGCTGCGAGGCGAGCTATACGCCGCTGGTCGGCGGGCTGATGAACCAGAACTGGCTGGTCGAGGTCTCCGGCGATCCGCGCCGCTACTTCATCAAGGTGCCCGGCGAGGGTTCCGAAATGTTCATCGACCGGGTTGCCGCGAACGAAGCGGCGCGCAATGCCCACGCCATGGGGATCGCACCCGAGGTGATCTTCTTCGATGCACAGGACGGCCTTGAAGTCAGCGAATTCCTCGAAGGCTATCGCGCCTGCACCAACGGGGATTTCGGCGACGCCGCGATCCAGTCCGACGTTCTCGACCTCTACCGACGCCTGCACGCCGGGCCGAAGCTGGGCTTGACCAAGACGATCTTCGACATGATCGAGGAGCATGTCGAGCAGGGCCGGGAGCTGGGTTCGCATTTTCCGCACGACATGTCCTGGATCATGCATCGCTATGGTCAGGCCAAGGCCGCATTCACCGCATCCGGCCTCGATCTCGTACCCTGCTTCAACGACCCGATGCCCGGGAATTTTCTCATTGCCGCCGAGCCCGCCGCCGGTCCCAAGCCGATGCGGCTGATCGACTATGAGTTCGCCTCCAACAATGAACGCAGCTATGAACTCGGCGTGCTCTTCGCCGAGATGTTCTACGACGAACAACTGACCGAAAGCCTGATCGAGCAATATCTGGGAGCGGTGCGTCCCGACATGGTCGCGCGGGTCATCGTCAACCGGGCGCTTGCCGACGTCAAATGGGCAAGCTGGGCAGTCGTCAATCGCAAGCTCAAGGACTGGGATTTCGACTACCAGAAATACGGCGTGTGGAAATACATGCGGGCGCGCGACGTGATGTACGATCCCCGCTGGGAGAGCTGGTTGCGGATGGTGTGAGCCGTCCGCTCACTTCTTCGATTGCTATTGCTTGAGGATCGCAAGCGCCTGCAGCAGCAGCGTCTCATTGGCAGCCGCGATCACCCGTCCGTCGGAATGACGGGTGAGCGGTTGGCCTTCCCAATCGCATATCATGCCCCCGGCACCCTCGATGACCGGCACCAGCGCCATGAAATCGAACGATTTCAGCGAGCACTCGACCACGAGATCGCAATGCCCCGAGGCCAAAAGGCCGTATTGATAGCAGTCGCCGCCAAATCGTCTGAACATCGCCTTGCGGCTGAGCGCGTCGTAGCGCGCCCAGTCCTCCGGCGAGAAGAAATCCGGCGATGAGGTGTAGATCTGGGCATCTTCCAGATTGACCGCGCGGCTGACGCGCGCCGGCAAGTCATTGAACGTCGTGCCGTCACGCGTGCCATACCATCGTTCCGCCAGCGCTGGCATGTCGATCATTCCGGCGATGACGGCTCCATTCCTTTCGTCCGCAAGCGCGATCAATGTGCCGAACAGCGGCATTCCGGAAATGAAGCTCTTGGTCCCGTCGATCGGGTCGATGTACCAGGTGTAGCGATCGCCGGGCGTCGATCCGGTTTCCTCGCCGAGGATGCCATGCTCGGGAAATCGTGCTGAAATCAATCGCCGCAATTCCTGTTCGATGGCGCGGTCCGCGATGGTGACCGGCGACAGATCCTGTTTGCGTTCGAAGTCGATGTCGGATCTGAAATGCGCCAGCGCAATCCGGTCGGCTGCATCGGCAAGGCCGTGGAAAAACGAGCACAGCTCGCTTTCGGGCACCATGTCTTGAATATCGTCCAAGGGTAGCTCCGAGGAGGAAGCGCGGCAATCGCTGATGGCGCGGCGCAGGGGAATGGGGTCTATACGGTTTCGTGCAGCGTCCGCCGCTCCCAATAGGGGGAGGCAAGCCTGCCGCGCGAGGTCGACGGCAGGCGCGGTGCAAGCAGGCCTTTCGGCGGCGCGGGCCGCGGATCCGCCTTTGGAGCAGGGGAGGCGTTGTGGGTCTGACGGACGTCCCGCGGCGCAACGTTGAAATGGCGGCTGAAGCAACGCGAGAAGTGCGAGACGTTCTTGAAGCCGACCTCGTAGGCGACCTCCGACACCGTGCGGTGACCCTTCGGGTCGGCAACGAGGATCTCGTAGGCGCGCTGCAGGCGCTTGGTCTGGACGAACTGACTGACCGTGGTCTCGTTGTCGTTGAACAGGCTGTAGAGATAGCTCAGCGAAATCCGGCTGCTGGCCGCGATTTTTCTCGGCGAGAGCGATTGGTCGCTCAGATGGCTATCGATGAAGTCGACGATGCGGCGGCGCAGATGGTAGCGCGCATTGCGAACATCGGTTGCAGCGCCCCGGTCTTCCGAGCCGATCGTCAGCGCGACGAAGCTGATGATTTCAGTCGCGAGTGCCTGGGGATTGGGCGGCAGACAATTGATGAACAGCTCCGCGACGCTCCGGATCATGCCGACCAGCAGGCGCGTCATCTGCTCGTTCGGTTTGAAGCGCCGGCTGACATGGTCCTCGATCGAGACCAGCCGTCCGCGCAGTTCCGCCGCGGGAATCCGCATCGTCAGCAGGTGCGAGTTCTTGTCCGACGTGAGTTTGTAGTAGGCGAGCTCGCTGAGCAGGACGTACTCGCCGGGCCGTGCGAAGCCGGTGCGCCCGTCCTGGCTGAACGCCACGCTTCCGGCCAGCGGCAGGACCAGCACATAGGACGCATCGTGCACGTTGCTGACGCGCTCCCAGTTGCGGGCAAACGGCCGATCCGGCCGGATGAATTCGAGATCGAGGCGACCGATCCGGGTCTGCTGCGACGCCAGGTGCTCGGGTTCGTCGTCGAGGCCGATGCGCTCATCGCAGGGAAGAGATGTCAGGCGTGCCATGGCTTGGTCTTTCTCAGCGTTGGGCAACGATGGTTTCTGTCCCGGCTTCACGGAGGGCGGTTGCGAGCGATCCCTCCGGTGGGCGATCGGTCACGAGGCGGTCGATATCGGTCCAGTGCGCGAACACCGTCAGCGCACGCTGGTCGAACTTGCTGTGGTCGGCGACGATGATGGCTTCCGCGGCCCGCTTCACCATCGCGCCATAAATCGCTCCAGCCTCGTCATCGGCATCGTTGATGCCGCGGGCGCTGATCCCCGTCGCGCCGACGATGGCGCGGTTGGCCTCGTAACTATTGATGCTGGCAATCGTCTGGGTGCCGAACACATAGCCTTCCGCGGCATGATAGCGGCCGGGACAGCACAGCACGCGGATCGATGAATTCACGGCCAGCGCGGCAGCGATCGCGAAGTCATGCGTGATTACGGTGATATCGTGGGCGCTGGCTGCCAACCGTCGCGCGACATGGAATGTCGTTGCGCCGGCGGCCAGCATCAGAACCTCGTTGGGCAGGATGAGATCGGCGATCGCGGAGGCGATGGCCTCGCGTTCGGCGATCATGATCGCCTTGCGATCTGTCAGCGTGGGCTCCAGCGCGAACGGGCGGGATGCTCCGCCATAGGTGCGGTTGATGAGCTTCTGTTCCTGAAGCTCCATCAGGTCGCGCCGGATGGTTTCGCCGGAGACGCCAAGTGCCGCCGCGAGTTCCGAGGCGCGCAAGGTCGGGGCTGCCGCCAATTGTGAGATGATGTGTTGGTGACGGGAAAGCTTCGACAGGCGATCGCCTTCCCCTTTTCGCGGCCGCCTGTCGGTCGCGGAGACGTCGGTCGCTTGTAACCGCTCGCTCGTCATTGAGATGTCCCTGCGGCCGCGTCGGTCGCCACAGGATCGGGCATCGCGCGGCCGTCTGTCAGGCAATCCTTTCTCAAGGCATGTTGGATGTCCACACTAATAATGTGGCAAATCCCCCAAAATATAGACGGAGCGGTGCCCGCGCACTGTGCAGGCGAAATCAGATTGTTACATAATATGCTGATTCAATGGGATATTATCTCGTTCGCATGAAACGTATGACTGAGGTTCCGATGTGTCGTGACCACCGGCCGCTTTGTTATTGTGGAACAAGCCACATTGTTCCAAACTGTTGATTGGAGGCAGCTGCGGCATGATAGCTGCTGGTGGCTGCCAGTATCCGCCGGCGCCGGTCAAGGAGGGGCGCGCGATGCGAGAGGACAAGGGAATCTTGGCGCTCAACGCCTTCGACCCGAGCAGGGTGTCCACGATGGACGCCGGCTTGCGGGACGCCGTCCAGCGCCGCCTGCGCTCGTTCGGCTCGGCGTCGGTGCTGTTTTATCAGGAACCGATCCGGATGGAGCGTGCGGACGGCGTCTGGATGTTCGACACCGAAGGCCGGCGTTACCTTGATCTCTACAACAATGTCCCCTCGGTCGGACATTCGCACCCGCGCGTCGTTGAAGCGATCAGGCGGCAGGTCGGTCTGTTGAATACCCACACCCGCTATCTCAGCGACGTCGTCGATACCTATGCCGAGCGTCTGCTCGCGACCTTCCCGCCGGATATCGATCAGCTGGTCCTGACCTGTACCGGCAGCGAAGCCAACGATCTTGCGCTGCGGGTCGCGAAGCTGGCGACCGGCCGCACCGGCTTCATCGTTACGGAGACGGCCTATCACGGCAACACCGCCGCGGTGACCGACGTGTCGCCATCATCGCGCCCCGGGCAGCCCTTGCCGCCCCACGTCCGTACTGTTCCGGCGCCGGACGCGCTTCGCGCCGCTGGCGGCGATCTCGGCAAGAGCTTCGCCACGAATGTTGGGCGGGCCATCGCAGAACTCGAGCAAAGCGGCGTCGGTTTTGCGGGGCTGCTGGTCGATACGATCTTTTCCAGCGACGGCGTCTATGCCGATCCGCCCGGCTTTCTTGCGCCTGCGGTCCAACTCGTGCATGAAAAACGTGGCTTGTTCATTGCCGACGAGGTCCAGCCCGGGTTCGGGCGAACCGGGGCTGCGTTGTGGGGATTTGCCAGGCACGGCGTCGTGCCCGACATCGTCACGATGGGAAAGCCGATGGGTAACGGCTTCCCGATGGGCGGTGTCGCGACGCGCACGACGCTGCTCGACCGGTTCGCCGCAGAGACCAAGTATTTCAACACGTTCGGCGGCAATCCGGTGGCCGCGGCGGCTGGGCTCGCGGTGCTCGACGTGATCGCCGATGAGGGGCTGATCAACAATGCGCAAGAGATCGGCGGCCACCTGATGAATGGGCTTCGCGAGATCGGCAATCGCCACATCCAGATCGGCGACGTCCGCGGCAGCGGATTGTTCATCGGGCTCGAACTTGTCCGCGACCGCGACACCAAGGCGCCGGCACCTGACATCGCAAACGAGGTCATCAACCGGTTGCGTTATCGCGGCATTCTGATTGGCGCGGCCGGTCCGTTCGGCAATACGCTGAAGATCCGTCCCCCGCTTTGCTTCACCAAGGACAATGCGGACATGTTCGTCGCCGCCTGCGACGAGGTTCTGCGTGAGGTTTGTCCGGCCTGATCATCGTCCAGCCCAAAGAGACCCCGAGCCCATGGATTCCAGAAGCGTAAAAACCGCCGCAGATGCCCGCTCGCTGGTCGAGGCGCGCGGCCTGTCCCACGTCAAGGTTGGGGTGGTGGATCTCGACGGCGTCA
This sequence comes from Bradyrhizobium sp. LTSPM299, assembly GCF_000938235.1. Classification (NCBI taxonomy): domain Bacteria; kingdom Pseudomonadati; phylum Pseudomonadota; class Alphaproteobacteria; order Hyphomicrobiales; family Nitrobacteraceae; genus Bradyrhizobium; species Bradyrhizobium sp. LTSPM299. The sequence continues at coordinate 79,988 of NZ_JYMU01000013.1, forward strand.
TTCGCGGCAAATACCTGGCGCGCGACAAATTCTTCAACGCGCTGGAGCATGGTTTCAACTTCTGCGACGTCATCTTTGGCTGGGACTCCGCCGACCAGCTCTACGACAAGTCCACGTTCACCGGTTGGCACACCGCGTTTCCCGATGCGACCGCGCGGATCGATCCGGCCACTTGCCGCGATGTGCCTGATGAAGACAACATGCTGTTCTTCCTCGGCGAGTTCGAGGGCACCGCAGCCGAGCTGTGTCCGCGCCGGCTGCTTGGCCGCGTCATCGACCGTGCCGCTGCGATGGGGCTTTCGGCCACCGTCGCGGCGGAGTTCGAATTCTTCGTGTTCGACGAGACGCCGCACAGTGTCAGGGAAAAAGGCTATCGCGACCTGAAGAACCTGACGCCGGGCTGGTTCGGCTATTCGATGCTGCGCGCCTCGGTCGAGTCGGAGTTTTATCAGTCGCTGCTCAAGCTCTGCGACGACATGGATATGCCGATCGAGGGGCTTCATACCGAGACCGGACCGGGCGTTCTGGAAGCGGCGATCCATTATACGGATGCGCTCGCCGCAGCCGACCGCGCCGTGCTGTTCAAGACGTTCGCCAAGGTCTGGGCGCAGCGCCGGGGCAAGATGATGACCTTCATGGCCAAATGGTCGAATGCCTATCCTGGACAGTCCGGCCATCTGCACTTTTCGCTGCGCGATGCCGAAGGCAGACCGGTGTTTCACCAGGACGGCCGACCGGGCAACATGTCGGACACGATGCGCTGGTTCGTCGGCGGCCAGCAGGCCCTGATGCCGGAATTACTGGCGATGGTGGCCTCCACCGTGAACAGCTATTCGCGCCTGATCCCGGGGTTCTGGGCACCGACCGATGCCACCTGGGGAATCGAAAACCGCACCTGCGCGCTGCGTGTCATTCCCGGCTCGCCATCGAGCCAGCGCGTCGAGTACCGGATCGCGGCCGCCGACATCAATCCGTATGTCGCAATTGCCGCTGCGCTTGGTTCCGGCCTCTGGGGAATCGAAAACAAGATCGAACCCAGTGATCCCATCACGGGGAATGCCTATGACGTGACGCATCCCCCCGCGCGTGCTTTGCCGCGCACATTGACGGAGGCCGCCGACCGGCTGATCGGATCGTCGGCCGCCCGCAATCTGTTCGGTGATGTCTTCGTCGATCACTATGCGATGACCCGGCACTGGGAAGAGCGCGAATTCCGCAAGGCGATCACCGACTGGGAACTCGCACGCTATTTCGAAATCATCTGAAGCAGGCCTTGGCAGGTCTTTGGCCTCAAACCGAGTGGACTCAACGTGAACGATATTGTCTGCATCTCGCCGGTCGACGGCAGCGAGCTCGCCCGGCGGCGCGTCGCGACCGACCGTGATATCGCCGAAGCTCTGGCTGGCGCCAGGCAGGCTCAGCGGGAATGGTCGCGGGTGCCGCTGGCCGAACGAAAGGCCAAGGTGCTCGCGTTCCTCGAGGCGTTGCGGGCGCAGAACGATGCGATCGTGCCCGAGCTCGCGTTGCAAATGGGCCGGCCGGTGCGTTACGGCGGCGAGTTCCGGAGTCTGGAGGAGCGCGTCCGGACGCTCGTTGAACTGAGCGACGCGGCGCTAGCGCCGACGCTGCCCGCTGAACGGCCCGGCTTCCGGCGCATGATCAAGCGCGTGCCGGCTGGCGTCGTGCTGGTGATCGCGCCCTGGAATTATCCTTATCTGACGGCGGTCAACTCCGTCGTTCCCGCGCTGCTGGCCGGCAATGCCGTGATCCTGAAGCATGCCGCCCAGACCGTGCTGGTTGGCGAGCGCTTTCAATCCGCCATCGACCAGGCCGGGTTGCCGAAGCACCTGTTCACCACGCTGAACCTCGATCATGCTGCCGCCGAGAAGCTGATCGCGTCCCGTTCCATTGACCATGTGAACTTCACCGGCTCGGTCGCCGGCGGCCGCGCGATCGAACGCGCCGCGGCCGGTACCTTCACGACGATTGGCCTTGAGCTCGGCGGCAAGGACCCGGCCTATGTCAGGCCGGACGCCGATTTCAATTTCGCGGTCGAGCAGCTCGTCGACGGCGCGTTCTTCAATTCGGGCCAATGCTGCTGCGGCGTCGAACGCGTCTATGTACACGAGCAGATCTACGATCGCTTCGTGGACGCGTTCGCCGACCTGACCTCGCGCTATCAGCTCGGAAACCCGCTGGAGCAGGAGACGACGCTGGGCCCGATGGCGGCGGTTCGTTTTGCCGACACGGTGCGTGCCCACACCAGCGAGGCGCTCGCGAACGGCGCGCGCGCCCTGATCGACCCGAAGAGTTTTTCGGCCGACAGGGCCGGCACCGCCTATCTGATGCCGCAGGTGCTGGTCGATGTCGATCACACCATGCGGGTGATGATGGAGGAGAGTTTTGGCCCGGTCGTCGGCATCATGAAGGTCGCGTCGGATGAAGCTGCGGTCGAGTTGATGAACGACAGTCCCTACGGCTTGACCGCCTCGGTCTGGACCGCGGATGCCGATGCCGCCGAGCGGATCGGCGACGGCATCGCCACCGGTACGGTCTTCATGAACCGCTGCGACTATGTCGATCCGTCGCTCGCCTGGACCGGCGTCAAGGACACCGGCCGCGGCGCCAGCATGTCGCGGCTTGGCTTCGAGGCGCTGACCCGCCCCAAATCGTTTCACCTCCGCATCGAACACTGAGAGCACGACATGGCAGCTCAAATCACCGGGGCCTGGAATTTTCCGACCCGAATCGTCACGGGTCCCGGGCGCATCGCCGACCTTCCCGACGCGTGCCGGGCCAACGGCATCACGAGACCGTTGCTGGTGACCGACCGCGGCCTTGCGGAGAACGATCTGATCGCCGGCATTGTCCGACGCGTTCGCGATGCCGGAATTCCGATCAGCGTGTTCTCGGACGTGAAGGGCAATCCGACCGAATCGAACCTGAACGCCGGCGTTGCTGCCTTCAAGGCCGGCGGTCATGACGGTGTCGTCGCCGTGGGCGGCGGATCGGCGCTGGACGTCGGCAAGTGCGTGGCCTTCATGGCAGCGCAGTCCCGCCCGGTGTGGGATTTCGAGGACGTCGGCGATTGGTGGACCCGCGCCAATACCGATGGCGTAGCCCCGATCATCGCAGTGCCGACGACAGCTGGGACCGGCTCCGAGGTTGGCCGCGCCGGTGTGATCACCCGCGAGGATACCCATGAGAAGAAGATCATCTTCCACCCCCTGTTGATGCCCAGGATTGCCATCGAGGATCCTGAGCTCGCCGTCGGGCTTCCGCCGTTCCTGACGATGGCGACCGGAATGGATGCGCTCGCGCACTGCTTCGAGGCGTATTGCGTGCCGGCGTTTCATCCGCTCGCTGACGGTATTGCGCTCGAGGGACTAAGGATTATCGACACCTATCTGCCGCGCGCGGTCGAGAATGGCCGGGACCTCGAAGCCCGCGCCTACATGTTTGCGGCGGCGTCGATGGGGGCCACGGCGTTCCAGAAGGGGCTGGGGGCGATCCACTCGATCTCCCATCCGGTCGGGGCGCGCTACGACACCCATCACGGCCTCACCAACGGCGTGGTATTTCCGTATATCCTCGTCTGCAACAGGACGGCGATCGCCGACAAGATTCCGCACATTGCCCGCGCGCTCGATCTGCCCGGCCGCGATTTCGATGCGGTCCTCAACTGGATCCTTGCGTTCCGGAAAAAACTCGGCGTGCCGCATACGCTGGCGGAGCTTGGCGTCAAGGAAGAAAATGCCAAGGCGATCGCGGCCGACGCGGTGAAGGATCCGACCGCAGGCTCTAATCCGCGGCAATTGACCGAGGCAGAGTTCGAGCAGCTGGCGCTTGCGGCGATCCGCGGCGACCTCGGAGGCTAGAGCATGATCCGGAAAAGTGTGAAGCGGTTTTCCGAAAAGATCATGCTCAAACAAAGAGCTGAAGCGCGATGACGATTCAACCTAATCTCATCGCGCTTTAGCCCGTGCTGCGGCTGGAGCTGAGATGACCGAGTTGCACGATCTGATTGCGGCCTTCGCGGCGATCGGGGCGACCGCAGATGGCGGGGTCTGCCGCCTCACGGCGACGCCGTTGGACAAGGACGCGCGTGATCTTTTCCTCCGCGAGATCGCCGGTCGCGATCTGCTTCCGAGGATCGATGCGATCGGAAACATGTTCGGCGTCGCGGTGCTGGCGCCAGCATCTAAGGAAATTGTGATCACCGGTTCTCATCTCGATTCTCAGCCGACCGGTGGCCGCTATGACGGCGTCTACGGCGTGTTGGCGGGGTTGCTCGCGGTGCAGGCGGTGCGGGATCGCGCTCTCGCTAGTCCCGGCAAGGCGCGACGCAATCTGGCGGTCGCGAACTGGACCAATGAGGAGGGCGCGCGTTTCCAGCCGAGCCTGACCGGCAGCTCGGTGTTCGCCGGCAGCTTATTGCTGCAACAGGCTTACGCCTGCGACGACGGTGACGGCGTCACGCTGGGTGACGCACTCGCCGCGATCGGTTATCGCGGCGCGTCTCCGCTCACGTTCGAGCCGCTGCGCTATGTCGAACTCCATGTCGAGCAGGGCGATCACCTGGAACGCGAGGCGGCGGATATCGGGGCCGTCTCCGGAGCCTGGATGACGCGGAAGATCTCGGTGATGTTCGAGGGCGATGTTTCGCACACCGGCCCGACACCGATGGGCCGGCGCCGCGATGCGCTCCGTGCCGCGGCCCGCGCCATCGAAGCGCTCTACAGTGAGGTCGAGCTCGCCAATGTGGGCGTCCACGCATCGGCTGCGAAGATCAGCGTGTTTCCGAACTCGCCCAACGTCGTCGCCGGCCGGGTTCGGGTCTGGTTCGAGGTCCGGCACGAGGATGAGGCGGTGGTGCTTACTCTCGGCGATCGTTTCCTGGCGCGAATAAAGCAGGAGGCTTCCGCGATCGGCGTCGATATCTCGATCGCCGCAGATGAACGAAGGGCCGCGCCGACGCTCGATCCGGCCGGCCTTGAACTCGTGCGCGGCGTCGCGAGCGATCTCGGAATGAAGACGTTGACGCTGAAGACCGTCACCGGACATGACGCATTGGCGATCCAGAAACGTATTCCGTCATCGCTGATTTTTGTTCCGAGCAAGGATGGCCTGAGCCACAATCCGCGCGAGTTCACCGCGCCGGAGGCGCTCGACAAGGGTTACGAGGTCCTGGTGGAGACGCTGTGGCGCATGGTGACGGCCGAAGGCTGACACGGCGAGACCTCAGAAGCCCCACCCCATCGAGCTGGCCCAATTCTGCATGAATTGTTCGGTCTCGCGCCCTGCGTCGGCAAGCCACGCGGTGAAGTCGGCGATGGCGGACAGGCTTTCGTTTTCCGCCTGGTAGAATGAACGGTATTCGCGCTTGCGCAGGCCGAGATCCCCGAATGGCAGGCATAACTGCCCCGCCATGAGCTCGTCGATCACCAGGAACAGTGGGAACAAGCCGATACCCATGCGCTCCTGCGTTGCCTGCAAGGCGAAGAACATCTGCTCGAAACGCAGCGTTTCTTGTTCGGCGGCCATCTCGTGGCCAGTCTGGTCGAGCCATTGGCTCCAGTCATAAGGTTCGGTGAGGTAAGTGATCAGCGTATGCTGGCGCAGATCGTCGGGTACCTTCAGCTTGCCGCGCGACAGCAGGTCGACGTGGCAGACCGGCGCGATCAGTTCAGTCATGAAGTATTGCGAGGTCCAGCCCTGGGGCTCGCCGACATTGCCGCGGATCGCCACATCGAAGCTCGTATCGTGGACGTTGAGCGGACCGATCGAGGTGGTCAACCGCAGTTCGACGTCGGCGCGGATGCGCTGGAACGTCGTGATTCGCGGGATCAGCCAGCGCATGGTGAAGGTCGGCGGCGCGCTGATCCGCAGCACGGACGGCGCGCCGTACTGCTTCATGTCCATGGAGGCAAGCGCCAGCCGGTCCAGAATGGCTGTGACCTCGCGGTAGTAGATTTTTCCGGCGGCGGTGAGAGTGAGCTGAGACGGCGCGCGCCGGAACAGCTTCACGCCGAACCAGTCTTCCAGCAGTGCGACCTGCCGACTGACGGCGCCGTGGGTGACATGAAGTTCGTCCGCCGCCTTCGTGAAGCTGACGTGGCGCGCGGCCGCCTCGAACGTTCTCACCGCGTTGAGCGGCGGCAGCTTTCTCATCCGTGGGCGATCTCCTCAGCTCAGAAGGATAGCTTCACCGCATCGGGGTTGTCGAGGATGTGGGCGAACTGCTGGGTGTCCAGTTCGCCCTCCCATTTGGAGATCACCACGGTCGCGACGGCCGTGCCGATGAAGTTGGTGAGCGCCCGCGCTTCGGACATGAAGCGGTCGATGCCGAGCAGCAACGCGATGCTGGCGACCGGCACATGACCGATCGTGCCGAGTGTCGCCGCCAGCACGATGAAGCCGCTGCCCGGGATCGCGGCTGCCCCCTTCGACGTCAGCAGGCAGACCGCGACCAGCACGATCTGGTGCACGATCGTCAGCGGCGTGTCGGTTGCCTGGGCGAGAAACACTGCCGCCATGGTGAGATAGATGCAGGTGCCGTCCAGATTGAAGGTATAGCCGGTTGGTACCACGAGGCCGACGGTGGATTCCGAGCAGCCTGCCACGGTCATCTTGACCATGAAGCGTGGCATCACGGATTCCGAGCCGGAGAGGCCGAGCACGAGCAGCAGCTCTTCGCGCAGGTAGCGGATCAGCTTGAGGATACTGAAACCGGCCAGCCGGGCCACGATGCCGAGCCCCACGAACACGAACAACAGGCAGGTCACGTAGAAGGTGAGCATGAAATGGGACAGCGACACGATCGTGCCGGCGCCGTACTTGCCGATCGTAAAGGCGATCGCGCCGAATGCGCCGATCGGTGCCACCTGCATGATCATCCCGATCAGGATGAAGAAGATCTTAGAGAGTTGCTCGATCAGGTCGAGCACCGGTTTTCCCCTGTCGCCGAAACGTTGTAGGGCGATGCCGAACAACACGGCGAAGAACAGCACCTGCAGCGTATCCCCGTTGGTGAACGCGCCGCCGACGGTCGAGGGAATGATGTTCATCAGGAAACTGACGACCGACTGGTCGTGGGACTGGGCGACGTAGCTGGCGACGAGCTTGGCATCGAGCGAGGCGAGAGCGACGTGCATTCCGACGCCTGGCTGCGTCAGGTTGATCACGATCAGTCCGAGGATCAGCGCGATGGTCGTGGTCACCTCGAAATAGATCAACGCTTTGAGGCCGATGCGGCCGGCCTTGCGCATGTCGCCGAGGCTGGCGATGCCGTGGACCACCGTCAGGAACACGATGGGAGCGATCGCCATCTTGATCATCTTGATCAGCGCATCGCCCAGCGGTTTGAGCGCCGTGCCGACGTCCGGCCAGAGATATCCGATCAACGACCCGAGGGCGATGCCGAGCAGGACCTGGACGTAGAGCCGGCCAAACCATGGCACGGTCGCGCTTGGCATGCCGACGGCGCTGTCGTTTGCGATGGCGGTCATGATGTTTCCGTCTCCTCCCAGCCGAGTGGCCGTCCGATCTTGCACCTGCCGGAAGGCGGAGGCGGCGGCACGGATTTGCCGGGGAGAGTGGAGTGCGATAGCCGCAAGCGCAAACGACTAAAGCTCAGGGAGCGTGAACTGAGCTCACAGGAGGTGATGGCCAGAACCCGTGCTGTCGGCTCCTGTCACCTGTCAGAATATCTCACATCCCGTCAGCATTACTCGTTTGCGGCGAACGCCTGCCATGGGCAACAACTGCCAGAGGCTAGGCCAAGACCGGCACTGGAGCGACGAGGTGAGACAATGAGCAAACTTTCAGTGGCGGTGATCGGCGCCGGCATGGGTGGCCTTGCGACTGCCGCGGCGCTGACCCGCGCCGGCGTGGATGTGCAGGTCTATGAACAGGCCACGCGATTTGCCCGGCTCGGCGCCGGCATCCAGATCGGCTTCAATGCCATGAAGGTGATGCGCGCGTGGGGGCTGGAGCCGGTCCTGCGGCGCGAAGCGTTCTATCCCCGTTCGTGGAACAATAAGGAGTTCGATACCGGCGCGGTGCGCTTCGACATGGTGTTCGGCCAGTCTGCCGAAGACCGCTATGGCGCACCCTATCTTCTCGGCCACCGCGGTGATCTGCATTCCGCGCTCGCCAGTGCCGTGCCCGCGGACGTGCTCCATCTCGATCACAAACTGGTCGGCATCGCGCAGCGCGCCGATCGCGGCGTCGACCTGACGTTTGCGAACGGCCGCAAGACCTCGGTGGACGCGGTGGTGGCGTCGGACGGCGTCCATTCCTTCGTCAAGGAGACGCTGTTCGGCCGCGTTGAGCCGAATTTCACCGACCGTATCGCCTACCGCACGGTGTTTCCGGCCTCCCTTCTCAACGGCTATGAGATCGACGACTGCACCAAATGGTGGGGACCGGACCGTCACATCGTGATCTACTACGTCAAGCCGGATCGCAGCGAGGTCTATTTCGTCACCAGCCAGCCGGAGCCGGGTTTCACGGTAGAATCCTGGTCGGCGATGGGTGACGTGCGCGAATTGCGCGCGGCCTTCGCCAATTTTCATCCGCAGGTGCGACGGGTGCTGGAGGCGTGCCCGTCGGTGCACAAATGGGCCCTGGTCGATCGCGATCCGCTATCATACTGGAGCGAGGGCAACGTCACACTGCTCGGCGATGCCTGCCATCCCATGACCCCGTACATGGCGCAGGGTGCCGCGATGGCGATCGAGGACGCGGCCGTGCTCTCGCGTTGCCTGACGGGCGTCGATCGCGACGGCGTGGCCGACGCGTTCCGCCGTTTCGAGGCGACGCGCAAGCCGCGCACCTCCCGCGTCCAGCTCAGCTCGCGCACCAACACATGGCTGAAGAATCCTACCGACCCGGATTGGGTCTACGGCTACGACGCGTGGAACGAGCCGCTGACCGAAATGGCACCGGCGTAAGGCGTGTGGAAATGGAGACGACGACCATGAGCGAGACGAAGCCACGGGGCGAGAAGTTCGAGCGCGGCCTGAAGACGCGTCGCGCGGTGCTGGGCGATGCCTATGTCGAAAGGTCGCTGGAGGCGGCCGACGACTTCAATTGGCCGGCGCAGAAGCTCACTACCGAATACTGCTGGGACGAAATCTGGAACCGGCCGGATCTCGACAAGCGCAGCCGCAGTCTGCTCAACCTCGGAATGATCGCGGCGCTCAACCGCCCGCACGAGCTGAAGATCCATATCCGCGGCGCGCTCAACAACGGCCTCGCCAAGGCTGAATTGCGTGAGGTGTTCCTGCAAATCGCAGTTTACTGCGGCATGCCGGCGGGACTCGACAGCTTCCGCCTCGCCAAGGAGGTGTTCAAGGAGATGGGTCTTGTCGATTGATGGACGGCTGGTCGTCACCGGTGATTGGCCGGGGTTCCGACGTGTCACGATCTCGGGGCCGGGCGGACGGCTGAGCGTTCGTGTCGGCGGTCCCGAATCTGGACCGGTGGTGCTGTTTAATCATTCCATCCTGACCAGCAGTGCCATCTGGTACAGGCAGGCTGGCCGGCTCGCCGAGCTGGGGTACCGCGTTCTGTGTCTCGACAGCCGCGGCCACGGGCAGTCGGATGCGCCGCCCGCGCCCTATGCAATGGACGATCTGGTGGCCGACAACATCGCCGTGCTCGATGCGCTGGCGGTGTCGCGGGCACACTTCATCGGAGTATCTCAGGGCGGCATGACCGGATTTGGTCTTGCGGGGCGGCATGCCGATCGCCTGCTGAGCCTGTGCATCATCGCCGCCCGGGCCGACGCGCCGGCGCCGTTCGTAGCGGCTTGGGACGACCGGATTGCGTTGGCCAGCGGGCAGGGCGTTGCGCCGCTGGTGCAGCCGACCGCCGAGCGCTGGTTCTGCCGCGGCTTCCTCGACGACAACCCCGCGATCGCCGATGCACTTGCCGCTTGCGTCAGCGAAACCAGCGCCGAAGGCTTCATCGGCAGCGCCCGAGCGATCCAGGGTCTTGCCTATCTCGAACTCGTACCCGCCATTGCGGCGACGACGACGCTGGTCGTTGGCGCCCGCGATGTGCTGTTGCTGCAGCCGATGAAGGAGCTTGCGCTGGTGTTGTCGGGGAGCCGGTTCGTGGCGATCGAGGACGCCGGTCATCTCCCGCAGATCGATCGTCCGGATCAGCTGGATGCCGTGCTCCTTCAGCATTTGCAGGAGTTCGCAGGCCGCTAGAGCATGATCCGGAAAAGTGTGAAGCGGTTTTCCCTCGCGACAAACGCGGAACGCGTTTGCGCGGAGATCATGCTCAAACAAGGAGGTGAAGCGCGATAACGATTCAACCTAATCTCATCGCGCTTTAGGTATCTGTCCCGCTCTCTTTGTCCGCCAGGCTCACCGCATCGTCGCGAGCTGCACGGCGAGCGCGCAGGCCCGGTCGTACTCGTCGAGATTGATCCACTCGTCGATCGTGTGCACGTCGTTCTGCCCCGCGCCGAAGGTGACGGTCGGAACACCGTGGCGGACCATCCAGTTGGCGTCGAGCCCGCCATTCGCGGTGCGGATGACCGGCGTTCCTCCGATGCCGGACACCGCGGCAGCCGCGCGCTTGACCACGGGCAGGCTGTCCTTCATGTGGAATGGATAATAGTCGGTCTCGGCCTTGAACTTGACGCGGCCTGATTTGCCAGCGCTGTTCGTGACGCGCTTTGCGGCCTTCTCGAACGCCATTTTGTAGGCCTTGGTGATCTCCTTGAAGAACGTCCGGTCGTGGCTGCGGCTTTCGCCGCGCACGTGCACATAGTCGGTGACGACATTGGTGGCGTCTCCGGCCGGCCGGCCGTCGCCGCCGGTGACGGGGCCGACATTGCTCGTGCCCTGCCGCTTGCCCTTCACGACCTTGCCAAACCAGCCGCCGGCCCTGACGTCGGCGAGCGCAAGCGCGAGGATCATGGTCGAGCTGATCCCGCGCTCCGGCGCGACGCCGGCATGGGAGGCCCGGCCAAAGATCTCGACCTGCCAGCGATCCGCGCCGACGGCGCCGATGGTGACGTTGGAGGCTGAGCCGCCATCGTAGTTGAAGGCCATGACCGGCGAGCCAAGCTCAGCGGTCTTGACGTGGCGCGCGCCATATAGCCCGCTTTCCTCCCGCACGCAGAACAACAGCGTGATCGGCGGATGATCGAGCTTCCGCTTCGCAAGCTCGGCCGCCAGCGTGACGAGAACGCCGCAGCCGGCGCGGTTGTCGCCGCCGAGCGCGGTTTTCGCGTCGTTGACGATCTTGCGGCCGGCAAGCTTCGGTTTCGCTCCGGCGCACAGCGGCACGGTGTCCATGTGGGTCATGAACATGATCCGCGGCTGATTGTGCATCGCGCCGCGACCGGGCAGATCGACGATGAGGTTGCCGGTTTCGGTCGGCACCGGAATCCGCGTGTTCGCGTCGTCGAGCCGGATCGCGCCCGCCGGCACGCCGCCCTCTTTCAGCGCCGCGGTGAGCTCGCGCCCGATCGCGGCTTCCTTTCCGGTCACGCCCTCGATAGCGAGGAAGCGCATGAGGCGGTCAGTGGCGGCCTTTGTGTCGACAGACATGACGAATCCTTTTGATGAACGATGCTTGCAAGCATCCCTCGCGGCGCCATGCTTCGCAAGGTTCTTTGAAAACAGCCACCGATAACGATGGCCGTTTCCGCGTCCGTCGATCCCAACTATGCAACCGGCACGAAAGTATAACCTGCGCCGTCCGTCACGATCTTGCCAACGGCCGGGAACGGGAAATGGTAGCCGGTAACGAGCGCCTTGTCGGCGACGACACGGTCGAATAGTTTGCGCCGCGTCGCCTCGGAAAGGACTGGATCAGCGTCGATCACGCCGTGCCAATTCGGGTGTTTTGCGAACAGGGCAGGCATATTCGTCGTGTCGCTCAGCACCATCAGCTGCTCGTTGCCTGACGCGACATGGAATGCAGTGTGGCCCGGCGTGTGGCCCGGTGCGGCGATGGAGCGGATGCCTGGAATGATTTCGGTGTCCCACTCGTACTGTTTCAATTTGTCTTTCAGGAGTGGGAACATCGCCTGAAGTCTCTTGGGCAGGCCATGCTGCTTTTCAGGGAGCTTGGTGAAGATGCTCTCATCCATCCAGAACTTGAACTCGTTGCTCGGCACGTAAACCACGGCGTTCGGGAATGTCGGCGTGTTGTCTGGAGCCTTGCTCATAAGCCCGAAAACATGGTCCGGATGGAAATGCGAAACGATCACCCTCGTGATCCGTTCCGGCTTGATACCGGCTGCCGCCATATTGGCGATCATCGCTCCGGCTGTCGGCTGAAACTGACCGCCGGTGCCGGCGTCGAAGAGAACCGTTTCATTGCCGAGCTTGACCAGGGTGACATTGAACGGAATAGGCACGACGTCATTCGCGATCCCGGCGGCAGCCAGCGCGGCCTTGGTGTCCTCAACAGATACGTCCTTGATAAACCCGGGGTCGTGAGGCTTCTCCCAAACGCCATCGTTCAGGATGAACCCCTGGACCTTGCCGAACTTGAACGGGCGGAAGCCCTTGCCAGCCTCCGGCCCCTTCTGGGCGAGCGCAGCCTCGACGAACGAGACCGGCCTGGGCAAGCCGAATGCTGCTCCTGCACATGCAGCCGTCAACAGCGCGTTGCGGCGGGTTAGGTTTGACATCGCTTTCTCCTTACTGCTTCTGCGAAGACGGCGGTTGCGGTCCGAAAACATGGCTGATATCCGTTAATCGCGCTTGTCTGTACATACTAGTTGGTACAAAATATAATCACGTTCGGTTGATTCGATGCGATCTTGAGGGTGTCATGAAGGCGAAGGGTGAGCTCGTTAAGGCGGCCAAGAAACTGATGTGGGAACGTGGCTACGAGGCCACGAGTCCGCGCGACTTGCTGGAAGAAAGCGGCGCGGGGCAAGGCAGCCTCTATCACCACTTCAGTGGAAAAATGGACCTGGCGTCCGTGGCTCTCCGTGAGGTGTCCGATGAAATGTGCGAGCTCGCGCGCGAGACCGTGGGAACGGACGGTTCTGCCCTGGATCGTGTCTTCCGCTATCTCGACGTTTCCCGCGACGGCCTCAAAGGTTGCAGGATGGGCAGGTTTGCCGCCGAATCGTCCATCGCCGAGGCCTCGTTGCGGAAGCCCGTCGAACGCTATTTCCGCGAACTCCAGAAGATCCTTGCAGGAGCCCTGCGCGAAGCTCAGGCCGATGGCGAAATTGCAAAACGCCTCGACGCCGACGAGCTTGCGCTGATGCTCATCACTGTCGTGCAGGGCGGCTTCGTCGTTTCGAGGGTTTATCGCGATCGGAACGCCATCAACCGGGCCACGGAGACGGCCAAAGCGCTGCTCAAGTCGCTGCTCAAATCGCTTCCAACCCGGTAGCCTATTGGAGGGCTTATGACGGATGAATTCAAAACCGACACGTGCGGTGTCGACCACGTTGGGCTCAGCGTTCGGGATCTCGTCAGCACGCGAAAATTCTTTTGCGATTGCCTTGGATGGCGGGTCGTTGGCGAGCGGCCGGATTATCCGGCGGTGTTTGTATCCGATGGACACGATGTCGTGACGCTGTGGCAGGTCGAATCGCCCAGCAAAGCGCTTCCGTTCGATCGGCGCGCCAACGTCGGATTGCATCATTTGGCCCTCGCCGTCATTGATCAAAGCGGTCTCGACACCCTCTACAAACGGGTGTCGAGCTGGCCCGGCGTCGTCGTCGAGTTCGGTCCGGAACCCTCGGGCGCCGGCCCCAAGATCCATTTCATCGTGCGGGAGCCGAGTGGAGTACGGATCGAGTTTGCGTTCGATCCGCGCCTCGAGGACGCGCGCAAGGCGCGGTGAGCCGGGTCAGCCGATTGCGGCGACAGCCCTGAACGAAATTGCTCCATATTATCACGTGGCCGATCGAGATCGCGCATGGTAGCTCTTGCCGAAGCGAACCCCTGCTACGACGAAGGCTGACCTCGACGATGTTGTCTCTCCCCAAAACCAAGATACGCGTCCTGCTGCTGGAGGGCGTCAACGATTCCGCGGTCCGGATGTTCGAAGCCAATGGCTATACCGAGCTGCAACGTCTGCCTAAGGCGCTGGGTGCTGGCGAGCTCAAGCAGGCACTGTCCGGCGTCCATATGCTGGGCATCCGATCGCGGACCCAGTTGACCGCGGAGGTCCTGGAGGCTGCCGACCGGCTGATGGCGGTTGGCTGCTTTTCGGTCGGCACCAACCAGGTCGATCTCGATGCCGCGCGACGCCTCGGCATCCCCGTATTCAACGCGCCTTACTCCAACACCCGCAGCGTGGCCGAGCTGACCATCGCCGAGATCGTGATGCTGCTGCGCCGGATATTTCCGCGATCGGTCTCTGCCCATGCCGGCGGCTGGGACAAGTCCGCCGAGGGCAGCCGCGAGGTCCGCGGCAAGACGCTGGGCATCGTCGGCTATGGTAACATCGGTTCGCAGCTGTCGAATCTCGCGGAAGCCATGGGCATGCGCGTGATCTATTTCGATCACACCGACCGATTGCGCCACGGCAACACCGAGCCGGTCGAGACGCTGGATGAGTTGCTCGCGGCCAGCGACGTCGTGTCACTGCATGTGCCGGAGACGCCGGCCACCGCCAACATGATCGGCGCGGCGGAGCTTCGGCGGATGAAGCCCGAGGCCCATCTGATCAATAATTCGCGCGGCACCGTGGTCGATCTCGATGCGCTGGCAAGCGCCCTGCGTGAGGGCCGGCTGGCAGGTGCCGCGGTCGACGTGTTTCCGGTCGAACCGGCATCGAACAATGACCGTTTCGTCTCGCCGCTGCAAGGCCTGCCCAATGTGATCCTCACGCCGCATGTCGGCGGCTCGACGGAAGAGGCGCAGGATCGCATCGGCGGCGAGGTCGCCCGCAAGCTGATCGACTATTCCGATGTCGGCGCGACCTTCGGCGCGGTCAATTTTCCGCAGGTGCAGCTGCCGGCGCGGCCGACCGGCACGCGCATCATCCATGTCCACCGCAACGCTCCCGGCGTGATGCGTCAGGTCAACGACGCGGTCTCCAGGCACGGCATCAACATCCTGGCGCAATACCTGCAAACCGATCCGGAAGTGGGTTACGTCGTGCTCGAGACCGACGTCGTCGGCGGCGAGGGCGAGGATCTGCTGGCCGAGCTGAGGGCCATTGCCGGCACCATCCGCGTGCGGGTGCTGTATGAGCAGAATAGGTATTGAAGCGCCGGGGAGGGCAGGCGGATTGATTGAGTGCACTAGATTAGAGCATGATCCGGAAAAGTGTGTAGCGGTTTTCCGAAAAGATCATGCTCAAAACAAAGAGATAGAGCGGGATGACGATTCGAAGAAGAGTCATCCCGCTCTGGTGAACCAATCCGTGGACCGCGAAGGACAGACTGTTTAGAATTTCCTCAAGGATCGAGGTTCAAGCCGTCGCCGACAGTGGAACGTTCGATGTGCTGAGCGGCGCCCGGGCCATGAACCTGATACGGTGGAGTCGTCATGCGCCGTCCCTGCTGTTTCCTCGTGTTTGTAACCGGCGCCTCGTTGATGTTCGGTGCCAGGCTGCATGCCCAGGGGGAGCGGTTCGTCTTCGCCCTCACGCAGGAAGGGCAAGTGCTTGGAATAGCCGATTCCGACATCGCCAGGTTCATGGGCATCCCGTACGCGGCCCCGCCGATCGGGGCGGCGCGTTGGCGCGCACCGGCCAAGGCCCCCGAGCGCACGGAGATCCTCACCGCAGACAAGTTCGGCCCGGCCTGCCCGCAAGGATCGCCGCAGGCTTTCGAAGCTCCAGCTGGCAACTCCGAGGATTGCCTGACCATCAACGTCTTCACGCCCGCACGCATGGACGAGCGACTTCCTGTCATGGTGTGGATCCACGGCGGCGGGCTCGTCTCCGGGACTGCAGCAGATCCGCTTTACGACGGATCCGCGCTGGCGCGAGACGGGCTGACCGTCGTCACATTCGACTATCGCCTGGGAGCATTGGGCTGGCTGGCCGGCGGAAGCTTGTCGAAGGACGACGAGGACGACGGCATCGGCAATTACGGCATGAAGGACCAGATCGCGGCCTTGCGCTGGGTTCACGACAACATCAACGCCTTCGGCGGAGATCCCGACAACGTCACGATCTTCGGCTCGTCATCCGGCGCGACCGCGGTCGCAAGGCTGATGGCCTCGCGGCGCGCAACGGGACTGTTCCAGAAGGCGATCATTCAGTCCGCGTCATTCCGGGAGCTTGCGCGCGATCGCAACGCCGCAGAGAGCGCGGTACAGGCATTCGCGCAGGCGCTCGGCGTCAGCCAGGTCGAGATGCGGCAATCGGAACTGCAAAAAATTCTCGCCGTGCAGGGGAAGCTGGCGGAGGATCCCGCCCTGCGGTCCGCTTATACGATCGATGGCGCCTATGTGGACGAACAGCTCCAGGATGCGATCACTGCGGGCCACGAGCAGCACGTTCCCTTGTTGATCGGCAGCAACGGGTTTCCGTACGCGCCTGATACGCAGAGCATGCCCGCCGCGCTGCTGCAGCAGCTGTTGCCAATGACGAGCGGGCTCACTCCCGATTTCCCCGGGCAGAAGGACACGCCTGCACGACTCCGGACGGACTGGATGTTCACTGAACCGGTGCGATTTGTGGCGCGCAAGCACGCCGAGCGAGGCTCTGCCACCTACAGATATCTGTTCGACTACGTCCCGGACCGGGCTGAACCGCCCGAAGAAGGCGAGGAAGGACAGGAAGTGCGATTCGTCTTCGGCACACTCGGCGTTCGCTCCGGACCGTATAGCCAGAGGGATCGTGAGGTCTCGAACACGATGCGCACCTACTGGACCAACTTCGCAAGATATGGCGATCCAAACGGCGCGGACTTGCCGGCGTGGCGCCCGCAGTCCGAGCGGGACGAACTGCTGCTGATCTCCAACTCCGGAGTAACGTGCGGGCCCGATCCGATGAAGGAGCGGCTGGATCTGATCGAGCGAGTTGGCTCGCGGCGTTGAGGCGAAGGTGGGGCTGCTTAGGCGTAGGTTGCCGAGCCGTAGCCCGCGTGCCGTGCAACCCGCCTTCGCCCTTTGGGTTTCGGCGTGGCAGCCTTCACTCGCTGCGCGAGCGAAAGCTGGTGGGCCCGGCAGGACTCGAACCTGCAACCAGACCGTTATGAGCGGGAAGGGGAGCCCGGACGATGCTGAAAACACAGATGAATTCGGAGACGGTTGGTAGCGTTTGTTCGCGTTTGGTTGCGTTATAGCGTTGGTTTAAAGTTGGTTGGGCGCGCGCCCCGCAATGTCCCGGTGTTGAAGTGGAGCCCCTTACCGCTAAGATCGATGCCGTCATTTCGACCTGATCGATATGCCCACCGGCGCGTTGCAAACCCATTTCTGGCCGGTGGTCTTCTTTTCAGCGAGGCCGCGCGTTGCGAACGTCTTTAAGACGAGCCAGAACGTCTAGCGCAGACCTTATATGGAAGATTCATGAGCGACTGCTATCGTTCGAGGACTTCCCGCAACAAGGCCAAATTGCACTGGCAATCGTACCAACCTCCAAGCCGGGAGGGTGGACTATCATCTTAGGTAAGACCAGACACCTGCATGCTCCTATTTGGCAGGAACGTATCAAGCAGATCGAAGCTGAGCTTCGGACTCACTACGATCTGACGCAGTAATTCTCGCGGAGCGATCGGCCGAGACGGCCGCCGCGTACAGGTATAACGCATTTACAACCCTGCTCCTCCGGTCCGCATCGTCAGCGGCACACAGGGCTGGGAGTTCAGCACTACGTAGCGCTCAATCGTCCGAAATTCGTCAACAAGAATACCGGCACCGATCACGGCCCGGGTTATTTGACGTGATCAAAACGAGCCGGAATTACCCGGCAACTCAAAAGTAGAAATATGATCGACAACAATAAACAGAATTGCACCGAAAGTCTTAGCGGTAGTCTCACACGAACCGCGAATTGGCGGCGAGGATTGGATGCAAGATGCAACGATCCAAGAAACGGAAGGGCCGCCGGTCTCCTTGTTCGGTTGGCCGGTGAAATGAACAGTCTGACCGACCATGCTTGGTCGGAGCTACGACCGTTCTACAATTGGTCTTCACCAACTTGGAGCGAAGCTGTTAGCGCAGCGGCGCGGAAGGTCGGATTCCACAACGTCAATACTTTTACTGCATTTACAGAAACTCTAGTCGGCATTTTGTCCGAACAGAACCCGGCCACCTAACTTAAATGCTTGAGGAGAGTATTAGTGAAAGACGTTTTATGGAATCGCTTTGTAATGTCGACGACACGCTGCCCCTGCCCGATGAAGTCGCGCAAGAGTTCTCTGACAAGGTCGGTGATGGTTTGACTGCAGTTGCGTGGCTTGCCGACCACGGGATTGACACCGCCCCCGAACACATTGCCCTCATTCAGTACGGCACGGTCCGGAATCCCGACACCGGCAGATATCGGTTTGTGATTTACGGGCCGGATCACGTCGGGCCGAAATATCCAGCCGAACTCGCTATTCCGATCATTGAGAACGGCGAGATTCTTGATTTGCTCGTTATCAGCGACGAAATGTCCTTCGATCGCATCACGTGCCGTGCTCCGTGGTTGGGCCGTGAAAATCTCGCAGCCCCGGTGGTACGGCTGCACGCCCATCCGATGGATTGGCTTGAAGCTGGCTGTACCGGCGCTTGTCATATCGAGCCGATCAGCCGCAAGGCGCTCAAGGAACTCTCACAGGCCGCGACAATCGAATGCAACTGTATTCACACCGTACTTGAAGCGTGGTCATGGGGCTTTTCGGACGATGACGACGAGCTAGCGCGGTTTGTTATCGATGGCTCGCCATTCTCGATTCGCTCATACTTCGAAGACGAAGTTAGGTGGCGCACGGCATATCTCGCGCGGGCCTTGTCATGAAGCACAATCTGAAAGACGTTTTCCAGGAAGGTACGGACTTCGTTGAAAAAACGGTCGCTAGCATTGTTGTCGGGGCCGAAAAGATCAAGGCTGCGAACGACAACAGGCCGAAGATTCTCCAGTTACAAGTAAAGGCCGATCTGATAGAACGCTTCCAGATCACATGGTTTGACGACGTAGACAAATCGCCGGCCAAGGACGAAATAGTCAAGGGCCTCATCGGTGCAGGCGAATTCTCTGCATGGGTTGCAAAACCTGGAACGGCCAAAAGCGTACTTCTGTGTGATATCGGCTGTCACATCGCTGCCGGTCTAGATTGGCACGGTCGCGAGGTCAAACCTGGCTTGGTGATCTTCTTTGCCGGCGAACGAAAATCGCTTACCGAACGCCGCATTGCAGCGTGGGGCAAGAAGCACGGTCTGTCGGGTATTCCATTTGCCGTAGTTGGCGGCAAGCTCGATATGACCGGTATTGTCAACGCCAAGACGCTGGCTATGACCATCAAGCAATGCGAGGAGAAAAGCGGCCTGCCCTGCCATCTTGTGATCTTGGACACCGTTACGCGGACGTTCGGCGCTGGTGACCAAAACAATTCGAAGGATATGCAGCGCTACATCGGATCAGTCGATCAACTAACGAGAGCTACCGGCGCGCACGTCGCTGCCATCCACCATTCGGGATGGGAAGGCGATCGAGGCAAAGGGGCAATCGACCTAGATGGCGCCATTGACGTGTCTTACGGCGTTAGTGTGAATGGCGCCGGACTGGCCAAGGTATTCACCCTAAAATGCACCGGGGCCAACGATAGCGACGAAGGCGACATAACGTCGTTCCGGCTCGACTCGGTTGAACTCGGCATGGACGCGGATGGCAACGTGACCACGGCTCCGGTGGTGGTTCAGGTCGATGGGGCTAAGCATGACGGCACCAACCTCAAGGGCACTACCGGCAAGGCGCTAGACTCGTTGAAGCTGGCCATTCAAGAGCACGGGGAAACGCCGCCAGAGGGCTCGGCAGGCTTTCCTGACGGCATTGTAACCGCCACCCGCGAACAATGGCGGGTGCCGTTCTCCGCCGCCACCAAGGCTAAGGAGCCCGACATTAGGGAAGATGCTCTGAAGCGCCGCTTCAATCGGGCTGTTCTGGACCTCACGTCAACCAAGGAAATCGAAACCGTGGGGGAATGGTTCTGGTAGCGGGACAAAATTGATTGTCCGAGGACATTTCTAATTTGTCCCCGGACCATCCTAGCGGGACAACCGGGACACCCCCTTTAGGGTGTCCCGGTGTCCCGGTGGTTTAGAGCTTTAGAAGCGCTGGCTTAACACTAGTCGCACTCCGCAGAAGGGTGGTGGCAAGACGGACCAATGTCTGGTTTCCGGGTTGGACCGGAACTCGTGACCGCCCGGTCGGAATGACGCGAATGACAACAAAGCAGATATCTCAGTTAGCTCGCGATACCGCCTCCCGCCGCGCCTATAAGCGTGTTCCAGCACTACGCTGCCTTCCGCCGCACCAGTGCCAACGCCACGAAGGATGGTATCTGTCGTATCATATCAGCAGTTCCCGATAGGAGCGCTTGGGCACCGCGACAGATTGCGGGCATGACGGGGGCCCTTCGGCAGACCGCTGTATTGTTGAGCGAGCTTGTCGAAGTCTTAGCCAGCGTACTTAGCTTGGGGCCGATCGACATTTTGGCGACAATTTGACGCAGCGCTTGGTGTCAACTTTCCAGATTAATATTACGGCCGTGCGCAGCAATTTCTACAAAAATCAAAAGCTAACCGTCGAGCGCCTATCGCATCCCGAAGCTCTGTCGAGAATTGCTGGTGAATGGGGGCTTCTCGATCGGCAGACCTGGCCGAGCATGCCATTCACGTCTGCGGCCTGGATCGTCCCGTGGTGGAAGCACTTTCGCCGCAACACGGCTCTCGTCCGCGACGAGTTATTTTTCCACATAGTGCGCGACGGCAATGGCGAACTTGTAGCGCTGGTTCCCCTGATGAGAACCTTCGCGCCTGCCATTGGGCCTCGGGCGTTGCGGATTCTTCAATTTTTTGGCACGGATGCAGCCTTAACCGAGGTCCGAGGCGTAATCTGCCGGCCGGAAGATCATGTGCCGGTAGTTAAGGCGGTAGCTGCACACTTCGTCGCTGCGTGCGGCGATTGGGACGTGTTTCGCTGGGCGGGCTTACACCGTACGGTTGATGAATACGATCAGCCCGGTTTGAACTGCAAATTCTTGATGAGAGGTGAGCTGCCGGATTATCTCATCAAGTTAGACGGAAGTTGGGATGATTTGCGCCAGCGGGTTTCCGCAAATATGCGGAAGAACTTACGCAAGGCGTATGATTCTCTTGAGCGCGGCGGAATCAATTTCGCATTGCGTGTGACGGAGCGGCATGAAGACGTCGCTGCTGCCTTTGCACGCTTTGTTGAGCTACATACCGCACGTGCTCAGGCACCGGATATGATTTTGCATCCAAACAAGTTTGGGCCATCAAATGTGCGTGCATTCTTCGGCGCTTATCTACACGCGGCTGCAGAACGAGGTGAACTGCGCATTTTCGAGCTGGAGATTGGTGGTGTAGCCGTAGCAAGCCGACTCACATTTCTGATTGAATCTGACCTCTATATGTACTTTGCAGGGTACGATCCTGCCTGGAAGACCCACAGCGTAATGACCGTGCTAATGGCCGAAATCATAAAATGGGCCTACGCGCACGGAATCGAACAAGTAAATCTCTCGACCGGTCACGATCAATCGAAGGTTCGCTGGAAACCTTGTGAGATTTTGTTTCGCGAGGCCGTACAAGTCTCACCGACACGGAGGGCTTGGGCTGCCTTCCAATTGTTTCGGGCCTACGAGGGGTGGGGGAGGCTTAGGATCAGGTGGAAACCTTGAGATAGCTATAGGCTCATGGCGCTGCGGCACCCTGAGCGTAGATCGAAAACGGATCAGCAGATGTGGCCCTAGCAGGCGGTACTTGCACCGCCTAAGCGGAGCTAGCTCGCCTCATTAACAAAGCTCAGCGTGGCGTCGATGGCCTGTCCCCAAAGATCGTCTGAAGCTTCGTGGTTTTCTTTAAGGCTTCGCACAAGCTCCGTGACGGCAGCAGTTGAGGCATCGGCAAGTTTGTCACCCAACGGCTCGTTGCGCCTCGCCTCTAAAAACGGCGTCAGCGCTTCTACCGCCTCGGCAGGCGGGAGGCTTCTCGCACCGTGAAGTATCTTAAGAGCATGGGATGCTGAGCTTATATCCCCGTCGTCTCGCTTATCCATCTGGATCACCATCGACCGCACAACCGGCCCGCGGAAGCTGAGTGCATCGACAAGTTAACTAAGAGGCCCTTTGTTCCAGACAGGGCGGGCAGGCGTCGTCATTCTTTCACCGGCTGAGCCACTGTTTGCTGACGAGCCGAACTAGGCCGCATCATCTTCACAGCATACGAACGCTTACTGGACGAGGCCGCGCAGCGCCTCACAGTGACTGCAGGCATAGGGGCACTTGATCTTCCAGGACCAGTTGTCGCTTTGGGTTGGTAATGAAAACGTTATTGACTTTATGTTCAGCGCGCTAGCCAACCTTGATGCTTGGGTGCCGAAACCGGGAAAACTATATCGAGAGAAATGGCGCGACGCTGTAGAGCCAGACCTAGCTGAGGCGTCGCGCAATCGAGCGAAGATAGAACGCTATAACGCCGAATATCCCGAAGAGGATAATCCAGAACACACGATGTACCCACCCGGCTCGCGCAATTCATCGCCAATTTTTGTCCACACCGAACAATCCACACAGCGAATTTGCGGAATTCTTACGCGCGGCCACTCCACACACCCTGCGACACACCGCAGCCCGTGGCTGATGCAGCGTGGAGCGCCTATGTGGGAGGCAGCGGGCTTCCTGGGTATGAGCGGGAAGACCCTACGGGATACTTATGGCCATCATCATCCGGACCACCTGCGCGGTGCCGCTGAGGCGATCGGCTCGCGGCCAGTCCCGAAAAAGGTAGCGTTGGTTGTTTCGTTGGTTGAGGAAAAAGCGAAGCGGGCAGGGGTATCGCAACCCACTGAAAATATTGGTGGGCCCGGCAGGACTCGAACCTGCAACCAGACCGTTATGAGCGGCCGGCTCTAACCATTGAGCTACAGGCCCCGCCGCCTGCGGGCCGCGTGGGGCGGCCGGCAACGGTGCGGGCTCCGTTTACAGGGTGAGGGGTGATCCGGCAATGGCGCTGCCGGCCCCGGACCCGACTGGCCAACGCCCGCCGGCTTGAGGCCTGCCAAAGGGTCATGGAGGCCATTCGGACAGCCAATTCTGCCTGCGCCGAAAATCGAATTTTCCAATGATCTCAAGATGATTTGGGTGGTCCAGTCCTCTCGCTAAATTATTCTGCTTTTCCTGGAGGCCAAATCAGATGTTCGATTCCGTCCATCCCACCCGAATGAGGGCAGGGCCATCGCATATGGCTACGGCCACGTCCCACCCCGCGGGCGTTTGCGCGATTTCGGAATAATGGAATAATGGAGCTGAGTTGCCCGACGTGTCAAGTGGTCATGTCGAACGCCGGCAGCCGTCGGCTACTTTGCATGGGGTTGTTTTCAATATCTTGGCAGTGCGCCCCTGCGGAGTCAGGCTACGACGGTGGTGGGTGTGGCATGTCCAGCGACACATGACGCAGGCGAACGATGTGCGACCCTAGTCCACCGAGACCCCCGCGAACTCCACCACCTTCCGCCACTTCTCGGTCTCATCGGCGACGAGCTTGCCGAATTCGGCCGGCGTCATCGGTTTCGGAATGCCGCCGACTTCCGAAAGTCGTGCCAGGAGTTTGGGGTCCTTCAACGCCTCGCCGACGGCCTTGTTGAGGACATCAACGATCTCCGGCGGCGTGCCTTTTGGCGCGGAGATGCCGTAGAAGCCGACCGACTCGAAGCCCGGCACCGTCTCGGCGATCGCGGGCACGTCGGGCACGCCGGGCCAGCGCTGCGGCGAGGTGACGCCGAGCGCGCGGACGCTGCCGCCGCGCGACTGCTCCAGCGCCGAGGGAAGATTGTCGAAGATCAGCTGCACCTTGTTGGAGATGATGTCGGGGAAGGCGATGGCAGATCCCCGATAGGGCACGTGCTGCATGTCGCACTTGGTCATCGCCTTGAACAATTCGGCCGACATGTGCACCGAGGTGCCGTTGCCGGACGACGCGTAGGCGATCTTGCCCGGATTGGCCTTGCAGTAATCGATGAGCTCCTGGACGGTTGTCACCGGCATCGCGTTGGCGACGACCAGCATGTTGGTGAGCTGCATGATGCTCGCGACCGGCGTGGTGTCGCGCATGAAGTCGTAGGGCAGCTTCTTGTAGAGCGAGGCCGAGATCGCGTTGTTGGGCGCGACGAACAGCAGCGTGTAGCCGTCCGCCGGCGAGTTGATCGCGGCGGCGGCGGCGATATTGCCGCCGGAGCCGGCGCGGTTCTCGACCACGAATTGCTGGCCGAGACGATCTGACAGCCACTGGCTCATGATGCGCGCGACGATGTCGACCGGGCCGCCGGGGGCAAAGCCGATCAGCCAGCGCACCGGGCGGTTCGGATAGTCGGCCGCGGACGAGGGTGCAACCGACGTGAAACAGCAGACCAAACCAATCAGCGCAGCACGGACCAACCGGAACATCGTCTCTCCCATCATTTTCTTGCGTCATTTTCTTGTGACTGTTGCCCGTAATGGTTTCACAAAACGTCGGCTTTGCCTACGACCACCCTCGTGCGACGATAGTCTGCCCTGCGGGAGTGCAACTTGAGATGAAATTCGCTGTTATGATTTGCGCAGGTGCGTTGCTGTTTGCGGGTGGCGCGGCGGCACAAGAGGGGAGCAAGACCATTTCCAAAACCACGATCCATTTCGCCACGGCGACGCCGGGCGGCGGCTTTCCGCTCTATGGCAACGCCTTCGCCGAAGCCATGAACGCGGCCGATCCGACGCTGTCGATCGAGCCGCGCAACACCAAAGGGTCCAACGAGAACATTCCGCTGCTCGAGGCTGATAGCGTCGATATCGCGACCGTTGCGGGTGAGCCGTCCTACGAGGCCTTCATGGGCATCGGCCGCGCGCCTGCAACCAAGCTGAAGATCCTCACCGCGATGTATTCAAGCCCGGGCATGTTCGTAGTCCGCGCCGACAGCCCCTACAAGACGATCCACGACCTGGTCGGTCAGCCGGTTGCTTTCGGCGCCAAGGGCTCGGGCCTGCCAATTCTCTCGCGCTACATCCTCGACGGTATCGGGCTGAAGCAGGACGAGGACTTCAAGTCGATCTATCTCGATCGCGCCGGCGATGGCCCTGTCATGGTCGAGGACGGCCGCGCCGCCGCGTTGTGGGGCGCCGGCATCGGTTGGCCCGGTTTCACCAAGATGGCCGAGAGTGCGACCGGTGCGCGCTTCATTGCGCCTGATACTGACGAGATCGCACGGATCCGCGCCAAGCATACCTTCCTGAAGCCGCTGACGATCGCCGCGAACAGTTATCCGAAGCAGACCGAGGCGATCGCCTCGGTCGGCTCCTGGAGCTACATCCTGGTGCGCGCAAGCCTGCCCGACGATGTCGCCTACCGGTTGGCGAAAACGCTGCACGGAATTGAAGCCGATTTCTGCAAGAAGCTCGCGCAGGCCTGCGAAACCACAGCGGCGAACACCGTCGCCGCCGCGCCTGACGTCAACCTGATCCACCCCGGCGTACTCAGATATTTCCGCGAGATCGGTGTGGTGAAGTGACCTTTGTATGGAGGCGCTCGCGTCTCCATACAAAGGTCATTCCGGGATGGTCCGAAGGACCAGACCCGGAATCTCGAGATTCCGGGTTCGCGCTTTGCGCGCCCCGGAATGACGACCTTCGGTCGTCACTTCTTCACCATCGCGCAGGCCGGGTCCGGCGGGCCGAACGCGTCGTCGCCGGAAATCTTCGCGAGGATCTTGTAATAGTCCCACGGATATTTCGACTCGGCCGGCGTCTTGACCTGCACCAGCCATAGGTCGTGGACCATCAAATTGTCCTCGCGCAGTTTGCCGTTGCGGGCGAAGAAATCCTCGACCGGCTTCTCGCGCATTTTGGCCGCGACCTTCAGCGGCTCGTCGGTGCCGCTCTCCTTGATGGCGGTCAGATAGGCCATCACCGAGGAATAGACGCCGGCCTGCCACATCGTCGGCATCCGGTTCATCTTGGCGAAATAGCGCTTCGACCATTCGCGGGTCTTGTCGTCCATGTCCCAGTAGAACGAGGTGGTCAGCAACAGCCCCTGCGCGGCCGACAGCCCGATCGAGTGGACGTCGGTGATCAATGCCAGCAGCGCGGCCATCTGTTGCCCGCCGCTCATGATGCCGAACTCGCCGGCGGTCTTGATCTCGTTGGTGTTGTTCGGCGGCCCGCCGGCAATACCGATGATCTTGGCCTTCGAGGCCTGCGCCTGCAGGATGAAGGACGACAGATCCGGCGTCGCAAACGGCGGCCGCACGGCCCCCAGCACCTTGCCGCCGTTCTTCGTCACCACGGCGGAGGCGTCCTTCTCCAAGGAGTGGCCGAACGCGTAGTCGTCGGTGATGAAGAACCAGCTGTCGCCGCCGCGTTTCACCACCTCCTGCGCGGTGCCGACGGCGAGCGCGCGGGTGTCGAACACCCATTGCATCGCGTAGGGCGAGCAGAACTTGCCGTGGAAATCGGTCGCGCCGGTCGAATGGGTGATGAACAGCTTCTTCTTCTCATTGGCGATGTTCTGCACCGCGAGCCCGACCGCGGACACCGGCACGTCGACGATCAGATCGACCTGGTCGACGTCATACCAGCGCCGCGCGATGCCGGCGCCGATGTCGGGCTTGAGCTGGTGGTCGCCGACGATCACGGTGATTGGCTTGCCCAGCACCGTGCCGCCGAAATCGTCGACCGCCATCTGTGCTGCGGTGACGGACCCCTGTCCGGTCGGGGTCGAAGCCGGGCCGTTCATGTCGGTCAGCACGCCGATCTTGACCACATCGTCGGACACCTGCGCCAACGCGGCCGACGAGGCCAGCAGCGCGGCCGCGAGCGTCCCACACATGGATAGTCGTCTGGCGATCATTCCGTTTCCCTCCCTGGATTGGCGCATTGGCCCATTATTGCTTGTGCCGGGCCCTCCGGACCCGGTCATATTGGTTTCTTTTGCAACCATTTTGGGGTCCACGTCAACGCGTCTTCGGTCTAATGGCGCCGCCCGGGGAAGGCTTCGGGGGAGTTTATTTCGCATCCGATTCAGTCCATAGCGGGTCATGACGACAGCTCAACGCCTGCCGGTTTCGCTCACTCCACTCGAGGCGGCGCTGGACGCCGTGCTGCGCGGACTCGTGCCGGTGGCGCCGCGCGAATTGCCGCTGGCTGAGGCCCTGCACAGCATCGCGGCTGAGATGCCGGCCTTGCGCGCGCAACCGCCGCGCGATGTCGCGGTTAGCGACGGTTGGGCGATGTGCGCCAACGATCTGGTCGGTGCGTCCTCCTACGCGCCATTGCCGCTGGGCGAGCCTCCGGTCTGGGTCGAGGCGGGTGAGGCGATGCCCGACGGCGCCGATTGCGTGGTCGATGCCGATGTGGTCGACGGCTCCAGTCCGATTGTACAAGTGCTCGGCGAGGCGATCCCGGGGCAGGGTGTGCGACGCGCCGGCAGCGATATTGCCGGTGGGCGGGCGGTGATGGAGGCAGGACAGCCCGTGCTGCCGCGCGACCTCCTGCTGTTGCGCGCGGCTGGGTTGGACAGGCTGAACGTGCGGCGGTCGCGGCTTCGCGTCGTCAATATTCCCGGCGGTCAGGTGTCGGCGCAGTTCGTCGCAGCGGCCGCGCGTATGGCCGGCGCCGAAATCGTGTGCACTGAGGCAGCGGGCCGCGATGTAGCGGCGATCACAGCCGCACTCGATCCGCACGCTTGCGATCTGCTGATCACGATCGGCGGCAGCGGCGTCGGCCGCACCGATGCGGCGGTGACGGCGCTTGCCGGGCGCGGCGAGGTGCTGGCGCATGGCATTGCGTTGCAGCCCGGCCGCACCGCGGCCGTCGGTCGGATCGGCACCACGCCAGTCGTCGCATTGCCGGGAGCACCGGATCAGGCCTTCGCCGCATGGTGCACCATTGCGATTCCCGTGCTCGATCGGCTGTCCGGACGGCGCCCGCGCGAGACGCTCGGATTGCCGCTGGCGCGCAAGGTCGCATCCAGCGTCGGCGTCGCCGAGATCGTGCTGCTCGCGCGTCAGCAGGACGCCTGGCTGCCACTGGCGATCGGCGACCTCTCGCTCGATGCGATCGCACGTGCCGAAGCCTGGCTGGTTGTATCAGGCGCCGCCGAAGGTTTTGCAGCGGGCACGTCCGTCGATGCCTATATGTTGCGGGAGTGAGTGCCTGAAATGACCGACACGCCCGCGCCGAATCCGAGGCCATCCGTCGATCAGGACCAGTTCCTGACCATCCTCTCCCGCGAGGAGGCGCTGGCGCGCTTCGAGGCCGCCCTGTTTCCCCGCGCGGTGCCGCGCGAGTTGCGGGCACTCGCCGATACGCTCGGCTGCGCGCTGGCGGAAGACGTGGTCGCACCG
Organism: Bradyrhizobium sp. LTSPM299; assembly: GCF_000938235.1. NCBI lineage: Bacteria > Pseudomonadati > Pseudomonadota > Alphaproteobacteria > Hyphomicrobiales > Nitrobacteraceae > Bradyrhizobium > Bradyrhizobium sp. LTSPM299. The sequence continues at coordinate 108,485 of NZ_JYMU01000013.1, forward strand.
ATCGATGTGCCGCCGTTCGATCGCTCCAATGTCGACGGCTTTGCCGTGCGCTCCGCCGATCTCGCGGCCGCTGGCGAAGCGGCGCCGGTGCGGCTGGTGCTGAACGACGAGACGATCGCTTGCGGCACTTCGCCGACCCGGCCGGTGCTGTCGGGAACCGCAACACCGATCGCAACTGGCGGCCCGCTGCCGCGTGGCGCCGATGCCGTCGTGATGGTCGAGCACACCCAGCCTGCAGGTGATCGCGCGATCGAGGTGCGGCGCGCCACCTCGCCCGGACAATTCGTGTCCTATGCCGGTTCGGACATCGCGCGCGGCGAGGCGCTGCTGCGTGCAGGCACCGTGATCGGCTCGCGTGAGATCGGCATGCTGGCGGCCTGCGGCATCGCCAGCGTTCAGGTGGCGCGGCGGCCGCGGGTCGCGATCCTCTCGACCGGTGACGAACTGGTGCAGCCGGGCCTGCCATTGCGGCCGTCCGCGATCTACGACACCAATGGCGCGATCGTCACGGCGGCGATTGCTGAAAATGGCGGCGAAGCGGCGTTCCGCGGCGCGATCGCGGACGATGAGGCTGAGCTCGAGGCCGCTATGCGCAACGCGCTGGCCGAGAGCGACTTGCTGGTGTTGTCGGGCGGTACATCGAAAGGCGCCGGCGACGTCTCGCACCGGATCATCGCCCGGCTCGGCGAGCCCGGCATCATCGCCCATGGCGTGGCGCTGAAACCGGGCAAGCCGCTGTGCCTTGCGGTCTGCGACGGCAAGCCGGTGGTGATCCTGCCGGGATTTCCGACCTCGGCGATGTTCACCTTCCACGACGTGATCGTGCCTGTGCTGCGCCGGATGGCCGGCCTGCCGCCGCGCTCGGATGCCAAGGTGAATGCAAAGGTGGCGGTGCGGATCGCCTCCGAGCTCGGCCGCACCGAGTTCGTGATGGTGTCGCTGGTCGAGGGTGTCGGGGGCCTGATCGCCTATCCCACCGGCAAGGGCTCCGGCGCGATCACGTCGTTTGCGCAGGCCGACGGTTTCCTGAAGATCGATGCGCTCGCCGACCAGATGCCGGCGGGCAGCGATGCCGAGGTGACGCTGTTCACGCCACATGTGCGGGTGCCCGATCTCGTGATCGTCGGCAGCCATTGCACCGGGCTCGACCTCGTCACCGCGCCGCTGGCCCGCGCCGGCCTTGCGGTGCGTTCGATCGCGGTCGGCAGCCTTGGCGGGCTGGCGGCGGCCAAGCGCGGCGAATGCGATCTGGCGCCGATCCATCTGTTCGACAACAAGACCGAGACCTACAACACGCCGTATCTTGCCGACGGCCTCGAGCTCGTGCCCGGCTGGCGGCGCATGCAGGGCATCGTGTTCCGCGAGGGCGACAGGCGCTTTGCAGGCTTGAGCGCGCAAGCGGCGGTGCGCGCCGCGCTCGCCGATCCCGCCTGCATCATGGTCAACCGCAACCAGGGCGCCGGCACGCGTATCCTGATCGATCGGCTGCTCGCGGGCGCGCGGCCGGACGGCTACTGGAATCAGCCGCGCTCGCACAACGCGGTGGCGGCCGCCGTGGCGCAGCATCGGGCCGATTGGGGCATGACCATCGCACCAGTCGCCGATGCGTCCGGGCTCGGTTTCATTCCACTCGCCGAAGAGTATTACGATTTCGCGCTGGTGACGGCGCGCAAGCAGCGGCCGGCGGTGCAGGCCTTTCTCGACGCGCTGGCGTCGGACGAAAGCCGTGCCGCGCTGGAGAAGGCGGGCTTCAGGCCGGCAGCGCCGGACGGAGGGCCGCTCGCGGCATGACACGGGCTGCCAGCCGATATAAGCATGCTGGGGGCCGGGTGAAACAACGGCCTGCTTCGTCGCTTCGCGTCGCAGTGACGGAGCAACCAAGGGTTCCTGAGCGGAAATGGACAGAATGAAAGTGATTGGCCTCGCGGGATGGAGCGGTGCCGGCAAGACCACCTTGCTGTCGCGGGTGATCCCCTATCTGCTTGGCCGCGGCTTGCGTGTCTCCGTCATCAAGCATGCCCACCACGATTTCGACGTCGACGTGCCCGGCAAGGATTCCTGGGTGCACCGGCAGTCCGGCGCGACCGAGGTGCTGGTGTCCTCGACGCGGCGCTGGGCCTTGATGCACGAGCTGCGCGGGGCGAGCGAGCCGCAACTGCCGGAGCTGCTCGGCAAGATGGCGCGGGTCCATCTGGTCGTGGTCGAGGGCTTCAAGCGCGAGCCGATCAACAAGATCGAGGTGCATCGCGCGGCCAATGGCAAGCCGCTGCTGTTTCCCGACGACGCGAGCGTGGTCGGGATCGCCAGCGATGTCCCGGTCGAAACCACGCTGCCGGTGGCTCACCTCGACGGCATCGAGGACGTGGCGGCATTGATGCTGCGGTTTGCGATTCCGGTCGACGATGTGCTGGGGAGGGGTGCCGCCGATAGCTGACGAGGCGGGTTTTTCCCGATCGAGAAGGCGAATGGAGCGATAGACAAGTCAAATGCTGCATCGCCGCGTACGGGTTAATTGCGGCCTGATATCTACCTTTTGCCTATCGACACCTGTTCTCCAATTCTGCACGAATTGATAATCTCCACTGGGTTGTGGAGATGGAGTCGTGCCTGGACAACGGCACGTGGGTGGCTGAGGCAAGCCTCCTTCCAGATCGGGCCGCACGGCCGGGGGCATATCCGGACGCGTCGGGGGTTAAAATTCCGGAATGCGCATGGCTGGTCCCGGCGCATGCAAGGGATTGTGCGGAACGACCGCGTCATGGTTGTGCCGCAACGGGGCTGAGACGGGATCGAAGACGGCAGATGCGCCAGACGCAACGGCGGCTGCATGGGAGGTTTCAATGGCCACGATGAGCAGCGCCGGAACGGTATCCGGGGTAGGCGCAGGTTTCCTCGACAAGGAACGGACGATCGCGACCGCCGGCTTCAACCGTTGGCTGGTGCCGCCCGCGGCGCTGTGCATCCATCTGTGCATCGGCATGTCCTACGGGCTGAGCGTGTTCTGGCTGCCGCTGTCGCGCGCGATCGGCCTCGACAAGCCGGCCGCTTGTCAGAACCCGTCGGTGATCGGTGACCTCTTCACGACCACCTGCGACTGGCAGGTCACCAATCTCCTGATCATCTTCACGATCGGCATCGTCATGCTCGGCCTCTCGGCCGCACTGTTCGGCGGCTGGCTCGAGCGCGCAGGTCCGCGCAAGGCAGGCTTCGTCGCGGCGCTGTGCTGGTCCGGCGCCTTCGCGATCTCCGCGTTCGGCGTCTACATCCACCAGCTCTGGCTTTTGTGGATCGGCCTCGGCCTGATCGGCGGCGTCGGCCTCGGCCTCGGCTACATCTCGCCGGTGTCGACGCTGGTAAAGTGGTTCCCCGACCGGCGTGGCATGGCGACCGGCATGGCGATCATGGGTTTTGGTGGCGGCGCGATGATCGGCTCGCCGCTCGCCAACCTCCTCATCAACTATTTCAAGACACCGACCTCGATCGGCGTCTGGCAGACCTTTCTGGCGATGGCGATCATCTATTTCGTGTTCATGATGATCGGCGCGTTCGGCTATCGCGTGCCGCCCGCCGGGTGGCGTCCCGACGGCTGGACGCCGCCCGCGGCGACCAACCGCATGATCAGCTCGGCCAATGTCCATCTCGACAACGCGCACAAGACACCGCAGTTCTGGCTGATCTGGATGGTGCTCTGCATGAACGTGTCGGCGGGCATCGGCGTGCTGGCGATGGCCTCGCCGATGCTGCAGGAGATTTTCGGCGGCTCGCTGATCGGCAAGGCGGAGGTCGGCTTCGCCGCGCTGGACGCCGGGCAGAAGGTGGCGATCGCGACGATCGCAGCCGGCTTCGTCGGCCTGCTGTCACTGTTCAACATTGGCGGCCGTTTCTTCTGGGCGTCGCTGTCGGACAAGATCGGCCGCAAGGCCACCTACTATACGTTCTTCATCCTCGGCATCGCGCTCTATGCGCTGGCGCCGAGCTTTGCTCATATGGGGTCGCGGGCTCTGTTCGTCGGAGCCTTCTGCATCATCCTGACCATGTATGGCGGCGGCTTCGCCACCATCCCGGCCTACCTCGCCGACATCTTCGGTACCCAGTTCGTCGGCGCCATCCACGGCCGTCTGCTGACGGCGTGGTCGACGGCCGGCGTCGTCGGTCCGTTGCTGGTCGGCTATATCAGGGATGCGCAGCTTCAGGCGGGGATCGAGCGCGCGCTGGTCTATGACCGTACCATGTACATCCTGGCGGGCCTGCTGGTCGTCGGCCTAATCTGCAATTTGCGGATCCGCCCGGTCGAGTCCAAATGGCACATGAGCGAGGCCGAAGTCGCCAAGCTGCAAGCCGAGACGGCGAGTGCGGCGGCGTCCGGTCCCAGCGGATCGTTCGGCATCGGCAAGGGCGGCTTCGACACCAAGGCGCTGCTGTTCTGGGCCTTTGTCGCGGTTCCGCTGGCCTGGGGCGTCTACAAGACGCTGGAGAGCGCAGTCAAGATTTTCTGATCGTCGTCAACCAAAGCGCGATGCGATCAGCATCGCGCTTTGGTGCGCTGTTTGAGAACAAACCTTCTCGGAAAACCGCTTCACACCTTTGCCGATCAATGCTCGAATCGCCATGGCGCGCCGCAGCTCGGCGTTCCGACGCTGACGCGTCACGCGCCATTACGACATCAATTCAAGACACAGGGGAATTTTCATGATTCGTATCGGCACTCTTCTGATAGCGGCCACGCTCGTAGTCGGGCTGCCGGCCGCATCGGCCCAGACCAGCGCGGCGCCCGAGGCCAAGCCATCGCGTATGAAGCTGACGATGGAGAAGCTGAAGGACATGAAGGCCAAGTGGATTGCCAACAGGCCAAAGCTGAAGGCGTGCCGCACCGAGGTGAAGGCCAAGGGACTGCACGGCGATGACCGCTGGTTCTACATCGAGGATTGCATGAGCAAGACGTGAGTCTCCGGATTCGCTTCGCCCTGGTTCACGATCAGTCCGGGACGGTCACTGACCAGACGCCGTTCTGGTAGCGCAGCGACGCGGTATCTGCTGCAGTCAGGTCGACTTCGAAGGCGTTGACCTTGGCCAACATCTCCTGGCTCAGCATCGTGCCGGAAACGATCTGCTGCTGAAACCAGACCCGGACCACGTCGACCGGGGTGAGCAACACCAAGCCGGCTCCGACGGCGTCGCGTTCCACATAGATCGGTAGCGACCGTTGTACGCCGTCGGGGCCCGCCGACGATCCCTCCAGGCCGGGGTAAATGGGGCCGTAGGTGTTCGAGAACGCGATGAATCTGGACGGGCTGGCGTCTGCCGCCGGCTTCACGACGCCCGCGGCGTCGATGCTGGCGATGGCTTGCTTGATGAGCCCGACGTCGACGATATTGGTCTCGATGGCAACCTCAGCGCCCGCGGTGAAGAAATTGGTACCGAACAGCCTGTAATTCGGAAGCCATGAGAAGCGGGTCGACGGCAAATAGTTGGAAATGGATTGGCAGACGACGGAGTAGATGCCGTTGGTCTTTTGCGCAAAGCACAGATTGTATTTGCCTGATTTCAGGGAATGGTAGTCGGTCGGGTCGATCTTGATCTGAACGAGTTTCGCCATCACGGGCTCCTTGGCCGAACGATTTGGGCCGCCATATTCGAATTCACGCGCATCCCGCTGGCGGGCAAGCGTGGCTGGCAATGAGTGACCTCACGAGTTCGACCGGGCGCCGGAGGTCTCGCTCCACTTGCCGCCCTGATAGAGCAGCCGTACGGCATCCTTCGCGCCAAGATCGACCTCGATCGAATTCTGGATGGAGCGGGGGTCGACAATGGTGCTGGTGACGATGTCCTGCTGCAGCCAGATGCGGACATTGTTACTGGGCATGATGTCAATGGTGCCCGGCCCCTGGACCAATGTTGCGAAGACCGGCGTCGTCTGCTGAACATTGTCCGGTCCGATCAACGCGCGGCTCAAGCCAACGCCGATCGGCTGCCCATACTGGTTGTTGATCGTGATGCCTTCGGGCATCCCGCCGGCGGTCGGAGGGTGGAATATGGCGTCCGCGTCAAGCGTGCACTGCTGGCCCGGCGTGATCGCCACGGTGTTGGTGTCGATCGTGATCACGCTGCCGATGTTGAGCGACGAGGTGCCGAACACCTCGTATTGCGAAATCAGGCTGAACGGGTTGCTGGCGAGATAATCGCTGAAGCACCGCCAGACGATGCCGGAATTGATCGCGGCGAAGCAGAGCAAGTACCGGTTGGTCTTCAGAAATTCGAGATCGTCCAGTGCGATCTGGATTTCAATGGACTTGGTCATGATCGCAATTCCCCTCGGCCTCACACGGCGCCGGACGGTCGGCGCTGGCCAGAACCGCATGTTTCAATCCGTCACGTGCGGGTCGTCACCACCCTATTGGAAAATCAGCTTGTGCCAGCCCTCGCTGCGTTTCCATCAAGGATCAACCGTAGACGTTATCGGTCCACGAAGACAATCTCTGATTGGGCCGGTCCGCGATTATTTTGATGCGCCGACGGCGTGTGAACCGACGGCGAAGGCAGATGCGCATGGGCATTCTGTTCATGCTATCTCGACGGCGACGCTTGCGTTGCCGGCAACGGTGCGAGGCTGCCTGCGATCACTCCGCCGCGGCAGGCGTTGCCTTGGCGCCCTCCAGCGCGGCGGCGATCGCCTCGTCGACCCGTTCGAGCCAGATGAACTCCAGCTTGGCACGGGCGCCCGGTGGGATGTCGTCGAAGTCGCGCTTGTTGCGTGCCGGCAGCATGACGCGGGTCAGGCCTGCGGCGGCAGCGGCGACCACCTTCTCCTTGATGCCACCGACCGGAAGCACCAGGCCACGCAACGAGATCTCGCCGGTCATCGCGGTGTCGCTGCGCACGGTGCGGTCGGTCAGCAGCGAGGTGAGGGCGGTGAACATCGCGACCCCTGCGCTCGGGCCGTCCTTCGGTGTCGCACCTGCGGGGACGTGGACATGGATGTCGCTCTTCTCGAAGATCGCGGGGTCGATGCCGAGCTGGGAGGCCCGGCTCTTCACCAGCGTGAGCGCGGCCTGCACGCTCTCGCGCATGACATCGCCGAGCTGTCCGGTGATCATCAGCGCGCCCCTGCCCGGTGTGCGCGAGGCCTCGATGAACAGGATGTCGCCGCCGACCGGGGTCCAGGCGAGCCCGGTCGCGACGCCCGGGATGCTGGTGCGCATCGCGATCTCGCTCTCGAACCGCGGCTGGCCCAGAAGTGCCACGATGTCCTTTGCGGCGATGACGACGCGGCTCGTGCTGCCTTCGGCGATCTGCACCGCGACGTTGCGGAACACCTTGCCGATCTCGCGCTCCAGATTGCGGACGCCGGCCTCGCGGGTGTAGCTCTTGATGATCATCCTGATGGCATCGGGCTCGAGCTCGACCTGGTCGGCCTTCAGCCCGTTGGCTTCGAGCTGGCGACGCACCAGATAACGCTTCGCGATCTCGAGCTTCTCCTCTTCGGTATATCCCGCGAGGCTGATGATCTCCATGCGGTCCAGCAACGGTCCCGGCACGCCGTCGAGCATGTTGGCGGTCGCGATGAAGACGACGCGCGAGAGATCGAAGGGAACGCTGAGGTAATTGTCGCGGAACGTCGCGTTCTGCTCGGGGTCGAGCACTTCGAGCATGGCGGCCGACGGATCGCCCTGGACGCCGCGGCCCATCTTGTCGATCTCATCCAGCATCATCACGCAATTGCGTGCGCCGGTCCTCTTGATGGCCTGGATGATGTTGCCGGGCAGCGCGCCGATATAGGTGCGGCGGTGGCCGCGAATCTCGGCCTCGTCATGCACGCCGCCGAGGCTGACCCGCACGAAGGGCCGGCTCATCGCGCGCGCGATCGATTGGCCGAGCGAGGTCTTGCCGACGCCGGGCGGCCCGACGAAGCAGAGAATCGGCGCCTTGCCGCCGGGCGCCAGCTTGCGCACGGCCAGATATTCGATGATGCGGCTTTTGATCTTCTCAAGGCCGTAATGGTCCTGGTCGAGGATCTTGCGCGCTTCCGCGATGTCGATCGGCTTCTCCTCCGGAATGCCCCAGGGCAGCTCGATCAGCCAGTCGAGATAGCTGCGCACCATGCCGGATTCGGCTGCTGCCTCCGGCATCCGTTCATAGCGGCGCAGCTCCTTTTGCGCCTGGCTCTCCGCCTCAGGTGGCATCTTGGCATCTGATATCGCCTTGGTCAGCTCGGCCACTTCGGCCGCCTTGCCGTCGCCTTCGCCGAGCTGGCGCTGGATGGTCGCCATCTGCTCGCGCAGGATCGCCTCGCGCTGGCGCTCGTCGAACACGGCCCTGGTCTTCTGTCCGATCTCCTGGCTGAGCCGCAGCACCTCGATGCGTTCGGCGAGATGCCGCGACACCTTGTCCATCCGCAGCGCAAGGTCGATGGTCTCGAGGATGTCCTGCTTGTCCTGCGGCTTGAGGTCCATGAAGGAGGTCGCAAGGTCGGCGAGCGTTGCCGGCGAGGTCGTGCCCTGCAATGCTGCGACCAATTCCGGCGGCGCCTGCGGCAGCAATTGCGCGGCCTCCATCGCCTGGCGTTGCAGATTGAGGAAGCGCGCCTCGATCTCGGGCGAGGTCGCCGTGGGTTCCGGGATCTGAAGCACCCGCGCCGCCAGGAACGGCGTGCCCGGGAGGTAATCCAGCACGCGCATGCGCGCCACGCCCTGGCAGACCAGATGATGGCTGTCGTCGGGGCCGGTGAGGTAGCGCACGACATTGGCGACGGTGCCGATGCGGTAGAGGCCATCGGGGCCGGGGTCGTTGGTCTCCGGATCGCGCTGCAGCAAGATGCCGATCTGGCGCTGTTCGCGAACTGCCTGCTGTGCGGCGGCGATCGATGTCGACCGCGCGATCGTGATCGGGATGATCACGTCCGGAAACAGCACGGTATTGCGGACCGGGACGATGATGAGGGCATCTCCCGGTACAGGTGTCGAACGATCGGACGACGATACCGGCGCTGCGCTTGCTACATCGGACATGCCGAACTCCTCAGCTCAATTTTCCAAGCCGCAGCCCAACGCAGCCATGTGCGGCGAAGCGGGTGATGGTGTAACGGCCGATCGGCAGCGCGATCCGGCGCTCGAACCGTCCCTGCGGCAGTTCGAGCCGCAGGATGCGGGCGTCGCGCAGTTCGGCGGGCAATGTGCGGCGTCCGCTGATCACGAGCGTTGCGCCATCCAGCGCCGCCTCGACCTCGTCGGGGTCGACCCCCGGCAGCGCGACCAGAATGAGGATTTCGTCGTCGGTCTCGATCACGTCGATCGGCGGTTCCCAGCTCGGCTCGCGGTTTCCGGTGCGCGGATGCAGATTCAGGAAGCGCTGATGCATGCGCTCCGCCCGGGCCAGCGTCTCGATCGCATCTGACAGCATCCAGTTGATGGGATCCTTGGGCTGCATGGGCACCTCACTGCGTCGGACCTGCGGACCGGGAGGTTACCGATGTTGCCCCCGACCGTAAACCGGCTCCGGGTAGGGCAGATCGGGGGTAAAATCGCTTGCAATGTCCCGATTTGCAGCGGGCCAGCCGAGGCGGGTGTCCTTTATGCCGTGCCTATGCGGCTTGGCTGCGGGCCATCTCGAATTCCTACGGTCTTATCAGCATCTTCCGGGGTGACGCGGCGCGCTCGCGCGCGCCGCCAAAGGAAGGTGGGACATGACCTTGCTCTATGCACACGATGCCCGGCTGCACGCCTCGGGCGGCGCCTCTCGTTTCACGCTCCGGCGGGCGATCAAGCGGATCGGCGCCGCCTTCAGGACGATCCACAGCGCCATCGCGGCCGCGAAGATCCACCGGCTGCGCAACGAGCTCCTGCTGCATCGCGGCCACGACGGCTGGGCGCGAATGAATCTGGATGTCGGCACCATCGGCGCGGACGCCGAGAAATATCCGCGGGCTCCGGTCGTGCTCGGCGAGAAGTGGGATTACTGAGATGCGCGCAACGTCATCATCATCGACTGGTATCGCCGCCATGCTGCGCAGCGGCGCAGACTCGTTGTTCAAGTTCCTCGCCTGGATCGGCAAGGAGCCGGTCACGGTCTACCGGCCCGAGGCGCATTACATGCGCGGCCCCGGACCGGCCTGGCGGGCCAAGCATTTGCCGGGTCAGGTCGCTTCACTTCGCCGCGTCAGGTGATCGAGGATGTTCATCGGGAGCGGAAACACCACGGTCGAGGAGCGCTCGCCCGCGATGTCATGCAGTGCCTCGAAATAGCGTAGCTGCATGGCCTGCGGCTCCTGGGCGAGGATTCGGCCTGCCTCGACCAGCTTCTCGGCGGCCTGCTGCTCGCCCATCGCGTTGATCACCTTGGCGCGTCGCAACCGTTCCGCCTCGGCTTGCTTGGCAATCGCCCGCACCATGGTTTCGTTGAGATCGATATCCTTGATCTCGATTGCGGTGACCTTGATGCCCCAGACATCGGTCTGCTTGTCGAGGATCTCCTGGATGTCGGCGTTCAGCCTGTCGCGTTCGGCGAGCATCTCGTCGAGTTCGTGCTTGCCGAGCACGGAGCGCAGCGTGGTCTGTGCGAGCTGACTGGTCGCGGCCATGTAGTCGCCGACCTTGATGATGGCGCGTTCGGCATCAACGATGCGGAAGTAAAGGACGGCGTTGACCTTGACCGAGACGTTGTCGCGGGAAATCACGTCCTGTGGCGGCACCACCTGGACCATCACCCTGAGATCGACCTTCACCAGTTGCTGCACGACCGGAATGAGGATGATGAGCCCCGGGCCCTTCACACTGGTGAAGCGGCCAAGCGTGAAGACGACGCCGCGCTCATATTCGCGCAGCACGCGAACCGCCTGGGTCAGGAATATGATGACAAGCAGCACGAGTGCCGCATAGGCGAAATAATCAAGCGTCATGCTGTACCTCCCTCGCCGGCGGAAGCCGGCGCGCGCCGGACCACCAGTGTCAAATCGATGATGTTGGCCACTTCGACCGTCTCTCCGGACTTGAACGTCTCGGTGCCGCGCGCTTGCCAGCGTTCACCGTTGGTGAAGACGTGACCTGTGGTCTCGGACCAGTCGAGTACTTCGGCCGGCAGGCCGCGCATGGCCTGCGCGCCGAGGAGGACCGGCCCCCTGGCGGCGCGGCGAAGTGCGCCGAGGATGGCAAGGAAGAAAGTGACGAACACCGCGACGGTGATGCCGATGACCCACCATGACAGTGCGTAGCCGGGCGTTTCGACCCTGAACAGCATCAGCGCGCCCAGCACAAAGGCAACGATCCCTCCAAGGCCAATCACGACGGTCGGGTTGAACGCTTCGATCGCGAGCAGCGCGATTCCGACCAGCATCAAGGCGAAGCCGGCATAGTTGATCGGCAGCAGATTGAGGGAATACAGGCCAAGCAGCAGGCAGATCGTGCCGACGATCCCGGGAGCGACCGTGCCCGGGGTCATGAATTCGAAGATCAGCCCGTAGATGCCGACCATCAGCAGAATGAATGCTATGTTCGGATCAGTGATGACCGCCAGGGCGCGCGAGGCCCAGCCGGGATCGATGGCTTTGAGCACGGCATCCTTGGTCGCCAGCCGTTGCGTCTTGCCGCCCGCGACCTCCACCACGCGACCATCGACCTGCCTGAGCAATTCGGCCGGATCGCGCGCGACAAGGTCGATGACACCGGCCTGCAACGCGCCGTTGGCGGAGAGCGTGGCGGCATCGCGGACCGCCTTTTCGGCCCAGTCGGCATTGCGGCCGCGCAGCTCGGCAAGGCTGCGGATGAAGGCGACGGCATCATTCGTCACCTTCGCCGTCATGGCGTCCTTCGGCTCGGATGAATGGTCGCCATCCTTCTTGTCCTTGCCGTCCTTGTCCGGGGCGGCGCCCGGCAGACCGGGTATCGGACCGCCGATCTGCACCGGCGTCGCGGCGCCGATATTGGTGCCCGGCGCCATGGCGGCAATATGGGCCGCATAGAGAATGTAGGTCCCGGCGCTCGCGGCATGGGCGCCGGAGGGAGCGACGTAGCCGACGACTGGAATCGGCGAAGCCAGCACATCGGCGATAATCTCGCGCATGCTGGTAGAGAGACCGCCCGGTGTATTCAGGCGCAGGATGACAATCTCGGCGTGCCGTTCGGCGGCCTTGGCCAAAGCCGCCTTCACATAGCTGGCTGACGCCGGTCCGATCGCGCCATCGATCGCAATGGTCATGGCAAGGCGGCTGTTCTCCTCCGCGGCGCCTGGACGGATGGAGACAGCCAGCGCGACGAAGACGGTCGCCGCAACGAGGGCCGCCTTGAAGGTCTGCACGGCAAGCACTCCCTTGTCAGGGATATGGGGCGCCGTTCTGGAACCTCAATATGGCAGTGGCGTCACCGACGATGCACGCCTAGGCCATTGTGCATTGCGATGACTGGCATTGCGAACAGATGGTTTACGACTTCGCTCTGCGCCGCTTGATCGGCGAGGCCGGCGATCGCTTGTACGACCTCGGCCTTTGCGGATGCGTTCAATTGCACGATCGGCAGGCGCGTTGTCGGCTGCATGAATCCAAGCAGCGCGAGCGCGAACTTCAGGACGGCGGGATGCTCCCGCTCCAGCAGCGTTGTGATCGGCATGAGCCGCCGGTGCAGTTCGCGCGCTTGATGCAGCCGCCCCTCACGGACATTCCGGTGAATGGCCGCGCACAGGTCGGGCGCGACATTCGACATTGACGAGATGCAGCCATCGCCATCAGCGACGAGATAGGCGAGCGATGTTACGTCGTCTCCGGTCAAAAGCCGGAAGCTTGCCGGCAGGCGCGATCGTAGCCGCGTCAGCCGGGCCATGTCGCCGCTGCCGTCCCGCAACCCGGCGAATTGCGGCGATCGCGCGAGCTCTATGAGCGTGTCGTCGGGCAAGCCGCGCACCGTTCGCGACGGGATATCGTGCAGGATGACGGGCATCGTCGTCGCTGCGGCGATGGCGCGGAAATGCGCTGCCATGCCTGACGGCATCGGCTTGTTGTAGTAGGGCACCACAGACATGACGGCGTCCGCGCCGGCGGCTTCCGCGACTTGCGTGAGCATGATCGCCCGCTCGGTCGCGTTCGATCCGGCGCCGGCGATGATGCGCACGCGGTGATGGGCGACGTCGACGGCGATGCGGACCAGCTGCTCGCGCTCCGCCGGCTCCAATGTCGAATTTTCGCCCGATGTCTCGCCGACCACCAGCGCGGTGGCGCCGGCGGCGATCTGGCGTTCGCAAAGCCGGCCGAACGCGGCCTCGTCGATCCCGCCCTGGTCGTTGAAGGGCGTCGGAAGGTCGGGGATGTAACCCGAGAGCCATTCGGCCGGCTGTGGAGGGGAGAGCATCTGGGGCTCAGGCGACGCGGCTGACGGGCATGCCGGCGGTCGCCCGGCTGTGCATGTCGAGCTCGATCTCGCGCGACAGCTCAACGAGCATTTCGGGGTGCTGGCCGTTTTCGAACAGCGCGTATTTGACGGCCTGGGCGCGATTGACGAACAGGCCGCCATAAAGGCCATTCTGCTCCTGGGCGACCCATTGGCCGCGCCGGTTGCGGCCGATAAAGACGATGGAAGATGTCGAGCTGCACGAGGGAGGTTCGACGAGTTTCACGTTAGTCAGTCCTTTTCAAAGTCAACGTCACGCGCTCAATGTCAGGCTTGCCGGATATGAAATCGAGCGCGAGCGGCAACCGATGTCATAGGAGGCGCATAGGATTTTTCGGGATGGGTTTCAGAGCGTTTTCGAGCGAAGTGGATGCCGGTTCGCGTAAAGAAAACGCGTCAAAACAAGAATCTAGAGCCCCGTTCCGATTCTATCGGAACGGAAACGGCTCTAGAGGTGCTCGACGATGCCGGTGCCTAGCGCGCACAGCGCGACATAGGCGGTCATCTCGTCCCAATGATTGAGCTGGGCTCTGAACGGCGGCTCGCGCTTGGCGGCGCCGACCACGGCGCACAGCAGCGCCGACATCCACAGCAGCGCGACCAGGCTCCTGCCGAAGCCGATGCTGGCGAACGCGGCAAAGCCGATCATGATCGCGATCCGGAATCCAAACCGGATCAGGACCTGTGCCGAGCGCAATTCCCGCGGCAACTCTTTTGCACTCAAGATGGCGCCGCCGTTAGCCGAAATTGTCAACGAGGAGTAGTTCGTACTGCGTGCTGGTGTCGCGACGGACCCCAGGCACGCTGGGCCGGCTTGCCGGCGCGCTGATCTGCTGGGCCTCGACGAAGGCGCTGAGGATTGCGAGCGCGAGATCCGCATGATGGCTCTCGATCGACTGGTCGAGCCAGTCGGGCAGCTCGCGCTGGCGCGACAGCGCGCAGTGCCATTCGCCTTCATCATAGACAAGGCGGCGGACCTGCCATTGCGGAAGCTCGAGATCGATCAACGCGAGCGCGGTTTCGGTCCAGGCGCCTGAGTGGATCAGACGCTCGATATGGGCGGTCTTGCCGCCCTGTCGGAGCGAGGGAAAACGCCGGCAGGTCCGGCTGACGATGTCGGTCATCAACTCGCCCGTAACGGCATAAGCGTCGCGCAGCCGGTCGCCGAGCTCGGAGGGGTTTTCAGAAAGCAATGACATGACATCATCTCGTGCCGAGCGCGGCCCAAGACATTGGCCGCGCGTTCAAAATGGCTTGACCGCCATTTGAAAACGAGATGAGGCGAGGGGCGGAGATATAGGGATTTCATAAAGGTGGAACGGGGCTGCTATCTCTCCATGCGTCGTCCCGGCGAAGGCCGGGACCCATAACCACCGAATTGACTGACTGAAGAAAGCCGACTCCGCTTGTGCCCTTTCTGCGGGCCGCGGCGTATGGGTCCCGGCCTTCGCCGGGACGACAGCGGAACGCGCCGTGGCCTATATAGGATTCCTATAACGTCCTTATTCGCCACATCTCGAAAACCTATGCCACGGGTGGCACTTCACCACCATCAGGCGCGGGATCGCTTATGCGATGTCCCGCCGCCCACGGAGCATAGGAGGCTCTCATGATGGACATTCTCATGGCAGCGTTGGCGATCGGCCTGTTCGCGGCCGGCATCGGCTACGCCTACGCCTGCGAACGGCTATAGGAGGCGGCGATGATTTTCGACTATTCGCTCGCCGGCCTCGTTTCGCTCGGTCTGCTGTTCTACCTCACCTATGCATTGCTGCGGCCCGAGCGCTTCTAGGTCCACGCAATGCTCGCGCTTTGCACAATTCTCGTGGCGGACGTGGCGCTGAGCGGCTTGCTGCTCGGCCTGCTCGCGTCGCTGCTGCGCCTCGCACCCGTTCGAAAGGTTTGACGCAATGACCGTCATCGGCTGGATTCAAATTATTCTCTTCTGCGCGATCGTGGTCGCGCTGGTCAAACCGCTCGGCTGGTACATGACCCGCGTCTTTAACGGCGAGCGCACCTTCCTCTCTCCCGTGCTGCGCCCCGTCGAGCGCGGCATCTACTGGGTCGGCGGCGTCGACGAGCGGCGCGAGCAGCACTGGCTGACTTATGCGGTCGCGATGCTGCTGTTCCATGTCGGCGCGTTCTTCATCATCTACGGCCTGATGCGGCTGCAGGCGGTGCTGCCGTTCAACCCGGCCGGACAAACCGCGGTCGCGGAGGATCTCTCCTTCAACACCGCGATCTCCTTCCTCACCAACACCAACTGGCAGAACTATGGTGGTGAGAGCACGCTGTCCTATCTGGTCCAGATGCTCGGCCTCACCCACCAGAACTTCCTGTCGGCTGCGACTGGCATCGCGCTCGCGATGGCGCTGATCCGCGGCTTCTCGCGCTCCTCGGTGCGCACGATCGGCAATTTCTGGGTCGATGTCACGCGTTGCACGCTTTACGTGCTGCTGCCGATCTGCATCGTCTATACTGTCTTCCTGGTCTGGCAGGGCATGCCGCAGACGCTCGGCGCCTATGTCGATGCGACCACGCTGGAAGGCAGCAAGCAGACCATCGCGCTTGGGCCGGTGGCCTCGCAGGTCGCGATCAAGATGCTCGGCACCAATGGCGGCGGCTTCTTCAACGCCAACGCCGCGCATCCCTTCGAGAACCCGACCGCGCTGTCGAATCTCGTGCAGATGATCTCGATCTTCGCGCTCGGCGCCGCGCTGACCAACGTGTTCGGTCGCATGGTCGGCAATGAACGCCAGGGCTGGGCGATCCTCGCCGTGATGGGCGTGCTGTTCCTCGCCGGCGTCACCGTGACCTATTGGGCGGAAGCCAACGGCACCAATGCGCTGCAGGCGCTCGGCCTGACCGGCGGCAACATGGAGGGCAAGGAGGTGCGCTTCGGCATCGTCGCGTCCTCGCTGTTCGCGGTCATCACCACTGCTGCGTCCTGCGGCGCGGTCAATGCGATGCATGACAGCTTCACCGCGCTCGGCGGCATGATCCCGCTGATCAACATGCAACTCGGCGAGATCATCGTCGGCGGCGTCGGCGCCGGCCTTTACGGCATGCTGCTGTTCGTCGTGCTGTCGATCTTCGTCGCCGGCCTGATGGTCGGCCGCACGCCGGAATATGTCGGCAAGAAGATCGAGGCGCGTGAGGTCAAGATGGCGATGCTCGCGATCCTGGTGCTGCCGCTGATGTATCTCGGCTGGACGGCGGTGGCCGTGGTGCTGCCCTCGGCGGTGGCCTCGATGGCCAATGCCGGTCCTCACGGCTTTACCGAGGTGCTCTACGCCTACACGTCGGCGACCGGCAACAACGGATCGGCCTTCGCGGGGCTCACCGGCAACACCTTCTTTTACAATCTGACGCTTGCCGTCTCGATGTTTGTGGGCCGCTTCTTCATGATCGTGCCGGCGATGGCGATGGCCGGCTCGCTCGCGGGGAAGAAGTCGATCCCGCCGTCGGCCGGCACGCTGCCGACCACCGGCGGCCTGTTCGTGGGCCTCGTCGTCGGCGTCATCCTGATCATCGGCGGCCTGACCTTCTTCCCGGCGCTGGCGCTCGGGCCGATCGTCGAACACCTCGCCATGACCGCCAACACCCTGTTCTGATTTGATACGACCGGAGTACCCTCCATGGAAACCATGAAACTGCAGAAGCAGGTGACGGCGTCGACCATGCTCGACCCGAAGATCCTGGTGCCGGCGATCTGGTCGGCTTTCGTCAAGCTCGATCCGCGGCTGATGGCGAAGAACCCCGTCATGTTCGTGGTCGAGGTCGTGGCCGCGCTGACCACTGTGATCTTCGTCCGCGACCTCGTCACCGGCGGGCCCAGCCTCGGCTTCACCTTCCAGATCATCCTCTGGCTCTGGTTCACCGTGCTGTTCGCCAATTTCGCCGAAGCCGTCGCCGAAGGCCGCGGCAAGGCGCAGGCGGAATCGCTGAAGAAGACCCGCACCGAGAGCCAGGCCAAGCTGCTCACCGGCACTGATAGAACCTTTCGCATGGTGCCCGGCACCTCGCTGAAGGTCGGTGACGTCGTGCTGGTCGAAGCCGGCGACAACATCCCCTCCGACGGCGAGGTGATCGAAGGCGTCGCCTCGGTGAACGAGGCCGCCATCACCGGTGAATCCGCGCCCGTGATCCGTGAATCCGGCGGCGATCGGTCGGCTGTCACCGGCGGCACGCAGGTGCTGTCCGACTGGATCCGCGTCCGCATCACCGCGGCGCAGGGTTCGACCTTCATCGACCGCATGATCCGCCTGGTGGAAGGCGCCGAGCGGCAGAAGACGCCGAACGAGATCGCGCTCAACATCCTGCTGGCGGGTCTCACCATCATCTTCGTGTTCGCCACCGTGACGATCCCGAGCTATGCGGCCTATGCCGGCGGCTCGATCTCGGTCGTGATACTGGTCGCCCTGTTCGTCACGTTGATCCCGACCACGATCGGCGCGCTGTTGTCCGCGATCGGCATCGCCGGAATGGACCGCCTGGTGCGCTTCAATGTGCTGGCGATGTCCGGCCGCGCGGTGGAGGCCGCCGGCGACGTCGATACGCTGCTGCTCGACAAGACCGGCACCATCACGCTCGGCAACCGCCAGGCGACCGCGTTCCGCCCCGTCCGCGGCGTGTCCGAGCAGGATCTCGCCGATGCGGCGCAACTGGCCTCGCTCGCCGACGAGACACCGGAGGGACGCTCGATCGTGGTGCTGGCCAAGGAGAAATACGGCATCCGCGGCCGCGACATGAAGGAACTCGCCGCGACGTTCGTTCCGTTCACGGCGCAGACCCGCATGAGCGGCATCGATGCCGGCTCGTCGTCGGTCCGCAAGGGCGCGGTGGATGCGATCCTGAACTATGTCGATGGCGGCGGACAACGCGCCGTGGCCTCGGGCAATACCGTTCGGTCGATTCAGACGGCGATGAGCGCCGAGGCGCGCGAGATCCAGTCGATCGCCGACGAAATCTCCAAGGCCGGCGGCACGCCGCTCGCAGTGGCAAAGGACGGCAAGCTGCTCGGCGTCGTGCACCTGAAGGACATCGTCAAGGGCGGCATCCGCGAGCGTTTTGCCGAGCTGCGCCGGATGGGCATCCGCACCGTCATGATCACGGGCGACAACCCGATGACCGCTGCTGCGATCGCGGCTGAAGCCGGCGTCGACGACTTCCTGGCGCAGGCCACTCCTGAGGACAAGCTCAAGCTGATTCGCGACGAGCAGGCCAAGGGCAAGCTGGTGGCGATGTGCGGCGACGGCACCAATGACGCGCCGGCACTGGCGCAGGCCGACGTCGGTGTCGCCATGAACACCGGCACCCAGGCTGCGCGCGAGGCCGGCAACATGGTCGACCTCGATTCCAACCCGACCAAGCTGATCGAGGTGGTCGAGATCGGCAAGCAGCTGCTGATGACACGCGGCGCGCTGACCACGTTCTCGATCGCCAACGACGTCGCGAAATACTTTGCGATCATCCCGGCGATGTTCCTTACGTTCTACCCGCAGCTTTCGGTGCTGAACGTAATGCACCTGGCGAGCCCGCAGAGCGCGATCCTGTCGGCGATCATCTTCAACGCGCTGATCATCATCGCGCTGATTCCTCTGGCGCTAAAGGGCGTCAAGTACCGTGCGATCGGGGCCGGCGCGCTGCTTCGCCGCAACCTGATGGTCTACGGCCTTGGCGGCATCATCATTCCCTTCATCGGCATCAAGGTAATCGACCTCTTGGTCGCCGCTTTGGGCCTGGCTTGAACCACGCAACCGTCATCGCGAGGAGCGAAGCGACGCCGCAATCCATCTCTCCGTTTTCCGAACCATGGATTGCTTCGCTTCGCTCGCAATGACCGAGCAAACTTAGGAGACCTACGATGCTCAGAGAAATCCGCCCCGCCATCATCGTCCTGGTCGTGCTGACCGCGATCACGGGCCTGGTCTATCCGCTCGCCATGACGGCGATCGCTGGCGCCATCTTCCCGAAACAGGCGCAAGGCAGCCTGATCGAGCGAAACGGCACAGTGGTCGGCTCCGCCCTGATCGGGCAGGAGTTCAAGGACGACAAATACTTCCACGGCCGGCCCTCGGCGACGGTCGCGCCTGATCCGAACGATGCCAGCAAGACCGTGCCGGCGCCGTACAATGCTGCCAATTCCGGCGGCTCCAATCTCGGTCCGACCAGCAAGGCGCTGAACGACCGGGTCAAGGAGGATGTCGAGAAGCTGAAGGTTGAAAATCCGTCCGCCGCGGTGCCGATCGATCTGGTCACCACCTCGGCCAGCGGGCTCGACCCCGACATCTCGCCGGACGCCGCGCTGTTCCAGGTGCCGCGGATCGCCAAGGCGCGGAGCCTGTCGGAGGACGCAGTTCGTCAGCTGGTGACGCAGAACACGCAAGGGCGTTTCGCCGGCATCCTGGGCGAGCCGCGCGTTAACGTTCTTGCGCTCAATCTGGCGCTGGACGGGGCCAGCTCGAAATAGGGGAGTAGGCTGCAACCGACCGGATGACTATATTGCCGTATGGCCAATCAGCGCCGCGACCTGGAAAAACGACCCTCGCCCGATGCGCTGCTTGAGGCCGCGCGCCGGGAGACCGATCGCTCGGGGCGGCTGAAGATTTTCGTCGGTGCCGCTCCCGGCGTTGGCAAGACCTACGAGATGCTGCAAAGCGCTCACGCCCGCATCAAGGCAGGCACCGACGTGGTGGTCGGCGTCGTCGAGACCCACGGCCGCGTCGAGACCGAGGCGCTGCTGAAGGGCCTCGAAGTGGTCCCCCGCAAGCGGCTGACCTACCGCGACCAGGACATCGAGGAGATGGACCTTGACGCACTGATCGCGCGGCGCCCGCAGATCGCGCTGGTCGACGAACTCGCCCATACCAATGCGCCGGGCAGCCGGCATCCCAAGCGCTATCTCGATGTCGAGGAACTGCTCTCGCGCGGCATCGACGTCTATACCGCCGTCAACATCCAGCACATCGAGAGCCTCAACGATGTGGTCGCCCAGATCACCCACGTCCGGGTGCGCGAGACCGTACCGGATTCGGTGTTCGATCGCGCCGCCGCCATCGAGCTGATCGACCTCACGCCCGACGACCTGATTCAGCGGTTGAAGGAGGGCAAGGTCTATGTGCCGAAGCAGGCCGAGCGGGCACTGGAGCACTATTTCTCGCCCGGAAATCTGACCGCGCTGCGCGAGCTCGCGCTGCGGCGCACCGCCGAGCGGGTCGACGAGCAGTTGCTCACCCACATGCAGGCCAACGCGATCGCCGGGCCCTGGGCGGCCGGTGAACGAATCCTCGTCAGCATCAGCGAGGACCCGCGCGCGGCCGGCCTCGTCCGCTATACCAAGCGGCTGGCCGACCGGCTGCACGCGCCGTGGACTGCGATCAGCATCGAAACCCGCCGCAGCCTGCAACTGACCGACGAGCAGCGCGACCGGCTCTCCGATACGCTGCGGCTTGCCGAGGCGCTGGGCGGCGAGGCGCTGACGATTCCCGGCGTCGGGCGCCGCATCGCCGACGACGTCATCAGTTTCGCGCAGGCCAACAACGTCACCCAGATCATCATCGGCAAGTCGACGCGCTCGCGCTGGTTCGAGATGACGCGCGGCTCCGTGGTGCACGATCTGGTGCGCCGCGCCGGCAATATCAGCGTCAACGTGATCGCCGGCGACGAGCAGCCGGTCGCCAAGGCGGCGGTGCAGACAGCGCAGCGGCAGGAGCCGTTCAATCCGCGGCCCTATCTGATGGCGCTGCTGCTGGTCGCGATCGGGCTCGTTGCGGCGCAGCTGATCCAGCCGTTCTTCGGGATCGAGAACGTCGACTTGGTGTTCATCACCGCCGTCGTCGGCGTCGCCGTGCGCTACGGCCTGTGGCCATCGCTGCTGGCCAGCGTGGCCGCTTCGTTGTGCTACAATTTCTTCTTCCTGCCGCCGGTCTATACCTTCACCATCACCGATCCGACCAACGTCGCCGCGTTCTTCTTCTTCATGGTGGTGGCGTTGTTGGTCTCCAATGTCGCCGCGCGCGTGCGCACGCAGGCCGATTCCGCGATCGGCCGCGTCCGCACCACCGAGTCGCTCTATGCTTTCAGCCGCAAGCTCGCGGGTACCGCCACGCTCGACGACGTGCTGTGGGCGACCGCCTACCAGATCGCGCTGATGCTGAAGGTGCGTGTGGTGCTGCTGCTGCCGGAAGACGGGCTGTTGGCCGTCAAGGCCGGCTATCCGCCGGAGGACCAGCTCGACAAGGCGGACCTCGCCGCGGCTAATTGGGCGTGGAGCAACGATCGCCCCGCCGGTCGCGGCTCGGACACGTTGCCCGGCGCCAAGCGGCTGTTCCTGCCGATGCGCACCGGGCGCGGCCTGACCGGCGTGATCGGCATCGACGACGACCGGACCGGACCGTTGCTGACCCCCGACCAGCGCCGGCTGCTCGATGCGCTGGTCGACCAGGGCGCGCTCGCGATCGAACGCGTGCTGCTGGTCGAGGACATGGACCGTGTCAAGCGCACGGTCGAGTCGGACCGCCTGCGCGGCGCGCTGCTGACCTCGATCTCGCACGACCTCAAGACACCGCTCGCCTCCGTGCTAGGTTCGGCCTCGACTCTGCGCGACGTCGGCGCGAGCCTGACCGACGCACAGAAGCATGATTTGCTGGCGACCGTGATCGACGAGTCGGAGCGGCTCAACAGATTTATCGCCAATCTGCTCGACATGACCAAGCTCGAGTCGGGTGCGATCGTGCCCAACACCGCGCGGCACGATATCGGCGAGATCGTCGGCAGCGCGCTGCGCCGCGCGGCAAAGATTCTGGTGCACCACAAGGTGTCGCTGGAGCTCGCGGCCGACCTGCCGATGCTGGAGCTCGATGCGGTGCTGTTCGAGCAGGTGCTGTTCAACCTCTTGGACAACGCCGCCAAATATGCGCCGCCGGACACCACGATCTCGATCCGCGGTGGGCGCGACCGCGAGACGATCGCGCTGCAGATCCTAGATGAGGGCAACGGCATTCCGGCCCACGATCTCGAAAGCGTGTTCGACAAGTTCTATCGCGCCGAGAAGGGCGACCATATCCGCCCCGGCACCGGCCTCGGGCTGGCGATTTCGCGCGGCTTCGTCGAGGCGATGCGCGGCACGATCGCGGCCGCCAACCGCTCCGACCGGAGCGGCGCCATCATCACCATCCGCCTGCCGATCCCGGCCGACACCCACGCGCTGGACACCGCTGCATGAACGCAACACCCATCAAGGTTCTGGTCATCGACGACGAGCCGCCGATCCGCAAACTGTTGCGGATGGGACTGAGCACGCAGGGCTATGACATCCTCGAAGCTTCCAACGGCAAGATTGCGCTGGAGATGCTGGCCGAGGAGCCCGCACTGATCATCCTCGATCTCGGCTTGCCCGACATCCAGGGCCACGATTTGCTGCGCATGATCCGCGGCCGCAACGAAAATGTACCGATCGTGGTGCTGTCGAGCCGCGGCGACGAGGCCGGCAAGGTGCAGGCGCTCGATCTCGGCGCCGACGATTACCTGACCAAGCCGTTCGGCATGGACGAACTGCTGGCGCGGCTGCGCGCCGCGCTCCGGCACCAGTTGCAGGTGCAGGGCGAACGGCCTGTCTTTCGCTCCGGCGATCTCTCGGTCGATCTGGTGCGCCGCATCGTCAAGGTCGGCGAGAAAGAGATAAAGCTGTCGCCGAAGGAGTACGACCTGCTGCGTGTGCTGGTGCAGCATGCCGGCAAGGTACTGACGCATCGCTTCCTGCTGAAGGAATTGTGGGACGAATTGACCGATGCGCAATATCTGCGCGTCTATGTGCGCCAGCTCCGCCAGAAGATCGAGGCCGACCCCGAGCGTCCGCAATTCGTGCTGACCGAAACCGGCATTGGCTATCGGCTGCGCGCGGCGGATTAGCCGCTCTGGGTTGTCATGCCTCGCTTCCTCTCCAAACAGCTTGAGTTTGGAACTTGAACGGATACCGTGGGTTTTGGTTCCTGACGGCCGCGGATGGGCGGCTGCCGTCGTTAGCGCCGAGGCTTGCAATTGTCGCTCCGAAACCTGTCCACCTATCGCAAGAAGCGCGATTTCGAGAAGACCGATGAGCCGTCGGGCGACGTCAAGGTCGCAGCCGGAAAGCAGCGGCGCTTTGTCATCCAGAAGCATGACGCGACGCGGCTGCACTATGATCTCAGGCTCGAATTCGACGGCGTCTTCAAGTCCTGGGCGGTGACGCGTGGTCCCTCGCTCGACCCGCATGACAAGCGGCTGGCGGTGGAGGTTGAGGATCACCCGCTGGACTACGGCGATTTCGAAGGCACAATTCCCGAAAGCGAGTATGGCGGCGGCACGGTGCAGCTCTGGGATCGCGGTTACTGGGAGTCTGATGACCCCGAACGCGGCTTCAAGAAGGGCGACCTGAAGTTCACGCTTGATGGCGAGAAGCTGCATGGCAGCTGGGTGCTGGTGCGGATGAAGGGCGACCGCTTTGGCGGCAAGCGCACCAATTGGCTGTTGATCAAGCACCGCGACGACTATGCCGTGGATGGCGACGGCGAGGAGATCCTCAAGGAGGACCGCTCGGTCGCCTCGGGGCGGTCGATGGCGCAGATCGCTGAAGGCAAGGGACGGGCGCCAAAGCCGTTCATGCTGGCCAAAGGCAACGGAAAGGCCAAGGCGGACGCTGTCTGGCACTCCAATCGCGGCGATGCGGCCGACGCGCGCGCCAAGGCCAAGGCGCCGCCGGCCAAAGCGCGACCAGCGGCGAAGCCGAAACAGGTGCCGGTGATGCCGGATTTCGTCGCGCCGCAGCTCTGCGCATCGGTTGAAAGCCCGCCCGGCGGCGCGGGCTGGTGCCATGAGATCAAATTCGACGGTTACCGTGTGCAACTCCGCGTCGAGGACGGGGAAGCAGTCTTGAAGACCCGCAAGGGGCTCGACTGGACGGACAAATTCGCCGCGATCGCTAAGGAGGCCGGCAAGCTGCCGGACGCCCTGATCGATGGCGAGATCGTCGCGCTCAACGAAGGAGGCGTTCCGGATTTCTCGACGCTGCAGGCGGCAATCTCCGACGGCAAGACGAACTGGCTGATCTTCTTCGCCTTCGATCTGTTGTTTGCCGGCAAGGAGGATTTGCGCCCCCTGCTGCTGGGCGAGCGCAAGACGCGGCTGAAGCAACTGCTCGAGAAGCGCAAAGGCAAGGATCTGCTGATCCGCTATGTCGAGCACTTCGAGGAGAGCGGCGAGACCGTGCTGGAATCGGCACGCAAGCTCGGACTGGAAGGCATCGTCTCCAAGAAGCTCGATGCGCCCTATCGCTCCGGACGGTCCGACGACTGGACCAAGGCAAAGATCCGCGCCGGCCAGGAGGTCGTGATCGGCGGCTGGAAGACCACCAACGGCAAATTCCGCTCGCTGATGGCCGGTGTCTATCGCGGTGGTCATCTGGCCTTTGTCGGCATCGTCGGCACCGGTTTCGGCCAGGACACGGTTCGGCGGATCATGCCGTCGCTGAAGGCGGCCGCATCGGACGAGAGTCCGTTCGGCGGCAAGGACGCGCCGAGGGCAACCCGCGACGTGCATTGGCTGAAGCCGGAGCTGGTTGCCGAGATCGAATTCGCCGGCTGGACCGACGGCGGCAACATCCGCCAGGCCGCATTCAAGGGCCTGCGCCAGGACAAGCCGGCGCGTGAGGTCGAAGCGGAGAAGCCTGCTGTGACGAAAGTGGTGAAGCCGATGGCCAAAGGCACGGCAAGAAGCGCGGCGAAGGCATCCAGCGAGGTGATGGGTGTCGTCATCTCCCATCCGGATAAGGCCTTGTGGCCCGACGGAGGCGACGGCAAGTCCGTGACCAAGCTCGACCTCGCGACATATTTCGAGACGGTCGGCGAATGGATGATCGGTTATCTCAAGGGCCGGCCGTGCTCGATCGTGCGCGCACCCGACGGCATCCAGGGCGAGACCTTCTTTCAGCGCCACGCGATGGCGGGCACGTCGAAGCTGCTGAAACTTGCAAAGGTCTCCGGCGACCGAAAACCCTATCTGCAGATCGATCAGGTCGAGGGATTAGCAGCGGTCGCCCAACTCGGCGGGCTCGAGCTGCATCCCTGGAATTGTGCGCCCGATGCCTATGACACGCCAGGCCGGCTGGTGTTCGACCTCGATCCCGCGCCCGACGTTGCCTTTTCCGAGGTAATCGACGCCGCCAAGGACATGCGCCAGCGCCTGACGGCGGTCGGTCTCGAAAGCTTCTGCAAGACCACCGGTGGCAAGGGCCTTCACGTCGTCACGCCACTGCTCCACGGTACAAAGGACAAGGTGACGTGGAAGGAGGCCAAGGCCTTCGCGCAAGGCATTTGTCAGTGGATGGCCCAGGATGAGCCCGAGCGCTATCTGCTCAACATGTCCAAGGCCAAGCGCACCGGAAAGATCTTCCTCGACTATCTGCGCAACGACCGGCTTGCGACCGCAGTCTCGGTGCTGTCGCCGCGAGCGCGCGATGGCGCCACGGTGTCGATGCCCCTGACCTGGACACAGGTACGCGGCGATCTCGATCCGAAGAAATACACGGTGCGAACCGTGCCGGCGTTGCTTGCGAAGACCAAGGCGTGGGATGGCTACGATGACGCAGCGGCGTCGATCAAGACGGCGATGAAGAAGCTGGCGGCGCGGTAATTCGTCGTACCCCGCGAAGGCGGGGTATCGAGTACGCCGCGACCTATCGGATCAACCAACAGCGTCTCTGGAATACTGGGTCACCCGCTTTCGCGGGTGATGACAGTCTTTATGTGGAAGGGATCGGCTGTGTAGGGTGGGCAAAGCGAAGCGTGCCCACCACCTCTTGCGCTGCTCTTGATGGTGGGCACGGCGCAAGTGCGCCTTTGCCCACCCTACGATCCCTTGTCTTACAGCCGTCCGAGCAGGAGCAGAACCAGCAGGATCACGACCACGAGGCCGAGCCCGCCGCCGCCGTAATAGCCGGTGCCGTAGAACGGTCCGCCGCCGATGCCGCTGAAGCCGCCCAGCAGCGCGATGACCAGAATGATAAGAATGATCGTTCCAATTGACATCTCAAGCTCTCCTCAGCCCACAGGCCCTGTGCGTTTGCCCTTTGCGTGGAGGAAACAAACCGGAACTGTGAAGGTTCCTGCTCTCGCGGTGCGATAAAATCCGTACATCTTCCATTTGTGTGGAACGGAATTACATCAACGGTAACGGTCGAGGAGGGCTTGTGATGTCGGCGCCGCTCATTGTTTCGATTCCCCACCGTCTCGGTCGCGATGAGGCCATGCGTCGCCTGAAGGCAGGTTTGTCGCGCGCGGCATCGAGCGTGCCTGTTTTGAGCGTCGACGAGGAGCATTGGGACGACAATCGCATGACCTTTCGCGTGCGTGCGCTCGGGCAAATCGCCGCCGGGCATCTCGACGTCGAGGATGCGTATGTACGGCTGGAGGTGACGTTGCCATGGTTGCTGCAACGCTTCGCCGAGGTCGCGCAGATCGCCATCCAGAAGAGCGGACAGTTGTTGCTGACCAAGCGCAGCTGATGGGTTAGGCGATCGTTGTGCCCCGCAGCAACGAAATACCGCGCGTGGCAGGCGGTCGTCAGCCTCTCGGTAACGAATTTGCCGGACTATCACGGCAAGCGCGGAGGGAGGGAACCGGCCTTCGTAACCGGCACGACATCCGCCAGGCCGTCCGGCCGTCGATCCCGGACGGCCTCCGCGCTTCTACGGACGGCTCTGCTTTCGCTTCGATCCCTTGGCAGGGGTCCTCGCTCGCAGCACCGCAACAGGCAGCTGCTCGAACAGTGTCGAAAGCGGAAGCCTGTTCGTGCCGACCTCCGTCGCATATCCCGTCACGTCGATTGTGCCGTCGAAGGCGTCCGGACGCGGCCATGCGCGCCCGCTTTGCGTGAACGGGGCAAACCACCTGGCCACCGTGACGATAACAGCGTCGCGGCCGTGGCGCCGGGCGAACGCGATGACGTGGTCGCGATGCGGGCCGTCAACCTCGAGCGGCTCATAGCCGCCGCTAGCGAAGACATCGGGCACTTCGTTCCGCAGCCGCAGCAGATGCCGCGTCCATGCGAGCTTCAACCGGCCATCGCGCCAGCTTTGCGCGAGCGCGCCCCAATCGGGTGCTTCGGTCGCGGCAAGTAGTTCGGCTCGCTCCGCAAAATCGACCGGCCGCCGGTTGTCGGGATCGACAAGCGAAAAATCCCAGAGTTCGGTGCCCTGATAGAAATCCGGCACACCCGGCATCGTCGCCTTCAGCGTGACTTGGCTGAGCGAGTTCAACGCGCCGATCCGGGCCGTACGTTGCGCCAGAGTCTCCAGCGAATCCAGGAATTCGGCGGATGTCTTGCGATCCAGGATCCGTTCGATAAAGGTTTTGACGCCGTCTTCGTAAGCTTGATGCGGATTGAGCCAGCTCGTCTCCTGCTTGCCTTCGCGCGCCGCCTTCAGGGCGTAGGCCTGCATGCGCTCGACAAACGAGGGGTCGTCCGGCTCCCAGGCGCCGATCAGCGCCTGATACAGCATGTATTCGAAGGTCGCCGATGGTGCGCGCATCTCGCCGTCGAGCACCAGGTGCGGCGCATTCAACACCTTCCAGCGTGCGACCGCGCTGGTCCATTCGCCGGGGATCTCGGCAAGTGCCATGATCCGCGTGCGGGCGTCCTCGCCGCGCTTGGTGTCGTGGGTTGCGGTCGCGGTCATGCCATGCGGCCATTCGCTGATACGGGCCTGCATCATTGTGTGGAAACGGCCGGCGGGAAGCGCGCCTGCTGCTGGATCGCCGCCGACCTCGTTCAGCGCCACCAGGCGGTGATAGCGATAGAAGGTGGTGTCCTCCAGCGACTTCGCCATCATCGGCCCGGTGAACTGCTGGACCTTCAGCGCGAAACGGCGGACCCGCGGCGCGCCGTGCGGTGGACGGCCGGGCTTGAGCAGGTCCATGGTCAGGGCATCGCGCAGGAAATCGAAGATGCCTTCGTCGGCCGCGAACCAGTCGGCGCGGGCGCGCGCGATCGTCTCAACGATCAGCGCGCGGTCATGCGCCTTTGCGCCCGACGGCGTCAGATAGGTGCGATAGACCGGGAAGTGCAGCACGTAGAGTTCGAGCGCCTGGCGCAGGCTGTCGGCCGAAAAGTCGCGGGTCGAATAGTGGCCGCCGGCGATCCGCGCCAGCAAGCGTGTGAGCACGGTGAATTCGCTGGTTAGCAGCGTCTCGAGCACCCGCCGCTTGGCCTCGCGCAGCACCGGCACCAGATTGGGCGACTGGTTGCTGATTTGGCGCCAGATCTCGTTGAGCGGATCGAGGCCGCTGCCGTCGACCAGCACCTGGCTGATCACGTTCATCCATTCATAGCCGGTGGTGCCGTCGACGCCGGTGAACGCCGGCAGCTTCTCGTCCTCGCCGAGGATCTTCTCGACCACGATGTAGAACGGCTTTGCCTTCGCGCCTTGCGCGGAGCGGATCAGGCGGCGCAGGCGCTGGAAGTACTGCGCCGGATCGCGCAGGCCGTCGATATGGTCGAGGCGTAAGCCCTGCAGCCGGTCTTCCGCGATCAACCGCTTCACCAGGCTGTGGCTCGCCTCGAAGGTGCCGGCATCCTCGACTCTCAGGCCAGCGAGCGTGTTGACGTCGAAGAAGCGGCGGTAGTTGATGTCACTGGAGGCGAGCCGCCAGTGGCCGAGCTTGTAGTGCTGGCGCTCCAGCAAATGATGCAGCGCCAGCGTCTGGGTCGGACGATCCTTGGCGGCGCGATAGGCGGTGAGCCCGCGCGCGATGACGCCGGCGCCGCCGTCGATCGCGCGCAACTCGGCCTTGAGAGTGGGAGCCTCGGTGCGGTTGGGGTGACGCAGTCCCCGGTATCGCGCGGCGAGGTCGAGCATCGCGCGTCCAGCCGCGCTGTCCTCGGCGCCGGATTCGCGGACGATAGCCCGCAGCACCTCGCCATAGCGCTCGGGTGCGATCGGCAGGCGATGTTCAAAGTACCAGGCGGAGAAGCTGCCTTCGGCTTCGTCGTAGCGCAGCTCGATCTCGCCCCGCTCCAGCGCCTGGCCATAGGACGAGCCGAGGATCGGCAGCAGCACGCCGCCGCGGGCACGATAGGGCAGCAGGTCCCAGTCGATGTCGAAGGAGACCGCGTGCGGCGAGGTTTGACCCCATTCCAGCACATCGAGCCACCACGGATTGTCGGCAAAATGCACGCCGACATGGTTAGGCACGAAGTCGAGGATCAGGCCGAGGTCATTTTGTTTCAGCGCATCGCTCAGCCGTGAGAATCCGGCCTCGCCGCCGAGCTCCGGATTGAATTTGGTGTGGTCGACGACATCATAGCCGTGCGTCGAGCCCTTGCGCGCCTTGGTGAAGGGCGAGGCATAGACGTGACTGATGCCGAGTGCCTTCAGATACGGCAGCACGCGGGCTGCGGCATCGAAGTCGAAATCGGCAGTGAGTTGCAGGCGGTATGTCGCGATCGGGATCGCGGGAGGCATTGTTCTATCCGATGTACCAGCGCACCGACCAGGCGGGGATGTGATCCGACAACGCACGGCCCCAGATCAGGGTTCCCTTGATCTCCGACGTAGCGGGGAGATCGCGGTCGGAGAGATTGACCGCAAGCTGCAGCGTTTTGCCGTCACCCATCTGCCAATGCGCAGTCAAGAGGTCGTTCGCGACATGAGCCTCGCCGAAACGCGCGCCCGCAAGCCGCGGCGTGATCTCGCGGTGCCTGACCGTGAGCAGGTCACGCACCAGCGCCAGTCGCCTGCGGCCCGGGTCGTGCGCGAGCGCCATCCAGTCGAGCACGGCGGATCGCATGGTCTTTTCGTCGAGCGGGTCGGGAATGTCGTTGCCGTATTTTTCGAATGCCCAGGCGAATTCCTTGCGCCGTCCCTGGCGAACCGCATCGGCGAGATCGCCCTTGAAATCGCAGAAGAATGGAAACGGCGACGTCGCGCCCCATTCCTCGCCCATGAACAACATCGGTGTCGCTGGCGCGATCAGCGTCACGGCCAGCGCGGTCTCCAGCGCGGCCGGCTTTGCGACGGTCACGAGGCGATCGCCAAGCGGACGGTTGCCGATCTGGTCGTGATTCTGCAAGAAGTCGATGAAGCAGGTCGGCGGCAGTGCTCCGCTTGGCTCGCCGCGGCGCTTGCCGCCGCGAAACTTCGAGGCGTGGCCTTGATAGACGTAGCCGGACGACAGCGCGCGGGCGAGCTGGTCCGCCGGCGCATGTTGATAGTCGGCGTAGTAGCCTTGCGATTCACCCGTCAGGAGCACGCGCCAGACATGATGGTAGTCGTCGTTCCACTGTGCCCGATATTTGCCGTGCGGAGGCTTCTCTGTGGCGTCCAGCAGGCTGGCGCGGTTTTCGCCGTTTTCGAGCACGAGGTTGATGTGACGGCCGGTCTCGGCCGCGAGCCGTCCAGCTGCGACGCTGAGGTCACGCAGGACTGAAACGCCGTCCTCGTCGATGATAGTATCGACGGCATCGAGGCGCAGTCCATCGAAGCGATAGTTGCGCAGCCAGGACACTGCGTTTTCGATTGCGAAGGCGTGCACCTCGGGGACACGATAGTCGATCGCGCTGCCCCACGGCGTCTTGGCGTCGGTGAAGAAGGCCGGCGCATAGCGGCCAAGATAGTTTCCCTCGGGGCCGAAGTGATTATAGACCACGTCGAGCATCACCATCAGACCGCGCAGATGGGCCTCGTCGATCAGGGTCTTGAGGTCATCAGGACGGCCATAGGCGCTGTCGGGCGCATACCACAGCACGCCGTCATAGCCCCAGTTGCGGCGCCCAGCGAAATCCGCAAGCGGCATCAGCTCGATCGCGGTGATGCCGGTCGCGACCAGATGATCGAGCTTGTCGATCATGGCGCGATAGGTGCCCTCAGGGGTGAAGGTGCCGACATGGGCCTCGAGAACGACCGCTTCATGCCAGGGACGCCCGCGCCACGCCGTGGCGCGCCATTTGAAAGCGGAATGGTCGATCACCTCGCTCGGGCCGAACACGTCGTCCGGCTGGAAGGCGGACGCCGGATCGGGCACGTCGATCTCGTCATCGACCCGGAATTTGTAGCGAGCGCCTGCGCCCATGCCCGGGATCTCGGCGATGTACCAGCCGGCTGCGTCGCGTGTCAGCGGGTGCGGCTTGTCGAGCAGAACGTCGACGCGCTTCGCGGCCGGCGCCCATAGCCGAAAGCGCGTGCCGTCGTGAGTGAGCTCGGGGCCGAAGTGATGGACATTCATGCGGAGCCTGCAAAGGCAAGCACCGAGCGCGGCGGCGCGTTGCTGTCAGCGCCCGAGGCAAAGGCGGCACCGTCCTGTTGGCTCGTCGTGGTGTTCAGCACTTGCTGCCAGCTCTTGTAATCCGCCATCTTCGGCATCTTGAATGCGATCTCCTCCGGTGCGGCGTTCAGCACGATAAAGATCGGCGCCTGCTCCTGTTCCATCGGCCCGAGCACGAAGGCGAGGAACCGGCCTTCGGGGAATTTCCAGTCGGATTCCGTCATCTCATCGGCCGACGGCGTCAGCCACAGCACACCATAGGTGCCATCGGCGCGAAGGCCGTCGAGCCAGCGCTGGCAGCGGATCTGGCCGAAGCGGCGCCGCAGCGCGGCCAGGTGGCCGATGAAATCGATGATGTCGTCGTCCGTGCCGAGGTTCTCCCAGCCGACCCAGCCGGTCTCGTTGTCCTGGCAATAGGCGTTGTTGTTGCCATTCTGGGTGTTGGCGACCTCGTCGCCGGCGAGGATCAGCGGTGTTCCCTGGGCAAGCAGGAGACAGGCGAGCTGGTTCTTCCGGAGCTGCCGTCTCAGCGCATTGATATCGGGATCGTCGGTCGGGCCCTCATGGCCGCTATTGTTGGAGTGATTGTCGTTCGAGCCGTCGCGATTGTCCTCGCCATTGGCCTCGTTGTGCTTCTCATTGTAGCTGAACAGGTCGGCCAGGGTGAATCCGTCATGCACCGTGATGTGGTTGATGCCGGCGCGGGTCGTACGGTTGTCATGGTGGAACAGGTCCGAGGACGCGGTCATGCGGCCCGAGATTTCGCCGATCAGACTGCCTTCGCCACTCCAGTAGCGCCGCATCGCGCTGCGGTAACGATCGTTCCATTCCGACCATTGCGACGGAAACGCGCCGACCTGATAGCCGCCGAGGCCGAGGTCCCAGGGCTCGGCCACCATCTTCACGGTCGCCAGCACCGGGTCCTGGCGAATCGCCGTCAGGAACGGATGGTTGCGATCGAATCCGTTCGGGCCGCGCGCCAGCGTCGTGGCGAGATCGAAGCGGAAGCCGTCGACATGGCAGACCTCGACCCAGTAGCGCAGCGAGTCCATCACCATCTGCAACACGCGCGGATGGGTGAGGTTGACCGAGCTGCCGCAGCCGGTGAAGTCGTCATAGAAGCGCGGGTTCTCGCGGTTCAGCCAGTAGTAGGACGCATTGTCGATGCCGCGGAAGCACAGCGTCGGGCCCATATGGTTGCCTTCGGCGGTGTGGTTGTAGACGACGTCGAGCAGCACTTCGATGCCGGCGTCGTGCAGCCGGGCCACCGTGGTACGGAAGGAATCCAGCGCATTGTCTTGCGCGTAGCGTGCCTCCGGCGCGAAGAACGCGATAGTGTTGTAGCCCCAGTAGTTCACCAGCTTCTTCTCGACGAGCGTGCGGTCGTCGATCAGTCCGTGGATCGGCAACAGCTCCACGGTGGTGACGCCGAGCCGCTTGAGGTGGTCGATCATTGCGGGTGACGACAGGCCGCCATAGGTGCCCCGCAAACCCGGTGGCACGTCCTCGCGCTTCTGCGTCAGGCCCTTGATGTGGGCCTCATAGATGATGGTGTCTTGCCAGGGGATTTGCGGCCGGATCTCGCGGCGCCCCCAGTTGAAGGTCTCGTCGACCACCACGGCCTTCGGCATGCCGCGCGCGTTGTCGCGCCGGTCGAACGAAAGGTCCTCGCGTGCGCTGCCGGTGCGGTAGGCGAAATGCGCGTCGCTCCAGACCAGCCTTCCTGCGAGCCGCTTGGCATAGGGATCGAGCAGCAGCTTGTTGGAGTTGAAGCGGTGGCCGCGCTCCGGCGCGTAGGCGCCGTAGACGCGATAGCCGTAGAGCTGGCCCGGCGAGATGTCGTTGAGATAGCCGTGCCAGACGTCCTCGGTACGCTCGGGCAATTCGACCCGCTCGAGCTCGCGGCGGCCCTGGCCGTCGAACAGGCACAGCTCCACCTTCTCCGCATTGGCGGAGAACAGCGCAAAGTTAGTACCCCTGCCGTCCCAGCTGGCGCCAAGCCGCGAGGACGTCCCCTCCGTTAGTCGCATGGATCAGCTTTCCGGTACGAGGAAGATCGCAGCGAGCGGTGGAATCGTCAGGCTCAGCTCGGGCGTTGCGCCCTCCGAGGCACGGACCTCGCCGATATTGCCGACATTGCTGCCGCCGTAATGCGCGGAATCCGAGTTGAGCACCTCGTGCCATTTGCCGGCGAACGGCACCCGGACGCGATAGTTGCGATAGACGTTGGGCGAGAAGTTCACGACCACGAGGCAGCGCGCGCGCGCAGCGCTGCCCTTCCTGATCCAGGCAAACAGATTGTGGTTGGCGTCGTTGGTGACAACCCATTCGAACCCGGCCTGGTCGCAATCCAGCTCGTGCAGCGCCGGCAATGCGCGATAGAGGCGGTTGAGGTCGCGGATCAGGTTCTGCACGCCGGCATGTTTCGGCTGCTCGGTCAGATGCCAATCCAGCGAGTGATCGTGGTCCCACTCGCGCACCTGGCCGAATTCGCAGCCCATGAACAACAGCTTCTTGCCGGGATGACCGAACATGAAGCTGTAATAGGCGCGCAGATTGGCAAAGCGCTGCCACTCGTCGCCGGGCATCCGCCCCAGGATCGAGCGTTTGCCGTGCACGACCTCGTCATGCGACAGCGGCAGGATGAAGTTCTCCGAGAAGGCGTATTGCAGGCCGAACAGGATATCGCCGTGATGGTGTTTGCGGTGGATCGGATCCTTGCCGATATATTTCAGCGTGTCGTGCATCCAGCCCATGTTCCATTTGTAGCCGAAGCCGAGCCCGCCAAATTCGACGGGACGCGACACCTGTGGCCATGCGGTGGATTCCTCGGCCGCAGTCGTCGCCTGCGGAAAGCGCGCGAACAATTCCGTGTTGAAGCGGCGCAGGAAGTCGATGGCCTCGATGTTTTCCCGGCCGCCATATTTGTTCGGAATCCAGCCGCCGGCGGGGCGGCTGTAGTCGAGATAGAGCATGGAGGCGACGGCATCGACGCGCAGGCCGTCGATGCCGTAGCGCTCGAGCCAGAACAGCGCATTCGACACCAGGAAGTTGGTGACCTCGGTGCGCCCGTAATTGTAGATCAGCGTGCCCCAGTCGAGATGGCGGCCCTGCAACGGGTTGGCGTGCTCGTAAAGCGCAGTGCCGTCGAAACGGCCGAGCGCGTGCGGATCGTCGGGGAAATGCCCTGGGACCCAGTCGAGCAGCACGGCCAGCCCTTCGCGATGGCAGGCATCGACCAGCGCGGAAAAGTCGTCCGGCGAGCCGAAGCGGCTGGTCGGCGCGAACATGCCGGTCGGCTGATAGCCCCAGGAGCCGTCGAACGGATGCTCGCTGACCGGCAGGAATTCGACATGGGTGAAGCCCATGTCGCGAGCGTAAGCTGGAAGCTGCTCGGCAAGCTCGCGATAGGTCAGCCACTCATTGCGACCCTTGCGCCGCCAGGAGCCGAGATGGACTTCATAGATCGACATCGGAGCCCGCAGCGCGTTGATGCCGTCGGGAGCCGGGCGCGGATGCGGGATCGTGCGCTCATCGTACACGATCGAGGCGGTCTTCGGCCGGACCTCGGTGGCGAAGGCCATGGGATCGGACTTCAGCGCTAAATGCTGGCCGTTCGACCCGACGATGTCGAACTTGTAGTGGTCGCCGACGCGCGCGCGCGGGATGAACAACTCCCAATAGCCGGCGCCGCGGACGCGCATCGGATGCCGCCGCGGGTCCCAGAAATTGAAGTCGCCGACCACGCTGACCCGCCGGGCATTCGGGGCCAGCACCACGAAGCCTATGCCATCGACGCCGTCGAGCGTCATTGGATGCGCGCCGAGCGTGTCGTAGATGCGCTGATGGGTGCCCTCGCCGAGCAGATAGAGGTCGAAATCGCTCAGGATCGGCAGAAACCGGTAGGCGTCCTCGAGCTCGACGATGGTGTCGCCGAAGCGTGCGCGGAGCTGGTAGCGCGTCGAGCCGTTCGGCAGCGGGCCGGCGAACAGGCCGGCATCATGAATCCGGGTGAGCGGCGCCGTCTCGCCATGCTCGCCGATCGCCTCGACATTGCTGGCGTCAGGCAGGAAGGCGCGCACGACGCTGCGATCCCCCTCGGTGTGGAGACCGAGATAATGGAAGGGATCCGCGTGACGGCCCTCGATGATGGCATAGGCCTCGGCGGGCAATTTGGTCATGCAACCTCATGCGGCTGTTGCGCCAGGATCCTCAACAGGCCTGTCAGTGGGACCCGCAGCCAATCCGGCCGGTTGGCCAGTTCATATTCGATCTCGTAGAAGGCTTTCTCAAGCAGGAAAAAGCCGAGGAGCCGCTCGGCGGCCTTGGCGTCGGCCGGCCACAGGCGCTGGCCGGCCATCGTCTCGCGATAAGCGCCCAGGAAGGAGGCCGCCGCCCGCTCGCGCCATTCGGCCAAAGCGAGGCTCAACTTGCCGCTTTCGTCTGAAACGACCTCGAGCGCTCGTTCCAGGGCAGCCGTCGTCGCGTAGTCGATCGAGCGGATCAGGCCGGCAACGTCCCGCGCAGCCGGTGCCTTGCGACGGCGTTCTGTGATGGTCCGGCCCGGCCCGCCATCGAAATCGATGATGAAGACGTCGTCCTTGACGACCAGCACCTGGCCGAGATGGAGGTCGCCATGATGGCGGATGTTGAGGCCCTCGATGTCGCGCGGCAGCAGCGCCTTCAGCCGGTCCGGCAGCATGTCGTGCTGGGCCAGCAACCGGTCGGCCAACAGACGGTCGGCTTCCTTCAATGTATCGCGCCGCTGCTTCAGCGTGTCGAACACCCGCTCGGCCCGCGCCATGATCTCGTCGTTCCAACGCTGCACGTCTTCGGGCCGCGTCGGCTCCGGCGCGAAATCCGGCAGATCCCTGTTGCTGGCGAGCGCGATGTGCAGCTCGGCCAGGCGTTTCCCGCTCTGCGACGTGTAGTGCAGATAGGATCCCTGATCGTCGTTTTCGGTCGGGTGTTGGCTGGCGGCCAGCACACGCTGCGTGTCGACGAATCGATCAAGGCGGCCGGCGGTAACGGTCCAGAGATCGCCCTGGTTGACCACGAAGGCATGCAGGACCGCGATCGCGCTGCGTTTGTCGCCCTCGATCAGCTCGGCGGTGCCGAGCAAAGCGGGGCTGTTGGGAAAACCCACCACTTCGGTGAGGAAGCGGCCGATCTCGACCTCCGGATTGATGCCGACCTCAAGCTTCCGGTAGATCTTGGTGACGTATTCGTTGTCGACCAGCGCGGTCGAGTGCGGCTGATCGTTTTCGTAGACGCGAAGACGCTCCGGCTGCCGGATAGCCTTGTCGGCGAAGCGGTTGGTCGGCCGGAACTCAAGCTTCAGGCCTTGCTCGCCTTCATCGACCGTCAGACTCTCTCGCAGATTGCGCAGGAACAGGCCGGTGAAGATCTGGTCGGTGGCGACGTCGAGCAGCGTGCCCTCGCGCGCACCCTGACGCACCGCGGCGAAGGCGCGCGGGTTGTAGCGCTCGCGATCGAAGCGCACCCACTCGATCTGCATCGGCAGTACGTAGCGGCTGGTGGTGCCGCGCTGCGTGGTCTCCAAGAAGACGAGCCACGGCCTGTTGTCGCCGATGTCGCAGAACGGGATCGCGGAGACCAGCGCCGTTTGGATCGCATTTGGCGATCGCTCTGGGTACCAGCGCGTGCGCGCGAGGTGGTCGGGCAGAACGTCGCGCTCGAACACGCCGCGGGTGCGCGCCAATGACATCCAGGTGGAATTGAGCGGCACCACCAGCGTCTCGAACTCCGGCACCGCGTGCGGAACCACCGGCTCGGACTTGTCACGCTCCTGCAGCTGGAACCAGTAGAAGCCGTAAGGCGCGAGCGTGATCATGTAGGGCAGCTCACCGATCGCCGGGAACCGCGTCCGGCCAAGCATCTCGAGCGGAATGCGGCCCCTGAAGGCGGAGAGGTCGAGCTCGGTTGCCTGCGCCGAGCGCGACAGATTGGCGACGCACAGGATGACCTCGCCCTGGTGCTGACGCACATAGGCGAGCACTGAGCGGTTCTCCGGGCGGATGAACGTCATGGTGCCGCGCCCGAATGCCAGCGTCGACTTGCGCACCGCGATCAGCCGCTTGGTGGCAGAGAGCAGCGAGGACAGGCTGCGCGACTGCGCTTCGACGTTGACGGACTCGTAGCCGTAGACCGGGTCCATGATCGTCGGTGCGTAGAGCCGCGCGGGGTCAGCGCGCGAGAAACCGCCGTTGCGGTCCGGCGACCACTGCATCGGCGTGCGCACGCCGTTGCGGTCGCCGAGATAGATGTTGTCGCCCATGCCGATCTCGTCGCCGTAATAGATGATCGGCGTGCCGGGAAACGACAGCAGCAGCGAGTTCATCAGCTCGATCTTGCGCCGGTCATTGTCCATCAGCGGCGCGAGCCGCCGGCGGATGCCGACATTGATCCGGGCGCGCGGATCGTGGGCATAGGTCGACCACAGATAGTCGCGCTCGACATCGGTGACCATTTCCAGCGTCAGCTCGTCGTGATTGCGCAGGAACAGCGCCCATTGGCAGGCGGCCGGGATATCCGGCGTCTGCCGCAGGATGTCGGTGATCGGGAAGCGATCCTCTTGGGCGATCGCCATGTAGATGCGCGGCATCAGTGGGAAGTGATAGGCCATGTGGCATTCGTCGCTGCGGCCGAAATATTCCTGCACGTCCTCCGGCCACTGATTGGCCTCGGCGAGCAGCACCTTGCCCTTGGCATAGGCGTCGAGTTCCTGGCGCAGCTGCTTGATGATGGCATGCGTTTCCGGGAGGTTCTCGTTGTTGGTGCCGTCGCGCTCGCACAGATAGGGGATGGCGTCGAGCCGGAAGCCGTCGACCCCGGTGTCCAGCCAGCGCTTCATCACCTGCACGATCGCGCGCACCACGCGCGGATTGTCGAAATTCAGGTCCGGCTGGTGCGAGAAGAAACGATGCCAGTAGAACTGGCCGGCTTCCGGATCCCAGGTCCAGTTCGACTTCTCGGTATCGGTGAAGATGATCCGCGTGTCGGGATATTTTTGATCGGTGTCGCTCCAGACATACCAGCTTCGCGCACTCGAATTCGGCCCGCTGCGGCGCGCGCGCTTGAACCAGGCATGCTGGTCGGAGGTGTGGTTGATGACGAGCTCGGTGATGACGCGCAGCCCGCGCTTCTTGGCCTCCTGGATGAAGCGCTTGAAGTCCTTCATCGTCCCGAAATCAGGATTGATGTCGCCGTAATCGCCGATGTCGTAGCCGTCGTCGCGGCCGGGCGAGGGGTAGAACGGCAGCAGCCACAGCGTGGTGACGCCGAGCTCCTGCAGATAGCCGAGCTTCTCCGTCAACCCCGCAAAGTCGCCGATGCCGTCATTGTTGCTGTCGGCAAACGCCTTGACGTGAAGCTGATAGATGATGGCGTCCTTGTACCAAAGCTGGTCCGCGGTCTCGGTCGCGACCGTCTCCTTGGTATTGACTGACGAGAATACGTTCATGATGGCTCCCTCAGGCCACGCAGCGCAACAGCAGCGCGGGATCGCGCCCGGGATCGATACGCAGGCGTACGCCGCCCCATTCGAGCGCATAACGCTCGCCGGTGACGAGATCTTCCACGGCCGTGACGGAACGTCGTGCATCGTCGCGGCCGATCTTGATGTCGCCGAGCGCAAGCCAGACTTCGCGCGCATCGCGCGTCAATGCGATCGCGGCCACGATCACATTGCTCTGGTCGACCGATTCCTTGACGAAGCCGATCACATTGCCGTCCTCGATGTCGATAAAGCGCAGATTGGCGGTCTGTTGCAGCGCCGGATTGCCGCGCCTGATCCGGTTGAGTGCAGTGACATAGGGCTTGATATTGCCTGATAGCTCCCAGTCGCGAACCTTGATCTCGTATTTTTCGGAGTTGAGATAGTCTTCTCGTCCGGGGATTGGCGCATGCTCCAGCAGCTCGAAGCCGCTGTAGATACCGTAGTTGCTCGATAGCGTCGCGGCCAGTGCGAGACGCGACTTGAACATCCAGGATTCGCCGCTTTGCAGGTGGAAGGGCAGGATATCGGGCGTGTTGACGAAGAAATTCGGCCGAAAGAAGTCCCGCTCGGGGTAGCCGATCAATTCCCCGAGATACTGCTCGAGCTCCCCGCGCTGCGTGCGCCAGGTGAAATAGGTATAGGACTGTGTGAAGCCGAGCTTCGCCAGGCCCTTCATCACCTTTGGCTGCGCGAAGGCTTCCGCAAGGAAAAGCACGTTCGCGTCGTGGCGCTGCACCTCGCGGATCAACCATTCCCAGAACGGCAGCGGCTCGGTGTGCGGATTGTCGACTCGGAAGATCCTGACGCCCTGGTCGACCCAGAACAGCACGACGTCGCGCAGCGCGTGCCATAACGCGCCGGCATCCTCGCCGGCAAAGTCGGGGTTGATGACATCGTCCCATCGCTGCGGCCGATATTTGGCGGTGCGCATCGATCCGTCCGGACGCCGCTTGAACCATTGCGGATGTTGTTTCAACCAGGGGTGATCGGGCGAGCACTGCACGGCGAAGTCGAGCGCGACCTCCATGCCATGCGCTTGGCACGCCGCGACGAAGGCACGGAAATCGTCCAGCGTGCCGAGTTGCGGGTGCACGGCGTCGTGGCCGCCTTCGGCCGAGCCGATCGCGTAGGGGCTGCCGGGATCGCCAGGCTGCGCAATGGCCGCGTTGTTGCGGCCCTTGCGGCGCTCTTGTCCGATCGGATGGATCGGTGTGAGATGGACGACGTCGAAGCCCATCGCCGCGATGTCGGGGAGACGCGCGATGCAATCGTTGAAGGTCGCATGTTCGCCGGGCACTTTGCCCTGGCTGCGTGGAAACATCTGGTACCAGGCGCCATTCAGCGCCCTCGGCCGGTCGGCGACGAGCGGAAACAGCGGCGACCGCGTCAAATCGGCGCGATACTGGCTCTCGGTCATCGCCTGCTTCAATTCCGGCACGAGCAGGGCGCCAGCCTCGCCGGTCGCAAGGTAAAGTTCGCATTGCTTGATGATCACGGCAGCGTCCGCCGGGCCGCCGGCATGCGCCTTGGTCAGCATGCCTGCACCTTCGATCGCATCCAGCGTGAGGTCGCTGCCGGTTGTTTGTTGCTGCTCGAAACGCTGCCGCCAACTGGCGAATTCGTCGGTCCAGGCCTCGATCGCGAAGACATAGCGGCCCGGCTGATCCGGGACGAATGCGCTACCCCAGCGGTCGTTGCTGTGCAGTGTCATCGGCGCGCGCTGCCATTCGCCGCCCGCGTCATGTCGCCACACCAGCGCGGCAGCGATCACATCCTGTCCGTCACGGTAGATGTCGGCCCAGACTTCGACAGGCTCGCCCGCGATGCGCTTGACCGCAAAACGGCCACCATCGACCGACGGATAGACGTCGCTGATATGAAAAGTGCCGCCGGCACTCTCGACAGGTCGGGCAGTTTTGTTCACGGTGATGCCGCCATTGAAAGGCAAATGACGTCGCAGCGGCGGGTAGGAGGCGCGCCAGACCTATATAGAAAGCCGCTCACCGGGTATTGGTTCCCTTGGAACACCGGCCGGGGCAGAGCGTTAAGCATCGTCTAACCCTTTCCCGTATCTGGACAATTTCGCGACGGCCCAAATACCGTTGCGTGCAAGCAGCGTGCCGTATGGACCTTTACGCCAAAGCCAAGACCCTGGGAATTCAGACCGAATTTATCGACGGTCACGGTCAACGCCGTGTGACGACGCCTGAGGCGCTATCGGCGATCCTCGAAGCGCTCCCTCCGCAGCCGGCGCGGCGCATCATTGCTGAGCCGGCTGTCATTCGCTCCGGCCGCGCCGCGCGAACCGAGCTGCCGGAGGCCGCCCGGCTCCCGCTGCGCTGGAAGATCATGGACGGTCCGGCGCTGCTCGCGCAAGGCGAGGCGCGTAAGCGGAGCCTCGCCTGGCCCGCGGATCTGCCTGACGGCGTGTATCGATTGCAGGTGTCCGATGCATCGGGCGCGAGCGAAGAGCTGCCGCTGCTGGTCGCGCCGGAAAACGCCTTTGGTGGCGATTTCGACCGCTGCTGGGTGATCGCCGTCCAGCTATATGGCGTGCGTTCAGCGCGCAACTGGGGTATCGGCGATTTCACCGATCTCGAGGGCCTGCTCAAATTCGCGCATCAGGTCGGCGCCGACGGCATCGGCCTCAATCCGCTGCACGCACTGTTCGATGATCGGCCCGGCGATTGCAGCCCTTACTCACCGAACAGCCGGCTGTTCCTCAACGCACTCTACATCGATGTCGAGAAGATCCCCGAATTCAAGATCGATGCGGGGACGCAGGCCGCGCTGGCGCAGCTGCGCACCCGCGACCTCGTCGATTATGTCGCGGTGGCCCCGCTGAAGTGGCGCGCGTTGCGCACGGCCTTTGCGTCGTTCAAGGCCAATCCGGGTCTCGGCCGCTGGCAGGCTTTCGAGGCGTATCGCAGCGAACACGGCGAGTTGCTGTCGCGCTACGCCTGCTTCGAGGTGATGAGGCACAAGTTCAACGCGCCGTGGTGGGAGTGGCCGGACGAATGGCGGCAGCCCGGCGCGACGGCCTGTGCCAGGCTGCGCAAGGACCGCGACACCGCCGCCGAGGTCGAGTTCGTCGAATTCGTGCAGTGGATCGCCGATCAGCAGCTCGGCGCCTGCCAGGCGCTCGCGCACAAGCTCGGCATGCGGGTCGGGCTTTATCTCGACGTCGCCGTCGGCGTGCAGTCGGATGGTTTCGACGCGTGGAATGAGCAGGTCGCGATCTCGCGCCATCTGGGCGTCGGCGCGCCGCCGGATCCGCTCAACACCGCCGGTCAGGATTGGGGGCTCGCCGGTTTCAATGCCGCGGGCCTCGAACTGCGCGCCTTCGAGCCGTTCAGGCAGATGTTGCGTACCTCGATGCGTCATGCCGGCGCGGTCAGGCTCGACCATGCGTTCGGGCTGAGGCGGCTCTACCTTGTACCGCGCGGCTTTGGCCCGGCCAACGGCGCCTATGTGCAGATGCCGTTCGAGGCGCTGCTCGCCGCGACCGCGCTGGAGAGCGTCGCCAATCGCTGCGTCGTGATCGGCGAGGATCTCGGCACGGTGCCGGAGGGGTTCCGCGAGCAGATGAACGG
Organism: Bradyrhizobium sp. LTSPM299; assembly: GCF_000938235.1. Taxonomy (NCBI): domain Bacteria; kingdom Pseudomonadati; phylum Pseudomonadota; class Alphaproteobacteria; order Hyphomicrobiales; family Nitrobacteraceae; genus Bradyrhizobium; species Bradyrhizobium sp. LTSPM299. Next base: position 151,260 of record NZ_JYMU01000013.1, read on the forward strand.
CTGGGGCATCTGGTCTTATCTGGTGATGATGTTCGAGCAGGACGACAATAAAGTCTTCCGCAACGCCGACTATTACATTGCGGACGCGCTCGTCACCTTCAACACCCACGACCTCTCGACCTATGCCGGCTGGCGGTCGTTCAGCGATCTCAAGACCAAGCGCGCGCTCGGGATCGATCCCGGTGAAACCGACCAGGGGCGCTGGGACGCGCTCGGCCAGCTCGACGATTTGCTGCGCCGGCACGGCATCCCAAACCACGATCTCTATGCGGTGGCGAGCTTCCTGGCGCGGACCCGGTCGCGCATGATGGCGGTGTCGATGGAGGATCTGCTCGGCCTGACCGACCAGCCCAACATTCCCGGCACCGTCAACGAACATCCGAACTGGCGCCGGAGGCTTCCGGTCTCGATCGAACATCTCGCATCGGCGATCGACATCGATGCGCTCAAGCGCGCGACGCATGAGCGGTCGCGCACGGAGTAACGCGGAGCGCGACATTTGGCCTCTCGTATCGAAGACTACGGATTGATCGGCGATTGCGAAACCGCGGCGCTGGTCGGCCGCGACGGGTCGATCGACTGGCTGTGCTGGCCGGCCTTCGATTCCGACGCCTGTTTCGCGGCGCTGCTCGGCACCTCGAAGCATGGCCGCTGGCTGATCTCGCCCGCTGAAAAGATCACGAGGACCTCGCGCCGCTACCAGGGCGATACGCTGATCCTGGAGACGCGGTTCGAGACCGAAAGCGGCGCGGTTGCGCTGATCGATTTCATGCCGCCGCGCGGCCACGCATCCGACGTGGTCCGCCTCGTTCGCGGGATCAGCGGCCGCGTCAAGATGCGCATGGAGCTGGTGATCCGCTTTGGCTTCGGCATCGACGTGCCTTGGGTGAAGAGGGATCCGGACGGATCGGGACTACTGGCGATCTGCGGGCCTGATATGGCCGTGCTGCGCACGCCGGTCGAGACCCGCGGCGAGGACATGACCACGGTCGCGGACTTCGAGGTCGGCGAGGGCGAGACGATGCCGTTTGTGCTGACCTACGGGCCTTCGCATCTCCCGGTGCCGGAGCCGATCGATCCCGAGGCGGCACTGAAGGACACCGAGGACTACTGGACCGAATGGTCTGGCCGTTCGACCTATGACGGCGGCCGTCACCACGACCTCGTGATGCGCTCGCTGATCACGCTGAAGGCGCTGACCTACGCACCAAGCGGCGGCATCGTCGCGGCGCCGACGACGTCGCTGCCGGAAAAACTCGGCGGTGCGCGCAATTGGGACTATCGGTTCTGCTGGCTGCGCGATGCCACCTTCACGCTGCTGGCGCTGATGAACTCGGGCTATACCGAGGAGGCGTCGGCCTGGCACAATTGGCTGCTGCGGTCGGTGGCGGGTACGCCGGCCGATATGCAGATCATGTACGGCATCATGGGCCAGCGGCGTCTTCTGGAATGGGAGGCCGGATGGCTGCCGGGCTATGGAGGGGCGCAGCCGGTACGGATTGGCAACGCCGCGCACGCGCAACTGCAGCTCGATGTCTACGGTGAACTGATCGACGCGTTCCACCAATCCCGCATGGCCGAGTTGAAGCTCGGCGACGAGAACTGGGCGCTGGAGTGCACCGTCGTCGATCATCTCGCTGATGCCTGGGACAAGCCGGATCACGGCATCTGGGAGCGCCGCAACGAGCCCCGGCACTATGTGTTCTCCAAGGTGATGTGCTGGGTCGCCTTCGACCGTGCCATCAAGAGCGCGGAGCGGTTCGGCTTCAATGCGCCGCTGGTCAAATGGCGAGAGCTGCGCGAGGCCATTCATCGCGACGTCTGCGAGAAGGGATTTGACGAGGACCTGAACAGCTTTGTGGAATCCTACGGTTCGAAGCTGCTCGACGCCAGCATTCTGCTGCTGCCGTCGGTTGGTTTCCTGCCTCCAACCGATCCGCGCATCCGCGGCACGATCGATGCGGTCGAAACATACATGATGCGCGACGGCTTCGTACTCCGGCACGACCCGCGCGAAGTGTCCGATGAAACGCAGCCGATCGAGGGCGCGTTCCTGGCCTGCAGCTTCTGGCTCGCGGATGCCTATGTGCTGGCGGGCGATATCGACAAGGCGCAAGTTTTGTTCGACCGCGTGGTGACGGTCGCCAACGATCTCGGCCTGCTGGCGGAAGAGTTCGACAGCGGTGCCGGCCGGCAGACCGGAAATTTCCCGCAGGCCTTGACCCATATCGCGCTGATCAACACCGCGCACAATCTCAGCGACGCCAAGGCTGCGGCCGAGAAGCCGGTGGTGCAGCGGTCGACTTAAGCTCGCTCTAACGACCGGTCTTCAGCACAATGTCCATCGCACGCGCGAAACCGTCCCGCTCGTTGGTCTCGGTGACATTTGTGGCGCGCGCCTTGACGTCGTCGCTGGCATTGCCCATCGCGAAGGAGACGCCGCTCTTCGCAAACATCGGCAGATCGTTCTGCATGTCGCCGATGGTGGCGACATTCTCGAGCGATACGCCGAGACGCTCCGCGATATCAACAACGAACGTCCCCTTGTCGTGGCCGGGCGGCGTGACGTCGAGGTAGTAGGTCTGCGAGCGGACCGCAATCGCCTGGTTGCCGACCGCCTGCTGCATCTCCGCCTCGCAGCGCTGCAGCAGCGCCGCGTCCGAGCTGGCGCCGACGATCTTGCAGGCCTGACCGATATAGGGCGTGAAGTCCGTGACAATGGTCGGATCGTGCTTGATCGTGCGCTGCTCGTGGGCGGTATATTCACCCTCCGGATTCCGCGTCAGCCATTTGTCGTTGGTGAACAACCAGATGTCGACACCATGGTCGGTGAGCAGGTCGATGCAGCGCTTTGCCACCGCGGAGGGGATCAGATGCTGCGCGACCGGCTTCAGCTGCGCATCGACGATCGAGCTGCCGTTGAAGGCACCGATCGGCAGCGTGATGCCGAGCGGCGCGACCAGGAAGCCCATTCCGATCGTCGGCCGGCTGGAGACGATGGTGAAGCCGATGCCGGCCGCGTGCAGCTTGCCGACCGCCGCCTTGGCGTCGTCGGTCAAAATCTTGTCTTTGGTCAGGAGCGTGCCGTCGACGTCGGATACGACAAGGGCGATGCGGGTCATGGTCGGTCCAGCTCCAGTTGGCTGACGATGTTATCGACGATGGTCTCGACAGTGTTGTCGATCGTCACCGTGATCGGGCGTTCGTCCGGGGTCGGCGGCTCCAGCGTGCTGAACTGGCTGGCCAGCAGGCCCGGCGGCATGAAATGGCCCATGCGCGCGGCCAGCCGCGCGGCGATCACGTCCTGCGTGCCGTCGAGGAAGATGATGCGGACGTCCTTGCGTCCATGCACGAGGATGTCGCGATAGGCGCGCTTCAGGGCGGAGCAGGCAATCACGGCGCGGTCGCGGGCTTTGCAGGTCCGATCGATCTCGGCGGCGATCGCCTGCAGCCAGGGCCATCGGTCCTCGTCGGTGAGCGGGTGGCCGGCGTGCATCTTGGCGACGTTGCTGGGCGGGTGAAAGCTGTCGGCGTCCTCGTAGCGCCAGCCGATCCTGACCGCGAGGTGATCGGCGATGGTGCTCTTGCCCGAGCCGGAGACGCCCATCACGACCAGTGCGCAGGGGCTTATCCCGTCACCCACGAAAATCCTCCGGCAGCGCGGCCCGATCGACGAGCCAGATGGTCTCTCTTATCGATCGCGCGCGATTCGCCGGCAGGTTCTCGCCTGCGAAGAGCCGCGTCAAGATCGCCCGCTTGTTCTGGCCGGCAATCTCGAACAGCATCTCGCGGCAGGAGGCGAGCGCCGGCAGCGTCAGCGACACGCGTGGCACGAATGGCTCGACATTGGCTTTGGGCACCCCGACCACCCAGCGCACGGTCTGCTCGACCTCGGGGTAACCGGGAAATAGCGAGGCGGTGTGGCCATCGGGACCGACGCCCATCAGCACGAGGTCGAACAGCGGCCGCGCCGGATCGAGCTGCTCCGCGCAGTAGAACGCCATCAGCTCGTTCTCGTAGAGCGCTGCACTCTTGTCCGGATCCTTGAGGTCGGCAGTATCGGTCGGGATCGGATGGACATTCGCGGCCGGCGCGCAGCGATCGAGGAAAGCCTGGCGCGCCATGCTCATATTGTGCAGCGGGTCCTTGCGCGGCACCAGGCGTTCGTCGCCGATGAACCAGTGCACGCGGTCCCACGGAATCCTGCCGCGATACTCCGGTGTCGCCAGCAACTCGTAGAGCGCTTTCGGACTCGACCCGCCCGTGAGGCAGACCGCCACGCGACTGTTGTTTTCGGCAATCTTTGCGATCACGCGCTCAGCCGCCGTCTCCGCCAACGCTGCCGGATCGGCGACGGTAATGATCCTGCGCTCGCCGCTCCCTGCCATGGTCAGCTGAGCTTTCGCCAGCTGCGGCCGTCGCGCGTCAGCAGTGCGTTGGCAGCCTCGGGGCCTTCGCTGCTGCCGGCCTTGTAGGGCTGCAGGCCGCGCCCGCCGGCGTTCTTCCAGGCATCAAAGAAGGGCTGCACCGCCTGCCAGCCGGCCTCGACGCTGTCGGCGCGCTGGAACAGGATGTTGTCGCCGATCATGCAGTCGTAGATCAGCGTCTCGTAGCCGGTCGACGGCTCGGCCTTGAAGTAGTCCTTGTAACGGAACTTCATCTCGACGCCGTCGATGTCGATCGCCGGGCCCGGCACCTTTGTGTTGAACTGCAGCTCGATGCCTTCGGTCGGCTCGGTCGAGATGATCAGGAAATTCTGCGACAGGCGATCCACCGGAGTGTCGCGAAACATGCCAATCGGCGCCTGCTTGAACTTGATCGCGATCTCGGTGCGTTTGGTGTTGAGCGCCTTGCCGGTGCGGAGATAGAAGGGAACGCCGGCCCAGCGCCAATTGTCGATCGTCAACTTCAGCGCAGCATAGGTTTCGGTGGTGCTGTCAGGCTTGACGTCCTCGGTCTTCAGATAGTCCTCGATTTCGGTGTCGCCGACCTTGCCGGCGCGATATTGCCCGCGCACCGAGTTGTTCAGCGCTTCCTGCTCGCTCTGGAGCTGGATCGCGCTGAGCACTTCGGCCTTCTCCGAGCGCACGGCATGCGCATCGAACCGTGCAGGCGGCTCCATCGCCACCAGCGACAACAGCTGGAACAGATGGTTCGGCACCATGTCGCGCAGCGCACCGGTGGCGTCGTAGAAACTGCCGCGGTGGCCGACGCCGAGCTTCTCCTCAACGGTGATCTGGACGTGGTCGATGTGGTTGCGATTCCAGATCGGCTCGAACATGCCGTTGGCAAAGCGCAGCACCAAAATGTTTTGGACGGTCTCTTTGCCGAGGTAATGATCGATCCGGTAGATCTGGTGCTCATCGACCAGCTTCAAGAGCGCGGCGTTGAGCGCCTTGGCTGACGCGAGATCAGTGCCGAACGGTTTTTCGACCACCAGACGCCGCCAAGCGCCGTTCTCCGTCAGCATGCCGGTGCGCCCGAGTTGCTCGCTGATCGGCAGGAAGGCGCTCGGCGGGGTCGCGAGATAGAACAGGCGATTGCCGCCCGTTCCACGCGCCGTTTCGAGCCTGTCGAGCTGTTCGTTCATCGTATCGAAGGACGCCGGGTCCCTGGGGTCGGCCTCGATCGAGGTGACGCATGCGAACAGCCGGTTGACGACCGTTTCGTCGATCGGGCGCGTTGCGAACTGGCGCAGGCCCTTCTGCAGGCTGTCGGACATCTCGTCGTTCGACATGCCCTTGCGGGCGATGCCGACCACGCAAAACTTCTCCGGCAGCAGGTTTGATGCCGCGAGGTTATAGAGCGCCGGAATCACCAGCCGGTGCGCGAGGTCACCGGTGGCGCCAAAGATGACAAAGGAGCAGGGATCGGGTTTCTTCTGAGCGTCAGCCATTCATGATTCCTGCAATGATTCCTGCAATACCGTCCTGCACCTTATGCCTTCTCATTACGCTTTCTTGTTACGTTTTCTTGGGCGGTTCCTTGTGTCCGCCAAAGCCTGCGCGCATCGCCGAGAGGATCTTCTCGGCGAAGGTATGATCCTTGCGTGAGCGGAAGCGCGTGTAGAGCGCAGCCGTCAGCACTTCGGCCGGCACGGCCTCATCGACCGCGGCATTGACGGTCCAGCGGCCCTCGCCGGAATCCTCGACAAAGCCCGAATAATTATCGAGCGTATGGTTCCCCGCGAGCGCCGATGCGGTGAGGTCGAGCAGCCAGGACGGGATCACGCTGCCGCGGCGCCACACCTCGGCGATATCAGCGATATCGAGGTCGAAGCGATGATCCGGCGGCAGCGCCTCGATGTTGGCGTTCTTGAGGATGTCAAAACCTTCGGCATAGGCCTGCATCAGGCCGTATTCGATGCCGTTGTGGATCATCTTGACGAAATGCCCGGCTCCGATTGGGCCAGCGTGGATATAGCCCTGCTCGATCCTGCTGTCGCGGCCCTCGCGGCCCTCCGTGCGCGGGATGTCGCCGATGCCGGGCGCCAGCGTCTTGAAGATCGGATCGAGCCGGTCGACCACGGCCTTGTCGCCGCCGATCATCATGCAGTAGCCGCGCTCGATGCCCCAGATGCCGCCGCTGGTGCCGACATCGACATAATGCAGCCCGCGCTCCCTGAGCGACTTGCCGCGGCGGACGTCGTCCTGCCAGAACGTGTTGCCGCCGTCGATGATGACGTCACCGGGCTGCATCAGTTTCGACAATGCCTCGATGGTGGCTTCGGTGATCTTGCCGGCCGGCAGCATCACCCATGCCGTGCGCGGCGCTTCCAGCTTGAGGACGAAATCCTCCAGTGACGAGGCGCCCGTGGCATTGTCGGCGGCCAGCGCCGCGACCGCCTTCGGATCCTTGTCGTAGACCACGGTGGTGTGGCCTTGCTTCATCAGGCGGCGGACGATATTGCCGCCCATCCGTCCCAAGCCGATCATGCCGAGTTGCATCGCAGGGCTCCCTTAGTTCAGCGCGGCGGAGATCGCAGCGTCGAGCGCCGCGAGCCCGGAGGCGAGGTCGCCCTTGAGATGGACGCGGAGTGCGCGCCGGCCGCGCTCGGTGAGCACGTCGAAATCGCCGCGCGCCTGCGCCGCCTTGATCACGCCGAAGCTCGCCTTCTGGCCGGGCACCGGCAGATCCTGGGCGTCGTCGACCGTCACCTGCAGGAACACACCGCTGTCGGGCCCGCCCTTGTAGGCCTGTCCGGTCGAATGCAGGAAGCGCGGGCCGAATTCGGCGCAGGTCGCAAGGTGTTTGGCGTCACGCACCTTCAGCCGCATCGCCTGCATGGCGTCGATGGTGTCGCCGTCGCGCTCGATATAGGCGAGCAGGGCGACATAGTCGCCGCGGCCGGAGCGCGAAAGATGCGCCTTGATCCAGGAATTGAGATCGCCATTGGCGCCGGCCTTGCGCAGCTCCTCGGCGTTCTGCCCGTCGGTGTAGAGATCGGCATTCGCCGACGACACCACCGGCTTTTCCGCAGGCAGCGCGCCAGTCTTCTCGAACGCAGCCGAGAGCTCGCGGGTCTTGATCTTGGCGGCTTCGACGTCGGGTTGGTTGAACGGGTTGATGCTGAGGATCGAGCCGGCCACTGCGGTCGCGATCTCGAAACGGAAGAACTCCTGGCCGATATGGTCGATCGATTTCATGACGATGCGCACGACCGGATGGCCAGCGGCCTCGAGCGCGGCGAGCTTGCTCTCATGTGCGGCCTCATCCTCGCCTTCCGTGCGCAGGTCGATGAAGAAGCGGTCGTTGCCATAAACCGAGGGCGCACCGATGGTCTCACCCTCGATCGGGACCAGTCCCTTGCCGTCCTTGCCGGTGGACTCAGCGATCAGCTGTTCCGCCCAGGCGCCGAAATCGGCGACTTTTGGCGAGGCGAAGATCGTCACCTTGTCGCGGCCTTCGAGGCCTGCGATGCCCATGGCAAGGCCAAGCTGCACGCCGGGGTTTTCCTGCGGCGGCACGTCGGCGCCGCAGGAGCGCACCATCGATAGCGTATGGCTGAGCAGGGTGCGGACATCGATGCCCGCGGCGGCCGCCGGCACCAGGCCGAACGGCGACAGCACGGAATAGCGGCCGCCGATCGTGGGATCGCCGTAGAAGATGCGGGCAAAGCCGTCTTTGATTGCGACCTTCTGGAGTGATGAGCCGGGATCCGTCACCGCGATGAAGCGGTGGCCGGCCTTGTCCTTGCCGATCGCTTTTGCCACCCGATCGAAGAAATAGTCCTTCATCACGTTCGGCTCGGTGGTGCCGCCGGATTTAGAAGAGACGATAAACAGCGTCTTCGAGATGTCGACATAGGCTTCCATCGCGCGTACCTGCGCCGGATCGGTCGAGTCGAGCACATGCAGTTTCGGGAAACCGGATCTGTGCGGGAAAGTGTCGGCCAGCACTTCCGGTCCAAGGCTCGATCCGCCCATGCCGAGCACCACGGCATCGGTGAAATGCTGCCCCTTTACGCGGCGGGCGAAATCCTCGTAGTCGGCGACATCGGCGGAGGCGGCGCTGGTCAGCCAGCCCAGCCATTTGTTCTCGTCATCGCCGGTCCAGACCGACTTGTCCTTCTGCCACAGCCTGCGAATCTTCGCCGACGCGCGCCACGCCTCGGTGCTTTTCTCGACCGCTTTCTCGATGGCCGCGCCGAGCGCGAGTTTCTGATGATCGATGCCGCCGCCGAGCGAGGTCGCGCGCTTGTGTGCCACCGCGCCGTAGAGCTTGTCGGCGGCGTCGGCGAACAGCTTGACGCCGTCCTTCACCAGTTCTTTGGTGATCGCCTCGAGCGAGACGCCGGATTTCTCCAACTCCTCCAGCACGCGGCGGGCATCGTCGACATTCTCCTCGAGGCTGTCGCGCGGCGTGCCGTGATCGCGGAACGCATCGAGCGTCGCCGGCGGCACGGTGTTGACGGTGTTCGGGCCGATCAGCTCCTCGACATAGAGGACGTCGCTGTAGTCCTTGTTCTTGGTACCGGTCGAGGCCCAGAGCAGCCGCTGTGGCTTCGCGCCCTTGGCCTTGAGCTTGTCCCAGCGGGCACCCGCGAACAGGCGCTTGTAGTCCTGGTAGGCCAGCTTGGCATTGGCGATCGCGACCTTGCCCTTCAGCGCGGCGAGCCGCTCCTTCTCGGTGGGATCGTTGGCCTTGGCGATCTTCTCGTCGAGCTGCTTCTCGACCGCGCTATCAATGCGGCTGACGAAGAAGCTGGCGACGCTTGCGACGTGGGAGGGATCGCCGCCCTTGGCGACGTAGGTCTCCAGCCCCTTCTGGTAGGCTTCCGCGACCTGGCGGTAGACCTTCTGCGAAAACAACAGCGTGATGTTGATGCTGATGCCTTCGCCGATCAAATGTTCGATCGCGGGCAGGCCTTCCGGCGTCGCCGGCACCTTGACCATCAAATTCTTGCGATGGACGTCCTTCCAGAGCCGCTCGGCCTCCACGATCGTGCCTTTGGTGTCCATCGCGAGATAGGGCGACACTTCGAGGCTGACGAAACCGTCGCCGCCGTGGGTCCGGTCGTAGACCGGGCGCAGCACGTCGGCCGCATGCTGGATGTCCTCGACCGCGACATGCTCGAACAGGTCGGCGACCGAGCGGTCGCCTTTCTTGAGGGCCTGGCCGATCGCGCCGTCATATTCGTCCGAACTGCCGATCGCCTTCTCGAAGATCGAGGGGTTGGACGTCACGCCTTTGACGCCGTCGGTCTCGATCAGCCGCTTCAGGTCGCCCTTGGTGACGAAGCCGCGGGCCAGGAAGTCGAGCCAGACTGCCTGGCCGTGGTTTTCGAGTGCTTTGACGGGATTCATGGGTGCCTGTTCTCGTTCGATCGAGGGTCGATTTTTGGGTTCCCGGGCAGCTTTCGGGGGCGGGGGCGGATTGTCAACAGAGGTGGGGGGCCCGGATGGAATATCAGTGGTCCCAGACCATAACGCCGTGCACATCAGTTCGATCCCGCCGGGATTCCGATTTCGCGCAGAGCCCGATCTTGGCGCATTTTTATGACAGCGCGCGATCTGCTCATGGCCGCAAATAGAGGTAACCCTGTGACTGCAGCTCGGCGAGGCGGACCACCTCACCCCGGTCGGGACTGACGAAGCCGGCAGCAGGTCGTGCAGGCTGATGTTCTGCGATTTCATGGTGTTGGCGCAGGCGGCGAGCTCAATTCCGTCCTTCGAAAGCGCGCCGACATGCCGTGGCGTCGCATCCTCCCGCAATTGATCTCGATTGGGCGAAGCCCCATTTGTGGCGGAGTGCGGCGAGCTCTTTGCGATCGGTCACAAGCTCGGCGCATTCGCCTTCCGCTGCGCGATTGACGGAAAGGATTTTGTCGTCCGTACCGGCGAACGAAGCATTGCCAACCTCATCGTTCGGATTGTTGCGATTCCAGACCGCGATCTTCGTCGGGCCGGTGTAGGCGCAACACGAGCATCATGACTACTCTCGGGAATAAGCAATGCGTGCCGCGCATCACTGTTCATGTGCGGCGATAGTGCTGCGCGGTACTGTGCAGGCTCGCTGCCTTGGTCGCGGCGACAGGAAGGCACGTTCAACGGCGCCTGAAGTTTTTTGTTCATGCGACATGTGAAGCGCCCATCTTGACGCCACGCCCGGGCAGTCACACCTTTCAGGAAGCCCAACGTTCATCGCCGGGCAGGCAAGTTGCCCAGTCAGGATGTTCGCCTTTGGAGGCCAGAACCCCGGTAAACCACGGATGTGGCGAGCGGGCTACAAACCGTCAAAAACCGGCCACCAATAGTGGATATTGATGAACTATTAAGCTTCCTGCCTGTTGATAAGGCAGAGGCTGCACGCGCCGTGCATTGCCGAAGTGAGTCGGTCGAGTGTCCAATGGACCCAGCGTGCCGACGCTGATTCGATCCTTGGACTCTGGTTGCGACTCGTTTCAGTCGTGCGGCGATACACATATCGTGGAGAGAGGGATCATGTACAACGATTCTTTGTTCAACGCCTTCGCCAGGTCGTTTGAAGCACGAAGCCAAACTGACATGTCGATGGCCGAGTATCTGGAGTCGTGTCGAAGCGATCCGATGCGATATGCCAATGCGGCCGAGCGCTTGTTAGCGGCGATCGGTGAGCCTCAGATGATTGACACGGCCAAGGACCCCCGCCTTGGCCGTATCTTTTTGAACCGGACGATACGCTCCTATCCAGCCTTTGCCGGCTTCTACGGCATGGAGGACACGATCGAGCGCGTCGTCGGCTTCTTCCGCCACGCCGCGCAAGGCCTCGAAGAGCGCAAGCAGATTCTCTATCTGCTCGGACCGGTCGGCGGCGGCAAGTCGTCGCTTGCCGAACGCATCAAGGCGCTGATGGAGGTTCACCCCATCTACGTGCTGAAGGCCGGCGACGAGCTCTCGCCCGTGTTCGAGTCGCCGCTCGGCCTGTTCGATCCGGATCAGCTCGGGCCGATGATCGAGGAGAAGTACGGCATTCCGCGCCGCCGGCTGAGCGGGTTGATGTCGCCATGGGCCTACAAGCGGCTGGAAGCCTTCGGCGGCGACATCTCGCAATTCCGCGTCGCGCGTCTCCAGCCGTCGCGGCTGCGCCAGATCGGCGTTGCGAAGACCGAGCCCGGCGACGAGAACAACCAGGACATCTCGTCGCTGGTCGGCAAGGTCGACATCCGCAAGCTTGAGACTTACGCCCAGAACGATCCCGACGCTTACAGCTATTCCGGCGGCCTCAACCGCGCCAACCAGGGCGTGCTTGAATTCGTCGAAATGTTCAAGGCGCCGATCAAGATGCTGCACCCGCTGCTGACGGCGACGCAGGAGGGCAACTACATCGGGACCGAGAATATCGGCGCGATCCCCTTCACCGGCGTCATCCTCGCGCACTCCAACGAGTCCGAGTGGCAGAGCTTCAAGACCAACAAGAACAACGAGGCCTTCATCGACCGCATCTGCGTCGTCAAGGTCCCGTACTGCCTGCGGACCACCGAGGAGCAGAAGATCTACGAGAAGCTGATCCAGACCTCCGAACTCGCCGCCGCGCCTTGCGCGCCGGCTACGCTGGAGACGCTGGCCCGCTTCTCGGTGATGTCGCGGCTGCGCCGGCACGAGAACTCGACGCTGTTTGCCAAGATGCGGGTCTATGACGGCGAGAGCTTGAAGGAATCGGACCCGAAGGCGCGCAGCGTGCAGGAGTACAAGGACGCCGCCGGTGTCGACGAAGGCATGGATGGCGTCTCGACCCGCTTTGCCTTCAAGGTGCTGGCCTCGACCTACAACCACGACACGACTGAGGTCGGCGCCGACGCAGTGCACCTGATGTATGTGCTGGAGCAGGCGATCCGCCGCGAGCAACTGCCCGATGAGGCCGAGAAGCGCTACCTCGAGTTCATCAAGGCCGATCTCGCGCCGCGCTATGCCGAGTTCATCGGCAACGAGATCCAGAAGGCCTATCTGGAATCCTATTCCGATTACGGCCAGAACCTGTTCGATCGCTACGTCGATTACGCCGACGCCTGGATCGAGGACCAGGACTTCAAGGATCCCGACACCGGGCAGCTGCTCAACCGCGAGCTTCTGAACCAGGAGCTGACCAAGATCGAAAAGCCTGCCGGCATCGCCAACCCGAAGGACTTCCGCAACGAGGTCGTCAAATTCTCGCTACGGTCGCGGGCCCATAATGGCGGCAAGAACCCGAGCTGGACCTCCTACGAAAAGGTCCGCGACGTGATCGAAAAGCGGATATTCTCGCAGGTCGAGGATCTGCTTCCGGTCATCTCGTTCGGTTCCAAGAAGGACGGCGAGACTGAGAAGAAGCACGGCGAATTCGTCGAGCGGATGGTGGAGCGCGGTTATACCGAGCGCCAGGTGCGTCGCCTCGTCGAGTGGTACATGCGGGTGAAACAGGCCGGTTAGGGCATGATCCGAAAGACGCGAAAACTGGCTTTCATGCTCAAATAGGGAAATGAGATCGTGGTGCGATAGTCTATCATCACATCATGATCCCTGAGGCGGATGCAACGTGGTCATTCATATCGTCGATCGGCGCCTGAATCCGGGTAGCAAGAGCCTGGAGAACCGCCAACGCTTCCTGCGGCGTGCCAAGGCGCTGGTGCAGGGGGCCGTGAAGAAGACGTCGCAAGACCGGGACATCAAGGACGTCCTGGAAGGCGGCGAGGTAACGATCCCGCTGGACGGCATGGATGAGCCGCGGTTCCGGCGCGAGGGCGGCACCCGCGACATGGTGCTGCCCGGCAACAAGAAGTACGTCGAAGGCGACTGGTTGCAGCGTCCGAACCAGAGTGGCGCCAAGGGTTCGGGGGCCGGTGAGGGCGATAGCGAGGACGCGTTCCGCTTCGTGCTCAGCCGCGAGGAGTTTGTCGACCTGTTCCTCGACGACCTCGAGTTGCCCGATCTCGCCAAGCGCAAGCTCGCGGAGACCGAAAGCGAGGGGATCCAGCGCGCCGGCTACGCCACGTCAGGCTCACCGGCGAACATCTCGATCAGCCGCACCGTGGGCCGGGCGCTGGCCCGGCGCGTGGCGCTGCGCCGGCCGCGCAAGGACGAGATCGAAGCCCTCGAGGCCGAACTCGCGGAATGCGACGATGCTACGCGCCGTACCGAATTGCTGGCCCAGCTCGAGGCCTTGATGGCCAAGAAGAAGCGGATCCCGTTCATCGATCCCATCGACATCCGCTACCGCCGTTTCGAGACGGTGCCGAAGCCGGTGGCGCAGGCCGTAATGTTCTGCCTGATGGACGTCTCGGGCTCGATGTCCGAACACATGAAAGATCTCGCCAAGCGGTTCTACATGCTGCTCTACGTCTTCCTGAGGCGGCGCTACAAGCACGTCGAGATCGTGTTCATCCGTCATACCGACCGCGCCGAGGAGGTCGACGAGGATACATTCTTCCACGGACCGGCCTCCGGCGGCACGCTGGTGTCGAGCGCGCTGGTTGCGATGAACGACATCGTCCGCACCCGCTTCCGCCCGTCCGACTGGAACATCTATGCTGCGCAGGCCTCCGACGGCGACAACATGACGTCGGATAGCGCGGTGACGGGCCATCTCCTGACCGATAAGATCCTGCCGGTCTGCCAGTTCTTCGCCTATCTCGAGGTGGGCGAGGCCGCCAACTACACCTTCGACATGCCGGACTCCTCGTTGTGGACGCTCTACGAACGCCTGCGCAATGACGGTGCGCCGTTGTCGATGCGCAAGGTCAGCGAGCGCGGCGAGATATTCCCGGTGTTCCAGGACCTGTTCAAGCGCCGCAGCAAGCAGGAAAGGGTTGCGTGATGGGGTCTTCCGGCGAGCTGCTGTTCGAGGGCGCGGATTGGGATTTCCAGATCCTGCAGCGGGTGCACGACGCCTGCGAGGAGATCGCGCGCAAAGAGCTCGGGCTCGATGTCTATCCGAACCAGATCGAAGTGATCACTGCCGAGCAGATGCTGGACGCCTATTCGTCGGTCGGCATGCCGTTGTTCTACAAGCACTGGTCGTTCGGCAAGCAGTTCGCCTTCCAGGAGGCGTCCTATCGCAAGGGCCTGATGGGCCTCGCCTATGAGATCGTGATCAACTCATCGCCGTGCATTTCCTACCTGATGGAGGAGAACACCGCGACGATGCAGACGCTGGTGATCGCGCACGCAGCGTTCGGGCACAATCATTTCTTCAAGAACAACTATCTGTTCAAGCAGTGGACCGACGCCGACGGCATCCTCGACTATCTCGAATTCGCCAAGGGCTACATCGCGGCGTGCGAGGATCGTCATGGGCGAGAAGCGGTGGAGCGGACGGTCGATGCGGCACATTCGCTGATGTCGCATGGCATCGACCGCTATCCCGGAAAGAAGGTCCTCGACCTCCGTGCCGAGGAGAAGCGTGCCGGCGAGCGCCACCGGCACGAGGAGAGCATGTTCAACGATCTGTGGCGGACGGTGCCGAACGCCAAGGCAAAGACCAAGGCCACGCTCACCGCCGAGCGCCGCCGCGCGCTGCTTGGCCTGCCGCAGGAGAACATCCTCTATTTCCTGGAGAAGACCGCGCCGCGGCTGGCGCCCTGGCAGCGTGAGATCATCCGTATCGTGCGCCACATCGCGCAGTATTTCTATCCGCAGAGCCAGACGAAGGTGATGAACGAGGGCACGGCGACCTACGTCCATTACCGCATCATGAATCGGCTGCACCAGCAGGGACGCCTTTCCGACGGTAATTTCCTCGAATTCCTGCAGTCGCACACCAATGTGGTGTTCCAGCCCGAATTCGACGATCGCCGCTACTCCGGCTTCAACCCTTATGCGCTCGGTTTTGCGATGATGCAGGACATCGAGCGCATCGTGAGCAAGCCGGAGGAGGAGGATCGCTATTGGTTCCCCGACATCGCCGGCAAGGGTGATGTGGAGGGTGTGCTGCGCGATGTCTGGAGCAATTATCGCGACGAAAGTTTCATCAGCCAGTTCCTGAGCCCGGCGCTGATCCGTCGCTTCCGCATGTTCCATCTGCACGATGACCCCGCGGAAAGTGCTGGGATCAAGGTCGATGCCATCCACGACGAGCGCGGCTACCGCCGTGTCAGGCGCGAGCTGTCGCGGCAATACGACGTCGGTTTCGTCGACGCCAATATCGAGGTCGTGGATGTCGATCTCGCCGGCGATCGCCGGCTGATGCTGCGCCACACCACGGTGAAGGGTGCGCAGCTCAACGAGACCGACGCGCGGCGCGTGCTGCAGCACGTCGCCGATCTCTGGAGCTACGACGTTGCACTGACCGAGGTCGACGGCACCGACAAGGTGCTGAAGGAATATGTCATCAGCCCGCGCGCCGCGGCGGTGGCGGCTTAGTGATCAGAGCAAGTTAAAATTCAGCGCAGGCTGGCGTTGATCTTGTCCAGCACGCTTGAGCCGGGGCACAGCGCCTTTTCGTCCAGCGTGTTGAGCGGCGTCTCGACGGTGTCGAGATGGGTGTGCAAATCGTCGGCGTCCGGATCGACATAGAGCAGCCCGGTGACGATCTGGCCCTTGGCGGCATGCTTCTGCAGGAAGGTCTGGGCACCGAGCCGGTCATGCGGATCGTAGTCGGCGTCGAGCTTGCGCAGCGCCAGCTTTGTCCCGTCGTGCTGCTCGACCACTTGCACGGTGCCCGGCGCATAGTCGACGCTGATCGGATCGCGGCCGACTAGCACGTCGAGGCGGTTCACCGCGTCATTGTGCTCACGGACATAGTCGAAGCTCTTGGTCGAGCCGGTGTGGTTATTGAAGGCGATGCAGGGGCTGATCACGTCGATAAAGGACGCGCCCTTGTGGCTGATCGCGGCTGCGATCAGCGGCACCAGCTGGGTCTTGTCCCCGGAGAAGCTGCGCGCCACGAAGGTCGCGCCCAGCTGCAGCGCGATCGCGACCAGATCGATCGCGTTGTCGGTGTTGGTGACGCCCTTCTTCGACTTCGAGCCGCGGTCGGCGGTCGCCGAGAATTGCCCCTTGGTCAGGCCGTACACGCCGTTGTTCTCGACGATGTAGGTCATGTTGACGCCGCGACGGATCGAATGCGCGAACTGGCCGAAGCCGATCGAGGCGGAATCGCCGTCGCCGGAAACGCCGAGATAGATCAGGTCGCGGTTGGCGAGGTTGGCGCCGGTCAGGACCGACGGCATGCGGCCGTGCACCGAATTGAAGCCGTGCGAATTGCCGAGGAAGTAGTCCGGCGTCTTCGACGAGCACCCGATGCCGGAAATCTTCGCCACCCGGTGCGGCGCGATCGACAGCTCGTAGCAGGCCTCGATGATCGACGCCGTGATCGAGTCGTGGCCGCAGCCGGCGCACAGCGTCGAGATCTTGCCTTCATAGTCGCGGTGCGTGTAGCCGAGCTCGTTCTTCTTCAGGCCGGGGTGATGAAATTTCGGCTTTGCAATGTACGTCATGACACGGCCTTGCGGAGAGGGGTGACCTTGAGGTGGTCCTGGTGGTCGCCGATTGAATTGGCGATGAAGCGGGCGGTGATCGGGGTGCCGTCATAGTGTAGGATCGGCACCAGCCGGACAGGATCGATGCCGTTCTCGTTGACAATCAGCTGGCGGAGCTGGGCATCGCGGTTCTGCTCGACCACGTAAACAAAATCGTGGTCGGCGATGAAGCTCGCGACGCTGGAGTGGAAGGGGAAGGCGCGGATGCGCAGGCGATCGAGGTGATGGCCGCGCGACTCCAGCAGGCCGATTGCCTCGTCCATCGCGGGTGATGTCGAGCCGAAATAGATCACGCCGTATTTGGTCGGCTTCGCCGCATTGGCCTGCAGCGGCCGCGGCACCATGTCCTGCGCGGTCTCGAACTTGCGCACCAGGCGCTGCATGTTGTCGGCGTAGACGGCGCCTTCCTCCGAGTAACGCGCATAGCGGTCGCGCGAGGTGCCGCGGGTGAAGTAGGAGCCCTTGGTCGGATGCGTGCCGGGATAGGTGCGGTAGGGGATGCCGTCGCCGTCGACGTCGAGATAGCGGCCGAAATCGCGGCCCTCGTCGAGCATCTCAGCGGTCATCACCTTGCCGCGGTCATATTGCCGCGCGTCGTCCCACTTCAGCGGGCGGCTCAGCCGGTGGTTCATGCCGATGTCGAGATCGAGCATCACGAAGATCGTGGTTTGCAGCCGCTCGGCGAGATCGAACGCGGCGGCGGCGAACTCGAACGCCTCCGCCGGATCCTCAGGGAACAGCAGCACATGCTTGGTGTCGCCATGGGACGCATAGGCGCAGGAGATGACGTCACACTGCTGCGTGCGGGTTGGCATGCCCGTTGAGGGGCCGGCGCGCTGGATATTCATGATCACGGCCGGGATTTCGGCGAAATAGGACAGGCCGATGAACTCGGTCATCAGGGAGATGCCCGGACCCGAGGTCGCGGTGAACGCCCGCGCACCGTTCCAGGAGGCGCCGATCACGATGCCGATCGACGCAAGCTCGTCCTCGCCCTGCACGATGGCGTATTTCGCCTTTCCGGTCGCGGGATCGTGGCGGTACTTCTTGCAATGAGCGGTGAAAGCTTCGGCAACTGACGACGACGGCGTGATCGGATACCAGGCGCAGACGGTCGCACCGCCATAGACGGCGCCGAGCGCCGCTGCGCTGTTGCCTTCGATGAAGATGCGGTCGCCGACCTTGTCTGATTTCTTCACCCGCAGCCCGATCGGGCATTTCAGGTTCTGCAGCGCCCAGTCGCGGCCGAGATGCAGCGCGTGGATGTTGGAGGACAAGAGCTTCTCCTTGCCCTTGTACTGCTCGCCGATCAGCTGCTCGACCAGCTTGGGGTCGAGGTCGAGCAGCGCGCAGAGCGCGCCGAGATAGATGATGTTCTTGAACAGCTGGCGCTGCCGCGGATCGGAATAGGTCGAGTTGGTGATCGCGGTCAGCGGCACGCCGATGACGGTGATGTCCTCGCGAAACTTCGACGTCGGCATCGGCTTGGTCGAATCGTAGAACAGATAGCCGCCGGGCTCGATCGAGGCGACATCCTTGTCCCAGGTCTGCGGGTTCATCGCCACCATCAGGTCGACGCCGCCGCGGGCGCCGAGATGGCCTGCCTCGGTGACGCGCACCTCGTACCAGGTCGGCAGGCCCTGGATGTTGGAGGGGAAGATGTTGCGTGGGCTCACCGGTACGCCGTGGCGCAGGATCGAACGCGCGAACAGTTCGTTGGCAGAGGCGGAGCCCGAGCCGTTGACGTTGGCGAAGCGGACGACGAAGTCGTTTACGCTGCCGATCGGGCTTTGGACTGACATGTTGATCCCGCTTGAACCATATCGATGAGGTATTTTTGCATATCCCAGGCGCCGGTCGGACAGCGCTCGGCGCACAGTCCGCAGTGCAGGCAGACGTCTTCGTCCTTTGCCATCACCCGCCCGGTCTTCAGGCCGTCGGCGACATAGATCGCCTGGTCGTGATGCGGCGAGGGGGCCTTCAGCCGCTGCCGCAAATCATTCTCTTCGCCGTTTTCGGTGAAGGTAATGCAGTCCATCGGGCAGATGTCGACGCACGCGTCGCATTCGATGCAGAGCGGCGCGGAAAACACCGTCTGCACGTCGCAGTTCAGGCAGCGCTGCGCCTCGCCGAGCGCGAGCTTGAGGTCGTAGCCAAGTTCGACCTCGGTGCGGATATCCTTCAGCGCGATCACCTTGTCGCGATGCGGCACCTTGTAGCGTTTGTCCGCTGAGATGTCGTTGTCGTAGCTCCACTCGTGGATGCCCATCTTCTGCGAGGAGATCTGCACCTCCGGCAGCGGCCGCTCGGTGATGTTCTCGCCGGACAGCAGCTTGTGGATCGAGAGCGCGGCGTCGTGGCCTTGCGCCACCGCCCAGATGATGTTCTTCGGTCCGAACGCCGCGTCGCCGCCGAAGAACACCTTCGGGTTGGTCGAGGCGAACGTCTTGGGATCGACTTTCGGCATGTGCCATTTGTCGAATTCGACGCCGCAATCGGCTTCGATCCAGGGAAACGCATTCTCCTGGCCGACCGCGACCAGCACGTCGTCGCAGGGAATGGTCTGATCGGGTTCGCCCGAGGGCACCAGATTGCGGCGGCCGTTGGCGTCGTATTCGGCCTTGACCTGCTGGAAGGTGACGCCGATCAACTTGCCGGCGACATGTTTGAAGGCCACCGGCACCATGTAGTTGAGGATCGGGATGTCCTCGTGCAGGGCGTCTTCCTTCTCCCAGGGCGAGGCCTTCATCTCCTCGAAGCCGGAGCGGACGATCACCTTGACGCTGTCGCCGCCGAGGCGGCGCGCGGTGCGGCAGCAGTCCATCGCGGTGTTGCCGCCGCCGAGCACGATGACGCGGCGGCCGATCTTCTCGATATGGCCGAACGAGACCGACGACAGCCACTCGATGCCGATATGGATGTTGGCGGCGGCCTCCTTGCGGCCGGGAATCTCGAGCTCGCGGCCGCGGGGCGCGCCGGAGCCGACGAAGATCGCGTCGTACTTCTCGGTCAGCAACTGCTTCAGGCTGTCGACGCGATGGCCGCCCTTGAAGTCAACGCCGAGGTGGAGGATGTAGTCGGTCTCCTCGTCGATCACGCTGTCGGGCAGCCGGAACTTTGGAATCTGGCTGCGCATCATGCCGCCGGCCTTGGGATCGGCGTCGAACACGGTGCAGTGATAGCCCAGCGGCACCAGATCACGCGCCACTGTAAGCGAAGCGGGCCCGCCGCCAACCAGCGCAATGCGCTTGCCGTTCTTTGCGCCCGGCTTCGGCAGGCGATGCTTGATGTCGTCCTTGAAGTCGGCGGCGACGCGTTTCAGTCGACAGATCGCGACCGGTGTTTCCTCGACGCGGCCGCGACGGCACGCGGGCTCGCACGGACGGTCGCAGGTGCGCCCCAGGATTCCGGGGAACACGTTCGACTTCCAATTGATCATGTAGGCGTCGCTGTAACGCCCCTCAGCAATCAACCGGATGTACTCGGGAACAGGAGTGTGTGCGGGACAGGCCCATTGGCAATCGACTACTTTATGAAAGTAATCCGGCGCCGAGATATCAGTCGGTTTCATTCCTACCTTCGACCCGCGCGAAAATGCCAGAGGGGGCGCGGCCTTATTGTTGACGACGAACGCTCACGCGACGTTGTTCTGGTTTTTGAATTGGATCATAGGGTTATCTTATTAGACCCGTTTCAGAGAAGGCAAAGGCAAATTTGCGCGATCAGCAGCTTTCGCGTGGCTGACGTGCGTGGGGCGCTCGTCTCGATTGCGCTATGCGGCAGTGCAATATGGTGCGCCGCCGCATTCGTTGCATTCAGCCGCGTGGAAGGTCGCTCTTCGTGATATCCCACAGCAGCCGATAGACACCACGCGTGACGACGAGCGGCTTCAACGCGAAATTATCCATGATGCGCGCCACCGCGGCCGGGACGGCACTCAAATCGGTCGCATCGATCAGCGCGAACCAGTCGCCGGCGCCGGGATCGTTCTTCGCGGCGTCTGATGTGAGCGGCTTCGACAGCACCGGATCGTTCTCCAGCAGGTGCATCGAGATGATGCCGTCGAGCGCCAACGGATCGAGTTGTTCCCGCAAGGCATCGCGAAGTCGGTCCGCGCCGTCGGCGGGCGGACGCAGGCGGATGATGCCGAGCGCCGCGCCTCTGCCAGTGCCGCGGCTGATGGTGATACGCGCAACTCCGCGGATCATGTTTTTGAAGTTTGCGATGTTGGCCTTCGACCATTCGGTCTGGTTGGCAAGCGCGGTGCGGTAGGCCGGGCTGTCGAGCACGTCGAAGGTCGCGGTCGAATACAGGCTCAGATATTTCGGCTTGCCGTCATGAGCGACGTAGCGGCGCGCTTCGAGGAATCCGTCGATCGCTACCCGTTCTTCGAGATGCTCGCGGTCGTACCAGCGATTGAATTCAGCCTCGTGTAAGCTGTCGACATCCATCGATGTCAGCAGCATGCCCTGTCCGGCGATCGGCATGGGTTGCTCCTGTGTGCCTGTTTTGATTGCTGAATATCGCCGAACGGCCGATGCAACGGAAGCTGGTTCCTGCGGTTAAGATCAGCGCAGACCAAGGATTGCCACAATTGCTGCAATTCTGTTCAGCGCGGGTTCACGGACACTGTATTTCCATTCGCCCATAGCATTGCTGAAATGAAAAAGGGGACGCCTCGATGGCGCGAATTCTGTGGGCATTGATCGTCGGTCTTGTGTCGCTGGCGTCGCTTCCGGCGCATGCGCAGGACCAGGAGAAGCGGCTCGCGCTCGTCGTCGGCAATGGTGCCTATCAGGCGGGAGCGCTGCAGACCGCCGCCAACGACGCCGGACTGATCGCGCAGACTTTGCAGGCGGCCGGCTTCGACGTGATCGGCGCGCGCGACCTCGATGGCGAGACGCTGCGCAAATCGTTCCGCGATTTCGTCCAGAAGGTGCAGGACGCCGGACCGAACTCCGTCGCCTTCGTCTATCTAGCGGGCTACGGCGTGCAACTAACCGGCGAGAACTACTTCGTGCCGGTTGACGCCAAGATCGCGCGCGACACCGACGTGCCGGTCGAAGCCATCAGGATGACCGACTACACCCACCAGCTCTCGGCGCTGGGGATCAAGGCCAGCGTGATCGTGCTCGATGCGGCGCGCAGCAATCCGTTCGCCAAGGACGGCCAGCCGCTGGCCGGCGGGCTTGCGCTGGTCGATCCCGATCCGAAGATGCTGATCGCCTTCAACTCGGCGCCCGGCACCGTTGCTCCCGACGGCGCGCCCCCTTACGGGCCCTATGCCCAGGCTCTCGCGGAAATGATCCGCACCGGCGGCCTCAGCCTGCCTGACGTGTTCGACCGGGTTCGCCTGCGCGTCAACGACATGACCAAGGGCGCGCAGATCCCGTGGGACGCGCAGAAGATCGACGCGCCCTTCGTGTTCTTCGAGCGCAAGCCGGATGCGCCGCCGGCCCAGACCGACGCCGCAATGCGCACCAAGCCGATCCGCGATTTCTCGGCGCAGGATGCCTATGCGGCGGCGCTGGAGCGCGACACGCTGCAGGGCTACCAGGATTACCTGCAGGCCTATCCGAACGATCCGCTCGCCAGGCGCGTCCGCGCGATCGTGGCGGCGCGGCGCGAGGCGATCACCTGGCGGCGCACCTACAGCGCCGATACGCCGCCGGCCTATTGGTCCTATCTCAACCGCTATCCGCGCGGGCCGCATGCGTACGATGCGCGGCGCCGGCTTGCCTATCTCTCGGCTGCGATGGAGCCGCCGGCGCAGTTCGCGCCGCTCGATTACGATGTGCTGCCGCCGCCGCCCGATGAAGTCGTCTATGTCGACCGTCCGGTGCTCTATTACGGCGACCCGGAGTTTGCCTTTGCGCCGCCGCCCCCGCCGCCGCTGTTCTTCCTGCCGCCGCCGCCGCCGGATTTCGTGGTGCTTGCGCCGCCGCCGGTGCCGATCGGCCTGTTCGTGCTGCCGAGCCCGTTCTTCGTGGCGATGCCGGCCTATGTCGCGGCACCGGCCTATATCGTGCCGCCGCCGAACAACATCGTGTTCAACAACATCCACAACACGACTGTCATCAACACCGTGATCAACAATCCCAATCCGACGCCGGCGCAACTCGCTGCGGCGGGGGTGAGGCCGACGGTCCCCGGTGGCCCGATATCGAGGGGACCATCGCTGCCGGCTGCCGCGGTGCAGCGCGCCAATCTGGTGCAGCCGGGCGGTCCGCAAGGCGGTCAGCCGGGGCTTGGTGCGAGGACCGCACCGGTGCAGCCGAGCACCGTCGCTCCCGCCGGCCCTGGCGCGCCGGGCGTTCACACCTTGCCGGGCGCCAGGAATGGACCGCCATTGCCGGCGACCGCGACTGCGCCCGCGACTCCGGCACAACCTGGCGTCAGGCCGAACACGTTGACCCCCGCCAAGCCCGCCACGGCCCTGGCGCCGGCTAACGTCCCGGCGCAGGTGGGCGGGAAGCCAGCCCCGGCGACGACGACCGCGCCGGCGACCACGGGCAAGCCACCGCTGACGCATGCGGTGACGGCGCCGACAAGCACCGTGAAGCCTGCGACCGCGACACCTCCGACATCTGCGGTCCGCGCGGCGCCGGCAAGGCCGACACCGGCTGCGCGTTCTGCACCGGTGCGGGCCGCCGTAACCCCGCCACCGGCCCCGCGCCCAGCACCGCCGCCGCGCGCAGCCGCCCCGCCGCCGCCACGTGCGGCAGCCGTGGCACCACGTCCGGCTCCCCCTCCGCGTGCCGCTCCGCCGCCGCCCCCGCGGCCGGCAGCGCCGCCGCCGAGGCCCGCTGCGCCGAAGCCGCCGCCATGCCCTCCCGGAAAGTGCAAGCATTGAGGGCGTGACGTCATGAGCAGGTCAGCATCCATGAGAACATCTGGCTCTCTCGGATATCGGTCGGTCGCGACGCTCCTGGTCGGTGTGATCGCAGGGCTGGTGGCTTGCCACCAGCCCGCCCGCGCCGCCGAACTCGCCGCACAGGACATCGCGCTGCTCGATCGCCTGACCTGGGGCGTCAGTGCCTCGAGCGCCGCGCATTTGCGCGACGCCGGCACCGAACGCTGGCTGCAGGAGCAATTGCACCCGGCCAACTCCACTTTGCCGGAGGCGGCCCGCGCGCAGATCGAGGCGATGCCGGACGTGCATCGCTTTCCGTTCGACATCGCACTCACCTTCGATCAGCAGGCGAAGTCCGCCAACCAGGTCGCCGACCCCGAGCAGAAGAAGGCGGCGCAACAGGTCTATCAGCAGGCGATGAACGACCGCGGCAGACAGGCCGCAGCCCGCAGCATCCTGTACGCGCTCTATGCGCCGGACCAGTTGCGCGAGCGCATGACCTGGTTCTGGTTCAACCACTTCAACGTCCACCAGTACAAGGCCAACATCCGCGTGCTGATCGGCGACTATGAGGATCGCGCGATCAGGCCCTACGCGCTCGGCAAATTCCGCGACCTGCTCGCCGCGACGCTGCATCATCCCGTGATGCTGCGCTATCTCGACAATGCCGACAACGCGGCCGGCCATCTCAACGAGAACTACGCCCGCGAGATCATGGAGCTGCACACCATGGGCGTCGGCTCCGGCTACAGCCAGGCCGATGTCGAGGCGCTGGCGCGGATCCTCACCGGCGTCGGCATCGACTTCAAGCCGGAGGATCCCAAGCTGAAGCCCGAGCAGCAATCCCAGCTGGTCCGCGAAGGCGCGTTCGAATTCAATCCGGCCCGCCACGATTATGGCGACAAGACCTTCCTCGGCCACCAGATCAGGGGCCGCGGCCTCGCGGAGGTGGATGAAGCGCTCGATATCCTCTGCCGTCACCCGGCGACCGCGACGCACATCTCGAAGCAGCTTGCGACTTATTTCGTATCCGACAATCCGCCGGACGCGCTGGTGCAGCGGATGGCGCAGGCCTTCGAGAAGACCGATGGCGATATCGCCGCCGTGATGTCAACGCTGGTGCATGCGCCGGAATTCACCGCGACCTTGAAGGGCGGCGCCAAGTTCAAGGATCCGGTGGTCTATGTGATGTCGGCGGTGCGGCTTGCCTACGACAACAAGGTCATCCTCAACACGCTGCCGATCCAGAGCTGGCTCAATCGCTTGTCGGAGGGCCTTTTCAACCACGAGACCCCCGACGGCTATTCGATGCTGTCGGCGGCCTGGAACGGTCCCGGCCAGATGATGCTGCGTTTCGAGATCGCGCGTGCGATCGGATCGGGTTCGGCCGGGCTGTTCAAGCCGAACGAGCCCAACGCCGTCGACCAGCCGGCGTTTCCGCTGGTCATGAACGGACTCTATTTCAACAATCTGCGCCAGACGCTGAGCCCGACGACGCTCGCCGCACTCGACCAGGCGGTGTCCCCGCAGGACTGGAACACGCTGTTCTTGTCGTCACCGGAATTCATGCACTGAAAGGGAGGTTCGCCAATGAACCGTCGTGAACTGATCAAGGCCTTCGCCGCTTCAGCTTCGCTTACCGTCGCCGGCCGGGTCTGGGCTGCGCCCGCGACCGACGCGCGCATGCTCGTCGTGTTCCTGCGCGGCGCCTACGACGCCGCCAATGTGATCGTGCCCATCGGCAGCGAGTTCTATTACGCCTCGCGTCCGACGCTCGCGGTCGCGCGGCCCGATGCCGGCAATCCGAATGCGGCGCTGGCGCTCGATGCCGGATGGGGCCTGCATCCGGCGTTGCGCGATTCGATCTATCCGTTGTGGGCCAAGCGCGAGGTCGCCTTCATCCCGTTCGCCGGCACCAGCGACGATCTCTCGCGCAGCCATTTCGAGACCCAGGACACCATCGAACTCGGCCAGGCGGTCGGCGGCAGCCGCGACTACCGCTCCGGCTTCATGAACCGGCTTGCCACCGAACTGACGCGGGTGAAGCCGATCTCCTTCACCGATCAGCTGCCGTTGATCTTCCGCGGCCAGAACCAGATCCCGAATACCGGCATCGCCAGCGTCAGCAAGCCCGGCGTCGACGACCGCCAGGCCCGGCTGATCAAGCAGATGTACACCCAGGGCAATCTCGCCAGCTCGGTGTCGGAAGGCTTTCGCGTCCGCGACGACGTCTACAAATCGGTGTCCGAGGAAATGACGGCAGCCAACCGCGGCGCGGTGTCGCCGCGCGGCTTCGAGCTGTCGGCGCGGCGGATCGGGCGGCTGATGCGCGAGCAGTTCAACCTCGGCTTCGTCGACGTCGGCGGCTGGGACACCCACGTCAACCAGGGTGCCGCGACCGGCTATCTCGCCGACCGTCTGGGTGAATTGGGCCGCGGCCTTGCCGGCTTCTCCGAGGAGATCGGTCCTGAGATGTGGCGCGACACGGTCGTTGTCGTGATCTCCGAATTCGGCCGCACCTTCCGCGAGAACGGCGACCGCGGCACCGATCACGGCCATGGCAGCGTCTATTGGGTGATGGGCGGGGGCATCAATGGCGGCCGCATGGCCGGCGAGCAGGTCCAGGTCTCGCAGGCAACCCTGTTCCAGAACCGCGACTATCCTGTTCTCACCGACTACAAGGCCTTCTTCGCCGGCCTGATCCAGCGCGTCTATGGTTTGCAGCAGGCCAACCTGGAACGCATCTTCACCGGCATCAAGCCAAAGGATTTGAACCTGGTTTGAAGGTGCGCCCTTCGCCTCTCCCCGCATGACGAGATATGGAACGTAGGCTGACCGCCAGATGCGAGAGCCTGCCGTTGCAGGGGCGCACTGCCAAAATATCGAAAACAACCCCATGCAAAGTAGCCGGCGGCTGCCGGCGTTCGACACGGCAACTTGACACGGCGGGCAACTCAGCGGTATTATTCTAATATACAGAAATAATGCAGGCGGTCGCCTCCACACCCGTGAGATCGGCAGTGGCGACGGACGTGTGATCAATCTTCGTTCAGGCGCGGGACGATCCGAAGTGGGAGAGTAACCCCGAGCCTGTCGAGCATTCGCTGGAAGTCGTTCGCCGTGTAGCGCTCGTTCTCGGTGACCAAGCCGAGAATCTGACTACGCCCCTCAGCAGCGAAGGGAAGGATCGCGCCGAGCGCGTTGTCCAGGGGATCGAGGAGCGAGCGCCCCTGTACGGACCTTTCCAGGAAGCTTCGCAGCCAGGGCAGATGCGTGCTGGACAGTGTCATCGCGCCAATGTCGGCATGTCGTGCGTCTAGCGCGGAAACAAATGCGTCGACCTTCTCCTGGGTACTGGTCTGATCGAACAGGAACGCTCCGCTCTCCACCAGCTCCACGAGCGGCGAGGCGTTGATGAGGTGGACGCGGTGGGCCTCGTTGCCTGCCTCCGTGGCGGCGAACGCGCGCATCTCCGCGCTCTCGACCAGCGATTGAACGCCGAGCACCGCGACGTTTCGTCCCTTGGCCTGCTGCATCGCCTCCCGCACCGGCGGGCGCACGCCGAACACCGGCACGGAAACCATGTCTTTCAGATCGTCCAGCACCGTGATCGAGGGGGCGTTTGACGCGACGAGAATGGCCGCGGGATCGAAGCCGGACAGGAATTGCAGCGTTCGGTTGAGGATGCCGAGAAGCTCCTCGCGGCTCTTGCTGCCATAGGGAAAGCTTGCTCGGTCGGCGAAATAGATGATGTCTTGCCTGGGTAGCGCGCGCTGCAAGGCGGCCACCGCCGCATAGCTGCCGATGCCCGCGTCGAACACGGCAACAGGCTTCCTCAAGGTGGGAAAATCAGTCGTTTGATCGGTCATTGGGGGTTCCGATGTGGGGATCGCGCTAGCCGCGCGATGCGAGATCCGCGATCGCCTTCATCACGGCGTTACGGATACCGGGATCGTACAGGATGTGGCCGGCGCCATCGATGATGCGAACCTCGCTGCCCGGCCAGCGCGCGGCAAGGGCGTGCGTCGTCGCCGGCGGGCATAGCAAGTCGTAACGGCCCTGCACCATGATGCCGGGAATGCCGACGAGCTTGCCGGCGTCGTGCATCAACTGGTTCGGTCGCATGAAGCAGTCATTGGCGAAATAGTGCGCTTCCATGAACGGCGTCGAGGGCATGGCGCCTGATTTCAACGACGCGAGATCGAGCCGCGTCTGCTTCGGCGTGTGTTCCGACAGCGTGCGCTCGGTGTCGTGCCAGGCACGCGCGGCGGGGGCATGCACGGCGGGGTCAGGGTCGAGGATGCGGCGATAATAGGCCGCAATCGGCTGGGCGCGTTCGTTCTCCGACAACACGCTGAGAAAATCCTCGTAGAGGCCGGGATAGAAGCGCGGCAACGCGCGCAGGAACACGTCCTCGAGTTCTTCGCGCGTGCCGAGAAACGTCGCGCGCAGCACGAGGCCGCTGACGCGGTCGGGATGCGCCTGCGCGTAAGCCAACGCCAGCGTGGCACCCCAGGAGCCGCCGACCACCATCCAGCGTTCGAAGCCGAAGCGTTCGCGGATCTTTTCCATGTCGGCGATCAGGTGCGCCGTCGTATTGTTGTCGCGGCTGCCCTTGGGACGGCTGCGGCCGCAGCCGCGCTGGTCGAACAGCACGGCGTAGAATCTTTCGGGATCGAACAGACGGCGATGGTCCGGCTGGCAACCGCTGCCGGGGCCGCCGTGCAGATAGACCGCGGGAATGCCTTCCGTGGATCCGATGCTCTCGACGTAGAGTTCGTGGCCATCGCCGACCGGCATCGTCTCTGATGTCAGCGGTGCAAACGGATCGGATCGACTGGCGGCTTTGCCGGCGTCGGCGTCAGGGGCCATTGCGTTCGTCCTGGCCTTTGTCCTGTCGATCGTCCGTCTCCAGCGTGCCGCCGGCGAAGTTGCGATAGAGGAAGCGGTTTTCGGCTCGCGCGGATTCGCGCGTCGCCTGCTTGAAGATCTCGTCGTGCAGCGGCGACAGCGCGCAGGCCGGATCGGTGTTGCCGGCATCGCCGGTCAACGCGAAGGCCTGGCAGCGGCAGCCGCCGAAATCCTCCTCGCGGAATTCGCAGGACTTGCACGGCTCGGGCATCCACCCGGTGCCGCGATAGCGGTTGAAGGCTTCCGAGTTCTGCCAGATCCAGGCGATCGAACGGTTCGAGCGCACCGACTCGAATTCGAGCCCGGTGATGCTTTCGGCGGCGTGGCAGGGCAGCACCTTGCCGGCCGGCGAGATGTTGAAGAACTGCCGGCCCCAGCCGCCCATGCATTTCTTCGGCCGCAGCGCGTAATAGTCCGGCACCACATAATCGATCGCCAGCGTGCCCTTCAGGCGCACCTGCGCCTCTTCCACGAGGCGGCTGGTCTCCTCGATCTGCTCGATCGTCGGCATCAGCGCGGCGCGGTTCTTCAGCGCCCAGCCGTAATACTGCACGTTGGCGACCTCGAGCCGGTCGGCGTCGAGATCGACCGCCATCTGGATGATGTCGGAAAGCTGATGCAAATTCTGCCGGTGCATCACCGCATTGACCGTCAGCGGCAGCTCCAGCTCGCGCGTCCACTTTGCGACCTCGAGCTTCTTGCGATGCGCATCCTTCAGGCCCGCGACCCGGTCGGCGACACCAGACTCATTGCCTTGAAAACTGATCTGAACATGGCTGAGGCCGGCATCGGCCAGCGCGGAAAGCTTGTCCCGGGTCAGCAGCACGGCCGAGGTGATCAAATTGGAATAGAGCCCGACGTCAGTTGCGTGCTGCACCAGCTCGACGATGTCCTTGCGCGCGGTCGGTTCGCCGCCGGAGAAATGGACCTGCAGCACACCGAGCTGGGCGAGCTCGCTTAGCACCTTCTTCCATTCGTCTGACGTGAGCTCGGTCGAGCCGCGGTCGAGCTCGACCGGGTTGGAGCAATAGGGGCATTGCAATGGGCAGCGGTGGGTGACCTCGAGCAGCACCGCGAGCGGGATGCCGTAGGTTTCGGCCGCAGAGCGGGTCTGCTCCAGCACCGCGAGCCCGTCGGTCGGGCCTGTGGTCGCTGTCTCGGTGCCGGCGAGGATGTCGGTCATGACGTTTTCTCGCGCGCTTCGGTGAGAAAGCCCTTGTCGGCCAAATCCTGCAGCATGGCGATCACGTCGGTCAGGATCGCCTCGCGCGGCGCAGCGTATTTTACCGCGAGCTGCTCCGCCATATCGCTTACGCTGCGCACGCCGTCGCAGAGTTGCAGCACCTCGACCGCGATCTCGTCCGGCGCCAGCACGCGCTCCGGTGCCAGGATCACCCAGACCTTCCGCGTCTCATCGAACTTCAGCTTGGCATGGCGCGGCAGTTTCGGCCGGCTGGTCTCGCTGACGCTGATGTTGCGGCTGGCCATGATATGTCCCTAGCTCGCCTTGGCGATATCGGTCTCGGGCACGAAGGCGCCGGGCGGAATGTGGCCGTCGACATAGGCGTGCGAGAGCGCGTCAAGCTGCACCCACAGCACGTTGGTCTTGAAGATCAGCGCGTTGCAGACCGCTTCGCGTTCGGCCGGCGTCTTCGCATGCTGCTTGACATAGTCGAGCGCAAAGCCGGCGTCGCGCGGCGCCTGCGTCAACCGGCGGCTGAAATAGGTCATGATATCAGGGTTGACGAAGTCGTAATGCTTCAGCATCCCGGAGATCCGTTCCTCATGCAGGTTCGGCGCGAACAATTCCGTCAGCGAGGAGGCGATCGCCTCCAGCGGCGTGCGGTCGCGGCAAAAATGCACATAGGCCTCCACCGCAAAGCGCGTCGCGGGCAGGATGCCTTCGGTGGATTCCACGTACGCCGAATCGAGGCCGAGGCCTTCGGTCAGCTTGAGCCAGCGCTCGATGCCACCTTCAGTGCCGATATCGCCATCATGATCTTCGATGCGG
Source organism: Bradyrhizobium sp. LTSPM299 (assembly GCF_000938235.1). Lineage (NCBI taxonomy): Bacteria > Pseudomonadati > Pseudomonadota > Alphaproteobacteria > Hyphomicrobiales > Nitrobacteraceae > Bradyrhizobium > Bradyrhizobium sp. LTSPM299. The sequence goes on from NZ_JYMU01000013.1 coordinate 181,968, forward strand.
TGGCGCCACTCGACCCTGGTGTTGCGGTCGCGGAAGCGCGAGATCACCATCGCGTCCTTCAGCGGAATCGTGCTCTGGTAGTAATAACGATTCAACGCCCAGGCCTGCACCTGACCCTTGTTGAGCTTGCCGCCGTGCAAGAGACGATGGAACGGATGCAGGCTGTGATAGCGGGTCGCGCCGATCGTGCGCAGCGTCGCCTCCATCGCCTCGGCACTGTCGAGCGTGATGCCCTTGCCGATCGAGAGCGCCGTCATTCCGTTGGTGGGCACCATATTCACAGCACGATCTCCGTTCCATCCCTGGGAATCTGCCAGCCTGCCTGTTCGACCGCCTTGCGCTCGGCCGAGGTCCCAAGCAGTGCCGGGTTGGAGTTGTTGATATGCAAAAACACTTTTCGTCCGATGTCGAGACCGGCGAGGCTTGCGATCGCACCGTGATCACCCGACATCGCGATATGTCCCATGCCCTGGCCGGTCTTGTTGCCGAGCCCTGCCACGATCAATTCGTCGTCGCGCCACACCGTGCCGTCGAAGAACACCAGCGGCGCGCCCTTCAGCCGTGCCTTGAGATCGTCGGTCACCCGGGCGCAGGCGGCCAGGAAGTAGAGATATTTGCCGGTGCGTCTATCCGCAATACGCAGGCCGAGCGTATCGCCAACGCCGTCGGCGCCCGCCGGATGCGCCTTGCCCTCAAGGTACCATGCGCCCTTGCCGGGAACCTCGAACGGCAGCACCTCGATCCCCGACGGCGATCCGTCGGGCAGACTGGGCTCAAAGGCCTGGTCGACTGCGATTGGTTGGCGGGCGACGTTCTTGTCACTGAGCACGTTGAAGATGCTGTTGGCGCGCAGGATCGCCAGCACGCGCTCATGGCCGTAGATCGTAAACGGCGATCCCTCGCGCATCGACAGCAGCCCTGCGACGGCGTCGATCTCGCCATTGGTGAGAATCACACCCGCGATCGGGCTGTGACGCAGGCTGCCTGCTTTCGGATGCAATTGCGGCGTCGCGATCAATTGCTGGCGGAGATCGGGAGAAGCGTTGACAAGGAACCAGTGCGCGCCATCGCCGCTGACGGCGATCGAGGCCTGCGTGCTCTGCAATTCCGGATGATCGCTTCGTGCTTTCAGGCACACCGGACATCCACAGTTCCACTGCGGAACACCGCCACCGGCTGCGGCGCCCAGGACGACGACGCGAAGCATGATCCGTCTCCTGGAGAAGTCTTGTTCGAATTTAAGAACGCTCGAACCTAAGTACGCTCGAACCCAAAAACGCTACGAGGTGGAGCCCGGATTTGAAGCACACTCCCTTGATCGGGAGCGCGTCATGCCCGGGCATCCACCTGCGCTAAACGGTATAGGACGCTGCCGCTTACTTGCGGGTCGCGCACATATACATGTTGATTTCCATGCCGACCGACACTTCGACGATTTTCGGTGCTTTCCAGGCCATTTCGCTCTCCATTGCAACCGGACGAACATTCCGCCCTGCAGGTTAAACTACTGTGGATCGAAAAGTTCGCCAGCTAAATTTTTTGCAAGGATGCCTTGCTAAGGGCATGTTGCATTGCACTATTCTCCCGTGACCGCTCACGGATTTGTGCGCAATCTGCGCTCAAAAGCCCGTGGCGTCAGACCTTTTTCCTGTTGTTCGCCACACGGTGAATGGTGATCTTGGATTAGGGAGGGGGAGCAAGCCCTCCTCCGAAGGTCCTGATGACGATTTTGTGCTCGCGTTTGTGCCCTCGTTCGTGCCCTCATTTTGTGATCTTGGTGACGAGGGCGCCCAACTAAGCTGAGTTCTGCCGATGCCACGCTATTTCTTCAACACCCGTATCGGCGACGAGCTGATTTCCGACCCCGACGGCGAGATCCTGCGCGATCCCGATCGTGCCTGGGAAATGGCGCGGGCCATGATTCGCGAACTGCTCAAGACCGAGGGCGCCGACGGCGCGCTGCTGAGCGCGGTCATCGAGGTGACCGACGACGAGGGCGAGATCGTGCTGGAATTTCCGTTCACCGAGGCGATCCTCGATAGCCCGGATCGCACGATCACCCGGCATTGATGCGCGGCGGAACGGCGCGTGGCGTAAGCCCGCTGGTCGTGTTTCCGGCATGTTTCCGATTGCATTTGTCCGGACAAATTCGCAAGACTAGGATTTGAGGAAAGCCGCCGGCCCGGCCAAGTCACCGGTGCCAAGGAAGACGGCTTCCGCTCCAGGGGAGACCACCATGATCCGTTACTCGTCCGCACCGCGCAGCCTGTTGCTAGCGGGTGCTTTCGTCACTGCATTCACGCTTCAGGCCGCCGCGCAACAGCCGGCCGCTCCACCAGCTGCCGGCGCCGCCCAGCCGTTGCAGCCGGGCTCGCCCATGATCGGGCGTCCGGACAATGAGGCGGCCGCTAAGCTCGCTCCCGTCGTGGGGCCGCCGATCCCGGCGTCGCCCGACAAACTGCCGCTGGCCAAGCTGAAGGTTCCGGCCGGCTTCAACGTCGAGGTCTATGCCGCCGGGATGGCCAACGCGCGCTCGCTGGCGCTCGGCGACAAGGGCACCGTGTTCGTCGGCAGCCGGCTCGTCGACAAGGTCTATGCGATCGTCAACAAGGACGGCAAACGTTCGGTCAAGGTGATCGCCTCCGGCCTCTACCGCCCGAACGGCGTCGCCTTCAAGGACGGCACGCTCTACATCGCCGAACTGTCGCAGGTCTCCAAGATCGACAAGATCGAAGACAATCTGGACAGCCCGCCGAAGCCGACCGTGATCTACGACAAGCTGCCAAAGGACGAGGCCCATGGCTGGAAGTTCATCGCCATCGGTCCCGACAACAAGCTCTATGTCCCGGTCGGCCAGCCCGGCAACAACGTGCTGCATGACGACGCCCACGGCCAGATCCGCCGCATGAATCTCGACGGCTCCGGCGCCGAGGTCTTTGCGCTCGGCGTGCGCAACTCGGTCGGCTTCGACTGGAACCCCGAAAACAAGCAGATGTATTTCACCGACAACGGCCGCGACTGGCTGTCGGAGAGCGTGCCGGAAGACGAGCTCAACCGCGTCACCAAGGCCGGCGAGGATTTTGGGGCGCCCTATTGCTGGCAGGGCAACATCATCGATCAGGAACTCGGCTGGGGCAAGAACTGCAAGGACTACACGGCGCCGGTCGGCCTGATGGGCCCGCACACCGCCTCGCTCGGGATGCGCTTCTACACCGGAAGCCAGTTCCCGAAGTCCTACAAGAACGCGATCTTCGTCGCGCGTCACGGCTCCTGGAACAAGTCGCAGAAGCAGGGCGGCGACATCGTCGTGGTCAAGCTGAACAAGGACGGCACCGTGAAGTCGATCGAGCCGTTCATGACCGGTTTCCTCGAGGACAACAAATATGTCGGCCGCCCGGTCGACGTGATGCTGTTGAAGGACGGCTCGCTGCTGGTCTCCGACGACTGGAACGGCGCGGTCTACCGCATCAGCTACGGCAAGCCGAAGGTCGCTGCGCAGTAACAACCAACCACGTCATTCCGGGCTGGTGCGTTAGCACCAGACCCGGAATCTCGAGATTCCGGGTTCGATGTTGCGCATCGCCCCGGAATGACGGAATTACCGGGAGTGACCAATGCGTAAGATGATGATCCCCGCGCTCGTATTGGCCACGATCGGTTTCCCCGCAAACGCAGAAACCATCCAGGAGCGCACCGTGACGTGCTTTGCCTGTCATGGCGAGCATGGCATGTCGGAGACCGAGAACACGCCGTCGCTTGGCGGCCAGCAGGCGCCGTATGCGCTGATCCAGCTCTTCATGTTCCGCGAGAAGCTGCGCACCTTCGAGCCGATGAACGAGATGGCGAAATCGTTCACCGACGATGATTTGCGCATCTTCTCCGACTTCATCGCGACGCTGCCGAAGCCTGTACCGCCCACCGAGGCCGGCGATCCGGCGCGGATGGCGCGCGGCCAGGCGCTGGTGCAGCAGAACCGTTGCAACACCTGCCACAACGCCGATTTTTCGGGCAAGGAGAACGTCCCGCGGATCGCCAACCAGCGCGAGGATTATCTCGCCAAGACATTGGGCGAATACAAGGACAACAGCCGCCATGGCTACGACGGCACCATGGCCGACGTGATGCAGCCGATCGCCAAGGAGCAGATATCGGATCTTGCCTATTACATCGCCCACATCCGCTAGATTTCCCGGCGGCGCGCCGCTGGCCTTGGCTTCCGCGTGGCGCTAAAAGGCCTCCGTCACACGGAGTGTTTCATGCAGGATATTTGGCGTCTGTCGGCCACTGAACTAGCCAGCCTCATCAAATCGAAAAAGGTCTCGGCGAAGGAGGCGGCGGAGGCCGGGCTTGCCCGGCTCGACGCGGTCAACCCGAAGATCAACGCGGTGGTCGATCACCGGCCGGACGACGTGCTGGCGCAGGCCGCATCCATCGATGCGGCGATTGCGCGCGGCGAGGCGGTCGGGCCACTGGCCGGCGTACCCGTCACGATCAAGGTCAATGTCGACCAGCAAGGCTATGCCACCACCAACGGCCTGAAGCTGCAGCACGATACCATCGCGAAGGTCGACAATCCGGTGGTCGCCAATCTGCGCAAGGCGGGCGCCGTCCTGCTCGGCCGTACCAACTGCCCGGCGTTCTCCTATCGCTGGTTCACCACCAATTTGATACACGGCGACACCAAGAACCCGCGCGACCCGAACATCACCCCGGGCGGCTCGTCCGGCGGCGCGGGTGCGGCGGTTGCGGCCGGCATCGGCCACATCGCCCATGGCACCGATATCGCGGGCTCGATCCGCTATCCCGCCTATGCCTGCGGCGTGCATGGCTTGCGGCCGAGTCTCGGCCGCATTCCGGCGTTCAATGCCGCGCTGCCGGAGCGCCCGATCGGGCCGCAGATCAGCGCGGTCTCCGGCCCGCTGGCGCGCACCGTCAACGACCTGCGTATTTCGTTGGCGGCAATGTCGGCGCCCGACCATCGCGATCCCTGGTACGTGCCGGCACCGCTCGAAGGGCCGCCGCGAGAAAAGCGCGTCGCGATGTGCCTCAATCCTGACGGCCTCGACCCCGTGCCCGAGGTGGTCGCCGCCGTGGCGGACGCCGGCAAGCGGCTGCAAGATGCGGGCTGGATCGTCGAGGAGATATCAGACACGCCGTCGCTGCGCGAGGCAGCCGAGATTCAGACCAGGCTCTGGCTCGGTGACGACTACGAGGCCCAGCTTGAGATGGCCGAGCGCGAGGGCGATCCCGGCGCGCTGGCCTGCCTGCGCGGCAACCGCGCAAAAGTGCATCCGTTCGATCTCTCGAAGGCGCTGACCCGGCGCGCGACGTTGACGCGGGAGTGGTTCGCCTTCCTCGACAAATATCCGGTGCTGCTGATGCCGGTGTCGGGCGAACTGCCGTTCCCCGATCATCTCGACCGCAAGGACGAGGCGTCGTTCGCGCGGGTGTGGCATGCCCAGCTGTCGCAGATTGCCATTCCCTTCATGGGGCTTCCCGGGCTAACGGTTTCCACCGGACTGGTCGGACGGATCCCGGTCGGCGTGCAACTGGTCGCTGCCCGCTACCGCGAGGATTTGTGCCTTGCCGCCGGTGAGGCGGTCGAGGCAGGCGGCACGCCGTCGGCGGCGATCGATCCGGCAGAATAGCGCATGATCCGGAAAAGCGGTTTTCCGACCAGATCATACGCAGATAAAAGCGAGGAAGACGATGCCGAACGTTTATGATTTCACGGCCCAGTCTCTGACCGGCGAGGAAGTGCCGCTGCAGCGGTTCGAGAAACAGGTGCTGCTGATCGTCAACACCGCGAGCGCCTGCGGCTTCACGCCGCAATACAAGGGCCTGCAGGAGCTGCACGCCGATCTGTCGCCGCGCGGCTTTGCCGTGCTCGGCTTTCCCTGCAACCAGTTCGGTGCGCAGGAGCCCGGTGATGCGAAGCAGATCGCGGATTTCTGCGAGATCAAATACGCCGTGACGTTTCCGATGTTCGCCAAGGTCGACGTCAATGGCAGCAATGCGCATCCGTTGTATGAGTACCTGAAGCGTGAGAAGTCGGGCCTGCTCGGCGCATCGATCAAATGGAATTTCACCAAATTCCTGATCGATCGGTCCGGCAAGGTGGTGGCGCGGCATGCGCCGACCGCCCGGCCAGAAGGATTGAAGAAGGATATCGAGGCGCTGCTATGAGCGAGAACAACGACACCACCAACGAAGCTACTGAAGGGCAATTTCCGGACCGTCTCTCGGTCAATCCGAGCAGCCCGTATTACAACGAGGCGATCCTGTCACGCGACGTCGGCATCCGCTTCAAGGGCGCCGAGAAGACCAATGTCGAGGAATACTGCATCAGCGAAGGCTGGGTGCGCGTCACCGCCGGCAATGCCAAGGATCGCCACGGCAATCCGCTGACCATCAAGGTGCATGGCCCGGTCGAGCCGTATTTCCGGGATATCAAGGCGTCCTGATTGTCATTCCGGGGCGCGCTTAGCGCGAACCCGGAATCTCGAGATTCTCCGGCACGCAACCGCGTGCCGTAGTTCGATGCTTCGCATCGCCCCGGAATGACGAAAACCGAAAGCACCACCATGTCCGTCCGCATCGTCGATATCAGAGAGGTGACAAAGCCGATCTCCTCGCCGATCCGCAACGCCTATATCGACTTCAGCAAGATGACCACGAGCCTGGTCGCCGCCGTCACCGATGTGGTGCGCGATGGCAAACGCGTGGTCGGCTACGGCTTCAATTCCAACGGTCGCTACGGGCAGGGCGGCCTGATCCGTGAGCGCTTTGCGCCGCGCCTGCTCGAGGCCGATCCGAAATCATTGCTCGATGCGGCAGGCAGCAATCTCGATCCGGACAAGGTCTGGTCGACGCTGATGTCTAACGAAAAGCCCGGCGGCCATGGCGAGCGCTCGGTCGCGGTCGGCACCATCGATATGGCGGTGTGGGACGCGGTGGCGAAGATTGCGGGCAAGCCATTGTTTCGTCTGCTCGCCGAGCGCCATGGTGTGAGCGCCAATCCGCGGGTCTTCGTCTATGCCGCCGGCGGCTATTATTATCCGGGCAAGGACCTCGGCGCGTTGCGCAAGGAGATGCGCGGCTATCTCGACCGCGGCTACAATGTCGTCAAGATGAAGATCGGCGGCGCGCCGCTCGCCGAGGACCGCGATCGCATCGAGGCGGTGCTGAAGGAGATCGGCAAGGACGCGCAGCTCGCGGTCGACGCCAACGGCCGCTTCGATCTCGAGACCGCGATCGCCTACGCCAAGATGCTGCGCGACTATCCGCTGTTCTGGTACGAGGAGGCCGGCGATCCGCTCGACTATGCGCTGCAGGCCGCGCTGGCGGAGTTCTATCCAGGGCCGATGGCAACCGGCGAAAACCTGTTCAGCCACCAGGACGCGAAGAACCTCATCCGCTACGGCGGCATGCGCTCCGATCGCGACTGGCTGCAGTTCGATTGCGCGCTGTCCTACGGGCTCTGCGAGTATCAGCGCACGCTCGACGTGCTGAAGACCCACGGCTGGTCGCCGAGCCGCTGCATCCCGCATGGCGGCCACCAGATGTCGCTCAACATCGCAGCCGGTCTCGGGCTCGGCGGCAATGAGAGCTATCCCGACCTGTTCCAGCCCTATGGCGGCTTCCCGGACGGCGTGCGGGTGGAGAACGGCCACATCACGATGCCCGATCTGCCGGGCATCGGGTTTGAGGGAAAGTCGGATTTGTACAAGGAAATGAAGGCGTTGGCGGACTAGCCAGGCCAGTCCAGCTGGCCTGCCGTCTCCCCGAGCGACCGCTCTCCAAGTATTTTGAGCGTTGTTCAAATAATTATTGAACGCGGCTCAAGCTTCCGTACACTCAGATATGAGTACAGGCCTTTTCCCGCTTAACGGGGAGAGGCGCGAACCGCAGCGCGGGAAGTGTCGCATGCCATATTCAGTGAACGATCTACGAGTTGCCGCAGATGCAGGCGTCATCAGCGCCACTGATCTGGAGCGGTTGCTTACCTTTCTGTCGAGCCGTGAATCGCGAGAGCAGGCCAGCGGCGCGAGGCCGCCGGCAAAGTTCGATGCTGCAAATCTGCTGTGGTACGCCGGCGCACTGATCGTGATCGGCGCCATGGGGCTGTTCTCGACATTGGCCTTCACGCAGATGGGCGGCCGTGCGCTCACGCTCTGCGCGATCGCCTACGCGATCGGATTTACCGTGGCAGGTCACCACCTCTGGTACGGCAAGAATTTGCGCGTGCCCGGCGGGTTGCTGATTGCGGTTGCGGTGTCGATGGCGCCGCTCGCGGTCTATGGCATCCAGGACGAACTCGGCTGGTGGGGCAAGTTCGGCAAGCCGGGGTCCGTGCACGACTTCTATATCTGGGTCAAAGGCAGTTGGGTCTTCATGGAGATCGCGACTGTCGCTGCCGGCACGCTCGCGCTGCGCTACTACCGGTTTCCATTCATCGTCGCCCTCATCGCGTTCGCGCTCTGGTTCATGTCGATGGATCTGGCGCCATGGTTCAGCGGCGCGGATCACCTCGATTTCGAGATGCGGCGCATTGTGTCGATCTGGTTCGGACTTCTTGTCCTCGCCGTGGCCTGGACCGTGGACTATCGCAGCCGCAATGGCGACTTTGCGTTCTGGCTGCATCTGTTCGGATTGCTGGCGTTCTGGGGTGGAATTACCGCTTCCGACAGCGCAACCGAGCTGGGGCGGGCGATCTACTGCCTGTTCAATGTCGGCCTGCTCGCACTCGCCGTGATCCTGATGCGGCGCGCCTATGCTGTGTTCGGCGCGTTCGGCATCTGTCTCTATCTCGGACATCTCGCCGACGCCGTTTTCAAGGACTCGCTATTGTTTCCCTTCGCGCTGTCGCTGATCGGAATAGCCGTGATCGCTGCCGGTCTGCTCTACCACCGCAACGAGCGCGCCATCGCTGGCTGGCTCGCGGCACATGTTCCCGCCGTGCTGTTGCGGGTGCAATGACGGGGAGGAGCCCGTGATCCTTCCTACGACAGCCGCATATCCCGCAGCCGGCGGCCTTCGCCCTTCAAGAGCTTCTTTACCGCGCTGGAGGCGATCACCTCGCCATTGTTGGCGTAGGCCTCGTGGTTCTTCTCGATGTCGTCGAGGCGATAGAGATAGTTGACCATGATTCCGGCGGATTCGCGCAGGCCCTTCGGCGAGAGGTCGCCGAGCCAGTTGATGCGCTCCAGCCGCGCGCCGTTGCCGAGATGGAAGCGCGCGACCGAATCGATCATGCGTCCCTTCGGCGTGCGGGCCTTGAGGAAATAATAGGCCGCAAGCGGCTCGACCACGGCGCGCAGCTGCGTCGTCAGTTCGGCATTGTCGATCCAGTCTGTCTTTTCGAGGCTCTCCAACAGCGTCCGGTCCTCGTCGGAAACGGGCACGGCCTCGGCCTCCTTCAGCCATTGCATGAAGCCCGGCACCGGCGACAGTGTCACGAAGGTGTCGAGCTTGGGCAATTCGCGGCGCAGTTCCTCGACCACCTGCTTGATCAGGAAGTTGCCGAAGGTGATGCCGCCGAGGCCACGCTGGGTGTTCGAGATCGAATAGAACACGGCGGTGCGGGCGCGCTCGACCGCCACCGGTTCGCGCTCCTCGGCGAGCAGCGGCGCGATCGCGCCGGGAATGGTTTCGGTCAGCGCGACCTCGACGAAGATCAGCGGCTCGTCGGCGAGCGCCGGATGAAAGAAGGCGTAGCAGCGGCGGTCGACCGGATCGATGCGGCGGCGCAAATCGTCCCAGTCGCGGATCTCGTGCACGGCTTCATAACGGATGATCTTTTCCAGAATATTGGCCGGCGATGACCAGTCTATCCTGCGCAGCACGAGAAATCCCCTGTTGAACCAGGATGAGAGCAGATGTGAGACGTCGCGGTCGAGCGCGGCGAGGTCCTTGTTGCCCTTCATCAATGAAAGTAGATCAGATCGCATCGACACCAAATCGCTGGTGCCGTCAGGCGCGCGGTTGAGCCGGCGAATCAGCTCCTGCCGGCGCGGCTCGGAGGCAAAATGCAAATCACTGGAGTCCAAATCGCTGGAGTCATCGCCATTGGCCTCGGCGCGCCAGCCTTCGATCGCCTGCGCCAGCCGTGCACGATCGGGTCCGAAATCGCGGGCCAGCGTCTGGAAAAAGAGCAGGCGGCCGGCGGCATCGAGTTGGTGGTAGCGGTCGAGCACCTCGCGCGCCATCGCCGTACCGGAGGCCTCGCCACGGCCGGACAGCAACGCCTCGCACAATTCCACCAGTTCGGCAGGATCTTGTTTGTCGTCGGCCGCCGAGCCCCGGCGGAGCAAGGTGCGGCCGCGTTCGGAAATCGTCGAGAGCAGGTCGGAGAAGAAGGCGTTGGCCATAGGTGGGTCGCATCCAGTGAAGCCGAACCTTACACGGGATTTAAGGCCGGGACGATCAGAGTCAAGCGCATGGATCGTACGGAAATATGTCAGAGCAGGACAACGGTATAATTCGTCATGGCGGCGCCCGATGACGGATCCCGCTCAGGTTTTCTCGGCAAACTCCGTCGGCGTCTTGCCGGTCACCTGGCGGAAGGCATGGGAAAAGGCCGGCACGCTGGCATAGCCGAGGTCGGAAGCGACCTGCTTGACGGAAACGTTGACGTCGGTCGACAGCCGTTCGATCGCGGCCGCGACGCGGGCGCGCTGGCACCAGCTCTTGAAGCTCAATTGCGTCTCCGCCGAGAACAGCCGCGACAGGGTCCGCGCCGAGGTGCCGACCTCGCGCGCCAGCGTCTCGATCTCATGGTCGTGCGTGGGATCTGCGAGCACGATGTCGGCGGCGCGGCGGCAGCGCGACTCCTGCGGCAGCGGAATGAAGGTCGCGGAGTCCTCGGCCTGGTGCAGCTCCAGCATGACTAGCTTGATCAGCAGCTCGGTGCGCTCGCGGCTGCTGGCGGAGTCGAACAGCGCGAGGATTGCCTGGTGCAGCAGCGGCGACACCCGTACCACGAACTCGTTGTCGAGACTGTCGCTGCGCGGCGCGCGCGCAAGCCAGGCCGGCTCGAAATAGAGCGTCCGCATCTCGATGTCGGCGAGCACGTCGATCGCATGCCGTGACAGGGCAGGGACCCAGACCGCGCGGTCCGGCGGCACCAGAAATCGGCCCTTCGGCGTCGTCACCTGCATGGTGCCTTTTGCGGCATAGACCAGTTGTGCCTCACGGTGCATGTGAGGATCGAGCCGGTGACCCTTCCTGTAGGTGCGTGCGACCATGTGCACGCCGCCGCCGCCGGCGCGCTGGCCCTTTTGAAGCGGTCGAATTGGCGTTTCGGCGACAGTCATTGGCGACATCTCGTCAGGACAAGCCCCTATAACCTATTTCCGAACCCTTGAGGATTCGAGTTAAGGACTGGCCCAGGAACAACCAAATGAATAGCCCCAGCCGGGTGATCTGTTTCGTCAACGCCGCTCACTTCATCGACCATTATGCGATGCTGATTTTCGCCGCCGCTGTCATCATCATGGGCCCGGCGCTCGGCATGGCCTATTCGGAGCTGTTGCCCTATGCGACGCCGGGCTTCATCGCCTTCGGCGCCGGCTCGCTGATCACTGGCTGGCTCGGCGACCGCTGGAGCCGCCGCCACATGATGGTGATCTTCTTCGTCGGGATTGGCCTGGCGATGATTTCGGTCGGCTTCGTGCAGACACCCGTGCAGCTCGGCGCGGCGCTGTTCGCGATCGGCATCTTTGCCTCGATCTACCATCCGGTCGGCACCGCGATGATCGTGTCCTATGCCGAGAAGCTCGGCGCCCAGATGGGCATCAACGGCGTCTGGGGCAATCTCGGCGTCGCCTCGTCGGCGCTGGTCACCGGCGTGGTCGGCCAGTATCTCGGCTGGCGCTGGGCCTTCATCGTGCCCGGCGTGGTCACCGTGCTGGTCGGCATCGCTTTTGCGATGACCGTGGTCCATGAGGACCGCAAGGGCTCGAGGCAGGCGGCAGCCCAGGTCTGCGTCGCCAAGGAAGACATGTGGCGCGTCGTGCTGTCGCTGTTGATCGTGGTGATCGCGATCTCGACCACGTTCAACGCGGTGACGGTGGCGCTGCCCAAACTGTTCGCGGAACGGCTCGCCGACCTGACCAGGAGCCCGGCGCTGCTCGGCGTGATCGCGGCCGGGGTCTATGTGTTCGGCGCGATGACGCAGTACACGATCGGCAAGCTGCTGGACAGACATTCGCTGAAGTCGGTGGCGCTGCCGCTGTCGTTCATGCTGGCGCCGTTCCTCTATCTTGCCGCCAGCCTGTCGAACCTGCCGCTGATCGTCGTCTCGATCGGCATCGTGATGGGCGCCTTCGGCCAGGTCACGGTCAACGATGCCATGGTCGGCAAATACACCACCGAAGAGTGGCGCTCGCGCGCCTATGCGGTCCGTTACTTCGTCGGCTTCACCGCCGCGGGTGCCTCGGTCGGTCTGGTGGCCTGGTTGTACGACCATGGCGGCTTCAGCATGATGCTGCGCGCGTTTGCGGCGCTCTGCCTGCTGGCGATCGCCGCGGCGATCATCCTGCCGCGCGAGATCAGGACACCGGCCGCGCAGACGGGCTGATCGCGTCCGGCATGCCGCTTGCATCGCAATAGCTTGGTTTCTCCGGGTTATTGCGATAGCAGGAGGTTGCCATGACCATCGCATCGGCGATGCCGGATGTCGGCGTCGAACGCGCGAAGCTTAATTCCATCGTCTTTGCGGGCTGCCTCGGCACCATCATCGAATGGTATGATTTCCTGATCTACGCCAGCGCGGCAGCGCTGGTGTTCAACAAGGCCTTCTTCCCCACCTTCGATCCGCTCGCCGGCACATTGGCGGCGCTCGGCAGCTATGCCGTCGGTTTCCTGGCGCGTCCGCTCGGCGGCGCCCTGTTCGGTCATTTCGGCGACCGGCTCGGCCGCAAGTCGATGCTGGTCGCCACGCTGTTCATCATGAGCCTCAGCACCTTCTGCATCGGCCTGTTGCCGACCTACGCGTCGATCGGCGTGCTGGCGCCCATTCTTCTGATCCTGCTGCGGATCATCCAGGGCATCGGGCTCGGTGGCGAATGGGGCGGCGCCTCGCTGCTGGTGCTCGAGCATGCGCCGGCCGACCGGCGTGGATTCTACACCAGCTTCGTGCAGGTCGGCTTTCCGATCGGGCTGGTGCTGGCAACGCTGGCCTTTACCTTGGCCACGAAGCTGCCCGATGCCGATTTCGCGACCTACGGCTGGCGCATTCCATTTCTGGTCAGCATCGTGCTGCTGGCGGTCGGAACGTTCGTGCGCCTGCGTGTGCCGGAAACACCGGTGTTCGAGGCACTCAGGACCAGCAAGGGGCTATCAGCCAATCCGGTCGGCGAGGCCGTCAGCAAGAACGCCAGATCGTTCTTCATCGCCGTCGGCCTGAAACTCTCGGAGGTGTCCTGGGTCTATCTGCTTACGGTGTTCGTGGTGGGCTACGCGACGACCAAGCTCAGTCTCCCCAAGGCGATGATGCTCGATGCGGTCCTGTATGCGGCACTCGTGGAGCTCGTCAGCGTGCCGGCATTCGGCTTTCTGTCCGACAAGATCGGCCGCCGCCCGCTCTATATCCTCGGTGCGCTGTTCACGATCGCTTTCGCTTTTCCATTGTTCTGGATGCTGGAGAGCAAGAGCACGGCGCTGATCTTCACCGCAATCGTGATCGCGATGAATTTCGGTCACGGCATGATGTTCGCACCCGAGTCCTGCTATTTTCCTGAATTGTTCGGTCCCAATGTCCGCTATAGTGGCGCGTCATTTGGATTCCAGGTCTCGGCCGCAATCGGCGGCGGCTTTGCCCCGATCATCGCGACCGCGATGGTCGGATATCTCGGCGGCACCACCGGCGTGTCGATCATGATGATCGGCCTGGCGCTGATCACGTTGACCGCGGCGCTGGCGGCGCGTGAGACCAAGGGCGGATCGTTGATGACCTAACGTGGGTCGCGCACCATGAAGTTCGGCATCTTCATTTACGACGGCGTCGAGCCGATCGATCTCGCGACGTTCGGCGTGTTGTCGATGGCGCGCCGGGTCGCGCCGGAGATCGAGATTTGCACGATCGCGCCGAAATCGGGACCGGTCGCATTGGCAAACGGCCTGACGGTCATCGCCGGCTTCGGCATCGGCGATGCACCGCCCTGCGATCTCGTGATTGTGACGGGCGGTCCCGGTTGGACCGCGCAGGCGAAGACGGCGGCGACGCTGGACTATGTCAGAGGCGTCCATGCGCGGGGGCGCATCGCCTCGGTGTGCACCGGCGGCATGATCCTCGCGGCCAGCGGCATTCTCGACCACGGGCCTGCCACGACCAAGCGTGAGGTGGTCGCTCCGGAAACGTCGCCGCTTGAGGTGATGCGCGCGGCCTATCCCGACATCGATGTGCGCGAGGCGATGCTGGTCGATCGGGGGCGGTTGGTCACCGGCGGGGGCGTTTCGCTTTGCATCGACACGACGCTTCATCTCCTCGCCGTGATGCTCGGAACCGATGTGGCCGACGAGACCGCCCGCATCATGGAATATACGCGCGCCTGGCAGGCAAACCGCCAAGAGTTCGCGGCGGTGATCAGCACCGCCTAAGCAAGGTCCTCCGCTAAAAGTTATTTGCGCGGCCGAGGATTCGGGTATCAAGACCCCGATGATCAGTTGAGGCCAAGGGGAGCCGACCCGATGTCCAGCCAGTTGTTGCGTCTTGCGGGCCTCGTTCTGGGAGTGATGATGATGGCCGTGCCAGCCCATGCCAATGACTTGAAGGACCAGATCGCGTCGACCGGCAAGCTCCGGGTCGCGATCGGGATCAGTCCGGCCGGCGGCGCGTTCTGGTCGACCAGGACCGAGGCTGGCGGCTATGCCGGCGTCCCCGTCGATCTCGGCAAGGCGATGGCGGCGCAGCTCGGTGTTCCCGTCGAGTATGTCGCGTACCAGAATTCCGGCCAGATCACCGACGCTACGGCGAACAACAGCTGGGACATCACTTTCCTGCCGAAGGACCCCGAACGCGCGGCCAGGATGACCTTCGGGCCGATCTACGAGGTCGCCGACGCCACCTACATCGTCAAGCCGGGTTCGACGATCAAGACTTTCGCTGATCTCGATCAGGACGGCGTCAAGGTTGCCGCCGTCAACAACACCACGACGATGCGTGGCGCGATCGCGCATCTCAAGCACGCCAAGGTCACGGGCTACCAGACCTATGACGAGATCTTCAATCTCCTGAAAAGCGGCGAGGTCGATGCCTTCGCATTGTCGCGCGACCAGCTCCACGCGATGGCCAAGAAGATTCCGGGCACGCGCGTGCTGGATGAAACCTTCAAGCAGACCGTCACCGCGGTCGCCGTGCCGCTCAACCATCCGCTGGCCGCGGCCTTCGCCGCCAAATTCATGACGGAAGCGACCACCAACGGCACGCTGCGCAAAGCCTATGACGACAACGGCATGAAGGACTCGCCGATCCGCACTCAGACGAAGTAGGGCGGGTTGAGCCGCGCAGGAACTGCGCTCCTTCGTCCCATTCGGAATGTCCATCGCGATGACCGGAATATCGGCAAGGCGCCCCGGGTAATTAAATACGTCACCGCGTCCAGCGTCACGACAGCGGCATCGTCGTCGCCAGAAGCGCCGACCGGAATGCCGTTGCCTGCGTCCAAGGCATAAGTGGCCGGCACAGTATTTGCTTAGCTTCATGCAGTCGATCCCGCCAACTTGATCGCGGTCATGGAGCCCGGATGCCCACCAAACCATTTCACTTGGCATGGTTCCTTCAGGGATCGAGCGCGCAAGCCTGGGGTGAGGCATGGACCGGCCACATCGGCCAGACCTGGATGGAGCCCGAGCTGTTCCTGAACGCGGCGCGCGCGCTTGAACGTGCCTGCTTCGACTACATCCTGCTCGAAGACTCATCTTATGTCGGCGAGAGTTTCGCTGGTTCGACCGAGATCTATCTCAAGAACGGTATCGCCGTGCCGCGTCAGGATCCGTCGGTTGTCGCGGCGCTGATGACGCAGGTGACATCGCGCATCGGCATCGTGCCTACGTTCGGAACCTACGCCTATCACCCCTATTTGCTGTCCCGCCTGGTGGCGACGCTCGACCAGGTGTCAGGCGGGCGGATCGGCTGGAATGCCGTGACCGGCAGTTCGGACTTCGCGGCGATGAACTTCGGAATGCCAGGCATGCCGGAGCACGATCTCCGCTACGACATGGCCGACGAATACATGGAAGTCTGCAACGGCCTGTGGGACTCGTGGGAACCGGGCGCTGTTATCGCCGACCGCAAGAGTGGTGTGTTGATCGACCCCACCAAGGTTCACGCGGTGAACTACAGCGGCAAGTATTACAGCACCCGGGGCCCGCTCAACTCCGGACCGGCGCCGCAGGGCCGGCCGGTGATCGCGCAGGCCGGCGGCTCGCCACGCGGGCGCAAGTTCGCGGCGGCCCATGCCGACACGATCGTGGTCCATGTCAAGGGCATCGCGGCGATGCGCGCCTACCGCGAGGACGTGCACAAGCACATGGTCGCAGCTGGCCGCAAACCTTCCGATTGCAAGGTGCTCTATCTCATCAATCCGATCCTCGGCGAGACCATGCAGGATGCCCTGGAGCGCAAGAAGGCGCGCGCCGCCATCGCGATGGAACGCATCGACGAGCGGCTCGCGCATTTCGGCAAGATAACCAATATCGACTTCGGCAAGTTCGACCTCGACAAGCCGCTGCCCGAGGACGTGACCACCAACGGCCATCAGCAGAACCTTGCGGAATACCGCACCATGGCGAAGGGGCGATCGATCCGGGAAACGATGGCGAGCTTCAATGCGGTCGACCTGTCGGTCGAGCTCTGCGGCACACCCGACGCCGTCGCCGCACGGATGGGCGAGGTGATGCAGGAGGTGGGCGGCGACGGATTCCTGTTCTCGATGCCCAACGTCAACCGGCGCACACTCGCCGAGATCGAGGATGGGTTGGTGCCGGCGCTGCAGGATCGCGGCCTGATGCGCACCGCCTACGAGCACAAGCATTTCCGCGACAATCTTCTGGCGTACTGATCAACCCAAGCAGGAAGGCAGCAAGCCGTCATGCGCGATCATCGTTCTCCAACCAAATTCAGTCGCCGCGCGGCCATCGGGCTGCTCGGCGCAGGCCTCGCGGCGCCGTTCATTCGTCCTGGTCATGCCGAGACAGCGTGGCCGGAACAGACCACGATTCCGGACAGCCTGAAGGGCAGCGGCGAGGTCCGCATCGCCACCTTCGGCGGCACCATGCAGGAAACCCAGCAGAAAGCCTATTTCGAGCCGTTCGAGAAGCTTTCCGGCATCAAGGTCCATGCGTTTCCCGGCACCAACCCGACCAAGATCAAGGCCATGGTCGAGACCGGCAACGTCGAATGGGACATCGCCCAGCTCAGCCGCGGCTCGATCATGAACCTGCAGAAGCAAGGCGATTACTTCGAGAAGATCGACTACTCGCTGATCGACGATGGGGTCGGCGCCGCCTACCGCTTCGAATACGGCCTCGAGATGCTGGTATGGGCGCAGGTGATGGCCTATCGGACCGACGTCATCAAGGGCGAGGCGCCCAAAGGCTGGGCCGACTTCTGGAACACCACGAAATTTCCCGGCGATCGGGCCATGGGCGGCACCGGCGCCGGCGGCTGGCCGGAGATGGAATTCGCCCTGATGGCGGCCGGCGTGCCGGCCGACAAGCTCTATCCCCTCGATATCGACAAGGCCTTCGCGAGCTACGACGAGATCAAGAAGTCGGTCGTCAAATGGTGGGACACCGGCGCGGTGCCGATCCAGCTTCTGACCGACCGCGAGGTCGCAATGACAACCGTCTGGAACGGCCGCATGGCGGCGCTGCAGGCGGCGAACGTTCCGGCGGCGATATGCTGGAATCAGGGGCTGATGAAGCGCGACGCCTGGGGCATCCCCAAGGGCGCCAAGAACGCCACCAATGCCATGAAGTTCGCAGCCTACTCCACCATGGCTATTCCGCAGGCACGCATCGCCTTCGGAATCCCGTACGGTTCGGTCAACGCCAAGTCGAACGATTACATCCGGCCCGAACGGCTCGCGGTCCTGCCCAGCGCCCCCGCCATCAAATCGCAGCTGGTGAACTACGATTTCGATTGGTGGATCGACAATCGCGACGCGGTCGTCAGCCGCTTCAACAAATGGCTGCTGAGCTGACGCCGATGATCGGGGCTGGCCGCGGCGCGAAGGTCACGCTCACCAACCTGGAACGGCGCTATGATCGCGTGGCCGCCGTGGCCGGAGTTTCGCTCGATATCCTCTCGGGCGAATTCCTGACGCTGCTTGGGCCGAGCGGATCCGGCAAGTCGACCACCCTGATGATGATCGCCGGCTTCGAGACGCCGACCGACGGCGACATCGCCATCGACGGCAAGTCGGTGGTCGGCTTGCCGCCGTATCGCCGCAACATCGGCATGGTGTTCCAGAACTACGCGCTGTTTCCCCATCTCACCGCTGCCGACAATATCGGATTTCCGCTGAAGCAGCGTGGCGTCGGCAGGGCTGAGCGGGAGAAGCTGGTCAACGAGGCGCTGGCGCTGGTGCAATTGCCCGACCATGGCGCGCGCTATCCGCGCCAATTGTCCGGTGGCCAGCAACAGCGGGTCGCTCTCGCGCGGGCGATCGTGTTCAAGCCGCGGCTGCTCCTGATGGACGAACCCCTGGGCGCGCTCGACAAGCAGCTCCGCGAGAGCCTGCAGCTGGAGATGCGCCGGCTTCATGCCGAACTTGGCATCACCTTCATCTATGTCACGCACGACCAGGAGGAAGCTCTCACCATGTCGGACCGTATCGCCGTCATGAATGCGGGGCTGGTGGCGCAGATCGGGCGACCCGAGGAGCTCTATAACCGGCCGGGCAGCCGCTTCGTCGCCGCTTTCCTCGGCGAGTCGAATTTCCTGCCGGCTGTCGTGCGCGGCATCGAGGACGATGTCGTCGTCGTCGAGTGCGAAGGGGCGATCATCCGCGCTTTGTGTCCCGGTCGGCCCGCCGCCGGCGAGAAGGTCATGCTGACGACGCGTCCGGAGCGGATCCGCTTTGCCGACGGCGCCTTTGCTTCGACCGCGCCGCAGAACCGGCTCAGCGTCACCGTGACCGAGGCGGTGTTTGCCGGCGAACGCTGCCGCTACATGCTGCAGGCCGGCGATGGCACCGCCATGGTGTTGAAGGAGCCGTCGAGCGCGGCGATCCGGCGCCGCGCGGTTGGCGAGCGTACGGAAATTGCCTGGTCTATTGCGGATACGATCCTTGTCTGAGCGGGTCGACATCGGTTTCCCGGATGTGGCCGCCACGCGGCCGAGCGGCGCGCGGCTGTCCTGGCGAATGTCTTCGCGACTGTTTTGGCGGCCGGCGATGCCGCTGCTGCTGGCGGCACCGCTTCTGCTGTTCATGCTCGTCTTCTACGCAGTTCCGGTGCTGTCGATGTTGATGCGCAGCGTCAACGATCCGGTCTGGACGCTGTCGCATTTTACCTCCCTGTCACGGGATACAGTCTTCCTGAAGGTGTTCACGAACACGCTCTATACCTCGTTGATTGTCACCGCAGGGACCCTGCTGCTGGGCTATCCGGTCGCGCTCTCGCTGCTCCGTGCGCCACGCTACGCGCCGCTGATCTTGATCCTGATCCTGCTGCCATTCTGGACCAGCGTGCTGGTGCGCAGCTACGCCTGGATGGTGCTACTCGGCCGGCACGGCCTCATCAATGAGGCGCTGCTCGCAGCAGGCATCATCGACCAGCCCTTTCGCATCCTCAATACGCCGCTGGCGACCCAGATTGCGATGGTTCACATCCTGTTGCCCTATATGGTTCTCCCGATTGCCAATGCGCTCCGGCAAATCGATCCGTCGCTGGCGCGCGCGGCGTCCGGGCTTGGCGCCACGCCGTGGGCGAGCTTTCGGCAGATCACGCTGCCGCTCTCGATGCCGGGCGTCGCCGCGGGCGTGCTGCTGGTCTTCGTGCTGACCCTCGGCTTCTACATCACGCCGGCGATGGTCGGCGGCACGCGCGAGATCACGCTATCGATGCTGATCGCCCAGCAGGTCGATCAACTCAACTGGGCCTATGCGGCGACCCTTTCGGTCGTGTTGCTGGCAACGGCGCTCGCCATCATCGCGGCTTTCTATCGGCTGCCTGGTGTCGGCCATGCGCTGCGAATGAGCGCACGATGACAGTCACCCGCTTGCTGCCGGCGATGCTCGTCGGCCTGATCCTCATGTTCCTCGCCTTGCCCATCGTCGTCGTGATGGTGGTCTCCTTTTCTTCGGCGACCTACCTGACTTTTCCGCCGCCGGCTTTCGGGTTGCGCTGGTACAGCGCTTATTTCGCCAGCGCCGATTGGCTGCGCTCCACCTGGCTCAGCCTCTGGGTCGCAGCCGCTGTGGTCGTCCTGGCGACCTTGCTCGGCACGCTGGCAGCCCTTGGCATCGCCCGCCTGCCCAAAGCGCTCCGCGTTCTGGCCTCCGCGCTTATCCTGTCGCCCTTGATCGTGCCGGTGATCGTGGTCGCCATCGGCATCTACTACGCTTTCGCCCGCTACGGCCTGGTCGGCACGCCGGCCGGGCTGATCTTCGCGCATACCTGCCTTGCGGTGCCCTTTGTCGTCACCAGCGTGAACGCCAGCCTGGCGGGCATCGATCCGCGCCTGGAGCAAGCAGCACTTAGCCTCGGTGCCACACCCACGGGCGCTTTTTTCCAGATCACGCTGCCACTGATCCGGCCGGGCGTTCTGGTCGGCGCCCTGTTCGCCTTCATCACGTCGTTCGATGAGCTGGTCGTTGCGCTGTTCATATCCGGCTCCGGCGCGGTCACGCTGCCGCGCCGCATGTGGGACAATTTACTCTATCAGATCGAGCCGACCATCGCGGCGGTCTCAACCCTAACCATCGTGCTGACGGTTGTGTTGATGGGCAGCGCCCACCTCCTTGGAAAGCGAGCATCGCGCAATGCCTGACAGGTGCACAAACATTGATCAAGGAACGCAAATTAGTGCTGCTTGCTAACGAAATATCGCCCCGACTATGCTGCGTTGCAGCGATATCCTTCCTGGCGGTCCCAGGCGCGACAACGGAGGCACGATGACGTGTTCTTCACTCAAGGTGCTCTCGTGGTGCGGCGTAATGGCCGGCCTCATTGCTGGCGGGCTGGTCGCCCCCACGCCGTCGGCCCGCGCAGCCGGCGTCTTGAAGGTTGCGATGACCGCGGGCGATCTGCCGGTCACGACGGGCAATCCAGACCAGGGCTTCGAAGGCTTTCGCTTCGTCGGCTGGAATCTGTACGACGCCTTGATCAACTGGGATCTGTCCAAGGGCGACAGGGCGTCGGACATCAAGCCCGGCCTCGCGACCGAGTGGCATATCGATCCAGCCAATCACAAGCGCTGGATATTCACCTTGCGACAGGGCGTGAAGTGGCATGATGGCTGTGACTTCACGGCCGACGACGTCGTCTGGAACTTCCAGCGCATCAGCGACCAAAAGGCGCCGCAGTTTTTCACGCAGCAATTCGCACTGTCGCGCGCCTATTTGACCAACTTCGAGAGCATCGAGAAGATCGACGACCATAGCGTCGCCATCACCACAAAATTCGTCGAATCGCTGTTTCCGTATGACATGTCCTACGTGCTGATGATCAGCCGCTGCCGGGCGGAGGCGCTGCACTACGACTGGACCGCCTACGCCAATCAGCCCTCCGGCACCGGCCCCTATCGCTTCGCCGGCATGACCGCGCATGAACGCATGGAGTTGGTGCCGAACAACGAGTACTGGGACAAAGCGCGGGTGCCGAAGCAGGACCGGCTGGTGCTGCTGCCGATGCCGGAGGCAGCGACTCGCACCGCGGCGCTGCTCTCGGATCAGGTGAACTTCATCGAAGCGCCGGCGCCGGATGCGATCCCCGTGCTGAAGCGCGCTAACATGCAGATCGTCTCCAACGCCTATCCGCACAACTGGCCGTACATTCTGAACTTCACGCGCGGTCCCTTCACCGACCTTCGCGTCCGCCAGGCGGCGAATTACGCGATCAACCGCGACGACGTGGTGGACCTTGTTGGCGGCATGGCGACACCCGAATATGCCGAGGTGCCGCCGACCCTGCCGTATTACGGCCATCCGGTGATCTACAAATTCGACAAGGCGAAGGCGCGCGCCTTGCTGAAGGACGCCAACTGCCTGCCCTGCAAGGTGACGCTGGCGATCTCCACGTCTGGCTCCGGGCAGATGCAGTCGCTGCCGATGAACGAACTGGTCAAGCAGCAACTCGAAGATGCCGGCTTCGAGGTTACGCTCAACGTCATGGATTGGAACGCGCTGCTCGATGTCAGCCGCTCTGGCGTCCCGAAATACCCGAACATCGACGGGATGAACGCCTCGCGCGGCCTGCTCGATCCGGTGAGCGCCATTATCAAGCCGGTTGCCACGGCCTATTGGTCACCCGCCGGCAGCAATTGGGGCCATTTCGGCACGCCCGAGGCTGACGGGCTGGTCAAGCAGATCTTCGAAGAGTTCGAGCCCGAGAAGCGGCTGGCGCTGCTGACCAGGCTGCACGAATACGAATCCGAACAGGCGCTGATGATCTTCGTCGTGCACGACCTCAACCCACGCGCGCTGTCGCCGAAAGTGCATGGCTTCGTGCAGGCGCAGAACTGGTTCCAGGACCTGACGCCGATCACGGTCGATCCTTAAAGGGAGCGGGAATGCTCGGCTACGTCATCCGCCGCGTGCTATTCGCGATCCCGATCGCGCTCGGCGTCAGCGTCGTATGCTTTTCCCTGGTGTATCTGGCGCCGGGCGATCCGTTGCAGACGGTGCTGCCGCCGGACGCGACGGCCGAGACCATCGCGATCGTCAAGCACGCCTATGGCTTCGACCGGCCGATCCCGGTGCAATACGCGATCTGGCTTTGGCACGTTCTGCATGGTGACTTCGGCCGCTCGATCGCCAGCCAGCGCGCGGTGACGCTGGAAGTGTTCGGCGCGCTCGGCAACACGGCGATGCTGGCGCTGTTCGCAGCACCGCTCTCGTTCATCGTCGGCTACGGCATGGGAGCGCTGGCCGGCTGCTTCCCCGGGCGGGCCACGGATCGCATCGTCACAGGCGCGGCGGTGATCGGCGTCAGCCTGCCGAACTACTGGCTCGGACTGGTCCTCGTGATCATCTTCGCGGTCGAATTGATGGTGCTGCCCGCCAGCGGGATGGGGCAGTCCGGCTCGGCTGCCTTCACACTATGGCACTGGAGCGACGCGAAATTCCTTGTGCTGCCGGTGACCACGCTGGCGATGATCCCGATTGGCATCATCGCACGCACCACGCGCGCGGCCGTGGCGGAGGTCCGCAGCCAGGATTTCGTCACCACGCTGCGCGCGATGGGGCTGGGCGAGGGCGCGGTGATCCGGCACGTGCTCAAGAACGCCTCGCCACAGGTGCTGGCGGTGATGGGACTGCAATTCGGCTATCTGATGGGTGGCTCCATTCTGGTGGAGACGGTGTTCACCTGGCCCGGCAGCGGCTTCCTGCTGTTCAAGGCGATCATCAACCGCGACATCCCCGTGCTGCAGGGCACGATCCTCGCGCTCTCGCTGATCTTCGTCGCCACCAATTTGATCGTGGACCTGTTGCAAGCGGTGCTGGACCCGAGGATCCGCCGAGCATGAATGAGAGAGCGGTGGTGGCGCCGGGCGCGATCCCGGCGGATTCGGAGATCGATGGGGCGCCCGCGATCCAGGTGCGCGGCTATTGGCAGTCGGTGCTGCACCGTCTGCGCTATGACTGGATGACGATCGGCTTCGGACTGGTGGTGCTGGCGATCGTGATCGCGGCGATCGCGGCTCCGCTGATCGCGCCATTCGATCCGTACCAGCAGAGTGTCGTCGGCCGTCTCAAGCCGTTCGGCTGGCGCGGTCATCCCTGGGGCACCGACGAGTTGGGCCGCGACATGATGAGCCGGCTGATCTATGGCGGCCGGATCTCGCTGGTGATGGGCTTGGCGCCGGTTTTGATCGCAACACTGGTCGGCGGCATGCTGGGCGTGATCGGCGGCTTCGCCGGGCGCGTGGCCAATGCCGCCATCATGCGCACCATGGACGTGTTCTACGCCTTTCCGTCCATCCTGCTCGCGGTTGCGATCTCCGGCGCGATGGGCGGCGGCAAGATCAACGGCATCATCTCCTTGAGTCTGGTGTTCACGCCCGCGATGTGCCGCGTCGCGGAGACGGCGACCGCGCAGGTGAAGAACCTGGACTATATCGAGGCCGCCCGCGCCAGCGGCGCCGGCACGCTCACCATCATCCGCCACCACGTGCTGGGCAACGTGCTGGGACCCGTGTTCATCTATGCCTCCAGCCTCGTCAGCGTCAGCATCCTGCTCGCTTCGGGCCTGTCCTTCCTCGGCCTCGGCGTGCAGCCGCCCGAGCCGGACTGGGGACTGATGCTGTCGACCCTGCGCCAGTCGCTCTATGTCGACCCGCTGGGCTGCGCGCTGCCCGGCATCGCGATCTTCATCACCTCGATCTGCTTCAATCTCGTCAGCGACGGCGTGCGCGGCGCGATGGATGTGCGCGGATGAGCGCCGCCGTCCAGATGCAGCCCTATGTCGATCCACGCGACCGCGGCGGCGCCGCGCAGCCGATGCTGATCGCGCGCGAGCTGCAGCGCCATTTCCGAGTGAAGGGTGCCGGCAAGGGCGCGGTGGTGCGAGCCGTGGATGGCGTCTCGTTCACGCTGTTCAAGGGTGAAACCCTTGGCGTGGTCGGCGAGTCCGGTTGCGGCAAGTCGACGCTGGCGCGGCTCTTGCTGCATCTGGTGGTGCCGGATTCCGGCGAACTTGTGTTCGACGGCGACGCCGTGGGCGAACGTGGCGGCGTCGACGTGGCGGACCTGCGCCGTCAGGTGCAGATGGTGTTCCAGGACAGCTACTCCTCGCTCAACCCGCGCATGCCGGTGCAGGATTCCATCGCCTTCGGCCCGATGGTGAACGGCCGCAGCAAGACCGAGGCGCGCCGGATCGCCCACGAGATCCTGGTCAAGGTGGGTCTTCGGCCGGATCTGTTCGGCCCGCGCTACCCGCACGAATTGTCCGGCGGCCAGAAGCAGCGCGTCAACATCGCCCGCGCGCTCGCGGTCGGACCGCGCATGGTGATCCTCGATGAAGCCGTCTCCGCGCTGGACAAGTCGGTCGAGGCCCAGGTGCTCAATTTGCTGCGACAGCTCAAGCGCACTTTGAACCTGACCTATTTGTTCATCAGCCACGACCTCAACGTGGTGCGCTATATCAGCGACCGCGTGCTGGTGATGTATCTGGGACAGGTGGTGGAGCTTGGCCCAGCGGCCGAGGTCTTTGCCCGAGCGCGCCACCCTTACACAAGGGCGCTGCTGGGGTCTCGCCTGTCGATGGACGCCGGACGGCGGATCGAGGCGCCGCCTCTGGTGGGCGA
This sequence comes from Bradyrhizobium sp. LTSPM299, assembly GCF_000938235.1. Classification (NCBI taxonomy): domain Bacteria; kingdom Pseudomonadati; phylum Pseudomonadota; class Alphaproteobacteria; order Hyphomicrobiales; family Nitrobacteraceae; genus Bradyrhizobium; species Bradyrhizobium sp. LTSPM299. The sequence continues at coordinate 207,442 of NZ_JYMU01000013.1, forward strand.
CCCGCCGAGTCCGATCGACCCGCCCTCGGGCTGTCGTTTCCGCACCCGATGCCCGCATGCGGAGTCCGTGTGCGAAGCGCGGATGCCGACACTGGGACACTGGGAGGACCGCTCCTCCCATGTCGCGGCGTGTCATATGACGACGCCGGATTCCGGTCACAGCCTGGCGGGGTCCGCCTGATGGATGGCCATACCGAGGCGGCCGCGCCGCTGCTGGACGTGCGGGATCTGACCGTGAAGTTCGTGAGCCGCGAGGCGACGGTGACCGCCGTCAACGGCGCCACGTTCAGCCTGCGCGCCGGCGAAGTGCTGTGTCTCTTGGGCGAGTCCGGCTCGGGCAAGTCCGTCACGCTGCGCGCACTGATGCGGCTATTGCCGAAGCAGGCGCAGGTGGCCGGTCGGGTTGAACTCGGCGGACAGGATGTTCTTGCGTTGCAAGGAAAGCCGTTACGGGCCTTTCGCGGCGGCGACGTCGCGATGGTGTTCCAGGAGCCGATGACCGCGCTGGACCCGGTCTATTCGGTCGGCCAGCACCTGGTGGAGATGATCCGGCGGCACAAGGGCGGCACCAGGGCCGAGGCCCGCGCCCGCGCGATCGAGTTGCTGGATCTGGTCAAGATCCCGTCCGCCGCGCGCCGGTTCGATGCCTATCCGCATGAGTTGTCGGGAGGGCTGCGGCAGCGCGCGATGATCGCGATCGCGCTGTCCTGCGGGCCGCGGCTGTTGCTGGCGGACGAGCCGACCACGGCGCTGGACGCGACGGTGCAGATCCAGGTGCTGATCCTGCTGCGCCGCCTGCAGCAGGAACTGGGGATGGGCACCATCTTCGTCACCCACGATTTGGGTGTGGCGGCGGAGATCGCGGATCGCGTGGCGGTGATGTATGCCGGGCGGGTGATCGAGGAGGGGCCGGTCGCGGACGTCCTGCGCGCGCCGGCGCATCCTTACACCGCGGGCCTGTTGGCCTCCACCGTGCACGACCAGGCGCCGGACCAGGATATCGCCGCGATCCCGGGGAGCCCGCCTGATTTGCGGCGGCTGCCGGGCGGCTGCAGCTTCGCGCCGCGCTGCGGTCTCGCCACCGAGGCATGCCGCCAGGCCTTCCCCGACCCGGTCTATACCGCGCCGGGCCGGATGGCCCGCTGCCTGCGCGTCGCGGACGTGTTGCCGAGCTTGATCGGAGAGCCTGCATGAAAGACAACGGCGCATGAGTGAGAAAACGAAGTTGGTGAACGATATGGCCGCGTCGATCGCGACCTGGCATGGCGTGACGCCGCCCAACGACGTCGCCTTGCGCATGCTGGGTGATCTGGAAAAGCTGATCCGCGATTTCGAGGCGCTGCGCGGCTCGCTACGCTTCGAGGACGAGCCCTCGAGCTTCGAAGCGGCGCTGCGCGAAGCCGCGTCGATCGAGGTGCGCCGATGACGGCGATTGGGCTTGATGTTGCCGACCTGTCGCTGGTCGATGCGGTGGATGCGATGCGCAAGGGCGACGTGAGCGCGGTATCGCTGCTGGAGGCGTGCCTCGCCAATCTCGACGCCCATGAGGAGGCGGTCAACGCCACGATCTGGGTGGACAAGGAGGCCGCATTCACTGCTGCCCGTGCCGCCGATGCCAGGCGCGCCGCGGGCGAACCGCTCGGGCCGTTGCACGGGCTGCCGCTGGCGCACAAGGACATGTACTATCAGGCCGGCCGGCTCTCCAGTTGCGGTTCGGCCATTCGCCGCGATTTCGTACCGGACTACAGCGCGACCGTGATCGAGCGGCTCAGCGCTGCCGGCGCTTATGCGTTCGCCGGCCTCAACATGGCGGAGTTCGCGCAGAACGGCACCGGCCACAATCGTCATCACGGCGATTGCCGCAATCCCTGGAATCTTCCGTATATCACCGGTGGCTCCTCCAGCGGATCGGGTGCGGCAGTCGCGTCCCGTTTCACTTTCGCGGCGCTGGGGTCGGACACCGGCGGGTCGATCCGTCTACCCGCCGCGGCCAACGGCGTCAGCGGCATCAAGCCGACACAGACGCGCGTTAGCCGCTACGGCGTGATGCCGCTGTCGTTCTCGGCCGACAATGTCGGCCCGCTCGCCCGCACCGCGCGCGATTGTGCCCGGATCATGAGCGTCATCGCCGGGCACGATCCGCGCGACCCGACCAGCGCCGAAATGCCGGTCCCTGATTACGAGGCGGGGATGACCGGCGACCTTCGCGGTATCCGTATCGGCATGCCCTCGACCTACTTCCTCGACGAGGTGGATGCGCCGGTGCGGGCAGCGATCGAGACCGCAGCTTCCGTGCTGGCCGGGCGCGGCGCAACGATCGTGCCTCTGACGTTGCCGCTGATGGATGCGGTCGCGACCTATGCCGCAGTGGTGTCGCGCGTCGAGGGCGCCACGATCCACGCCGAGTGGATGCGCCAACGACCGCAGGACTTCGCCACCCATATCAATGCGCGGATGTTTCCGGGCTATGCGATCCCCGCCACCTATTATGTCGAGGCGCTTAGCCGGCGCGGCCCGATCCTGAAGGCGTTCGCCAGCGAGGTGTTCAGCCAGGTCGATCTCCTGGTCACGCCCACCATCCGCACCTGCCTGCCGACGCTTGCGACCACCGATATCGACAACGGCCCGCCGGGAACGGAGCAGGTGGCGCTCGGAATCTCCACCAACACAAGGCCGTTCAACTATCTCGGCCTGCCTTCGATGAGCATTCCCTGCGGCTTCGATCCGAACGGCCTGCCGATCGGGCTGCAGATCAGCGGGCGTCCGTTCGCGGAAGCCGCGGTGCTGCAGGCGGCCGACGCCTATCAACACGACACCGACTGGCATGCGCGCCGTCCGGCGATCGCAGCAGTCTGAACAATCAAACTCCACAACGACAAGAAGGATGATCATCATGCCGGAAACGCCCGACGAAGCCGCGCTTGCCCTTGAATTCGACGTTCTCGCCAAACGCGCCGGCCTTGCCATTCCGGAAGACCGCAAAGCTGCGCTGTTCGCGGGCTTCAAGGATCTGCGCCGCATGCTGGCCACGATGCGCCAGCCCCGTACCGCGGCAGATGAGCCGGCCGGCACATACTCGATCCAGAGCGTGACGCGGGGCCTTTGATCATGAGCGATACAAAATTGTTCGAACTCAGCATCGCCGAGGCCGGGCGCAAACTGCGCGACGGCTCGATCACTTCGCTCGCTCTCACCGAGGACGCGCTCGCGCGCATTGCTGCGATCGATCCCGCGCTCGACAGCTTCATTACCGTGACCGCCGATCGCGCCCGCGCCGATGCCACCGCGGCGGATGCGAATTTCTCGAAGGGGACCGACAACGGGCCGATGCAGGGCGTGCCTTACGCGCTGAAAGACATCTACGACACCGCCGGCATCCGCTCGACCTGCCATTCCAAGCTGCGGCTGGACCATGTGCCGGCGGCCGACTCGGTCGTCGCGACGAAGTTCAAGGCGCAAGGTGGCGTGCTGCTCGGCAAGCTCGCGACCCATGAATTCGCGCTCGGCGGCCCGAGCTTCGATCTGCCGTTTCCGCCGGCGCGCAATCCCTGGAATCGCGATCACATTCCTGGCGGCTCTTCGTCCGGCTCGGGTGCGGCGGTCGCCGCCGGGCTGGTGCGCATGGCGATGGGTTCGGACACCGGCGGCTCGATCCGCGGCCCCGCTGCCTATTGCGGCACGGTCGGTTTGAAGCCGACCTATGGCCTTGTTTCGCGCCGCGGTGTGTTTCCGCTCTCGACCACGCTCGACCATTGCGGCCCGTTGTCGTGGACGGTCGAGGACAGCGCGATCGCGCTGCAGACGATCGCCGGTTATGACGCGCTCGATCCGGCCAGCGTCGACATTGCGGTGCCGAACTACCTGGACGGGCTCGGTCAGGGCGTGGAAGGGCTGCGCATCGGCCTTCCCCGGCATTTCTTCGCCAAGGCGCAAGACGTCTCGCCCGAGGTCGTCGCGGCGATCGACCGAGCCGCGGAGACACTCGAAAAGCTCGGCGCCGTGGTCGAGGAGATCACGCTGCCAGACTATGACCTGTTCAATGCCTGCGGCCGTATCATCATGTACACTGAGGCGTACGCCATTCATGAGCAGGACTACCAGAGGCGGCCGCTCGACTTCGGTCGGTTGACCTATTTGCGGATGACGCTCGGCGCTTTCGTTACCGGGGCCGATATCCAGCAGGCGATGCGGTTGCGTCGCGAGCTGTCGCGCGCGGTCAATCTGCAGCTCAAGACCTATGACGCGCTGATCACCGCCAGCGCCCTGGCCCCGGCGCCGGCTTTCGCCGATATCGATCCAAACAGCTCGCCGAACTGGCCGGTCCAGACCATGCCGTTCAACGTCACGGGCAACCCGGCAATGTCGATCCCGACCGGCTTCTCCGCATGGGGCCTGCCGCTGTCGATGCAGATCGTCGGCCGCGCCTTCGATGAAAGCATGGTGCTTCGCATCGGCGCCGCCTTCGAATCCGCAACGGGGCTGAGTGCCCGGCGCCCGGCGCTTGCTCGAGGCTAGGTGACAAGCGCGCCCGCGACGGCCTCTCGCGGCTTGATCTGGACGGGCATATCGGGCTCTCCTGTCGGGGAGGAACCCGTCGGGCTTGAACGAGGCGATGCCGCGCGCGCTGAAAATATCGGTCGGGCAATTCTCTGATAAGGGCCGCAAGGACGCCAATCAGGATTTTCACGGCGTGCTGATCCCCGAGGAGCCGCTGCTCGGCCTGAAGGGTATCGCCGTGGTGCTCGCCGATGGCATCTCGTCGAGCAGCGTCGGCCACATCGCGGCCGAATCAGCGGTCAAGGGTTTCCTCACCGACTATTACTGCACCTCGGACTCGTGGTCGGTGAAGACCTCGGCGCAGCGGGTGCTGGAGGCGACCAATTCCTGGCTGCATGCGCAGACAAGGCGCAGCCAGAATCCCTACGACAAGGACAAGGGCTATGTCTGCACGCTCAGCGCCATGGTCATCAGGTCGACTACGGCGCATTTGTTCCATGTCGGCGATAGCAGGATCTACCGTGTCGCCGGACACAGCCTCGAGCAATTGACGAACGACCACCGCGTCGTGATCTCGTCGGAGCAGAGCTATCTCGGCCGCGCACTCGGCGTGAATCCGCAGGTCGAGATCGACTACCAGAATTTTCGGGTCGAGCGCGGCGACACCTTCCTGCTGGTGACCGACGGGATCTACGAGCATGTCCCGTCGCGGCAGCTGGCGAAGACGATCCTGGACGGCGCCGCCGATCTCGATGCCGCGGCGAAGTCGATCGTCGAACAGGCGTTCGAACGCGGCAGCCCGGACAATCTCACCGCGCAGATCGTCCGGATCGATAAACTGCCCGACGGTGACGCACGCGAGGTGTTCGGCCAACCGACCGAGCTGCCGCTGCCGCCGCTGCTCGACGCGCGGATGCGCTTCGACGGCTACCGCATCGTGCGCGAGCTGCACGCATCACACCGCAGCCACATCTATCTCGCGGTCGACGAGGACACCGGCACCACCGTCACCATCAAGATCCCCTCGATCGACCTGCGCGACGATCCGGCCTATCTGAAGCGCTTCATGATGGAGGAATGGGTCGCGCGGCGGATCGACAGCCCGCATGTGCTGAAGCCCTGGCTGCCACAGCGCAAGCGCAACTTCCTCTACGTCACCACGGAATATATCGACGGCCAGACGCTGACGCAGTGGATGATCGACCATCCCAATCCCTCGCTCGAGACGGTGCGCGACATCGCCGAGCAGATCGCAAAGGGACTGCGCGCCTTTCACCGCAGGGAGATGCTGCACCAGGACGTCAGGCCCGACAACATCATGATCGACCAGACCGGGACGGTGAAGATCATCGATTTCGGGTCGACCCGGATCGCGGGTGTCGCCGAGGCGGCTCCGTCCGGCAGCGAGGACATCCTCGGCACCCAGCAATACACCGCGCCGGAATATTTCTTGAGCCAGGGCGGCTCGATGCAATCCGACCTGTTCTCGCTCGGCGTCGTCACCTATCAGATGCTGACGGGATTATTGCCCTATGGTGCCCAGATCGCCCGCGCCCGCACGCGATCGGATTTCAACAGGCTGGTCTACCGCCCCGCCACACATAGCGGCCGCATCCCGACCTGGGTCGACGGCGCGCTGGAGCGCGCCGTGCATCCGAACCCGCTCAAGCGCTACGACAGTTTCTCGGAGTTCCTGTTCGATCTGCGTAACCCCAACACAAAATATCTCACGACATCATCGACGCCGCTGATCGAGCGCAATCCGGTGCTGTTCTGGAAGTCGACGACGCTCGCGCTCGCGCTCGCCGTGATCCTGCTGCTGGCGTATGGGGCGCATCATTTTCGTTGAGTGGAGCTAGGTCGCTGACCTATCCTTGTCCACCGACGCCTACGAGTAGTTCTCTACCAATGCTGCGAGAAAGCCTTCCCCAGCATTAAAAACCATGTCTCTTTCGCGCTTCGCGCGTTGCAAAAGCCAGCCCCTAACATCGTCGATCGAGAAAAAGCAATCTCTCACGCTCTGGAGAGCACCGACATCCTGGGTGCAGTCAATTGCAAAAACACCGACGTCAATGGGGCGGGCTTGGTACGCAACCCATCTCTGCTGTTGATCCACGAGAATCATCCCGCCCATGTCGCCGTCATTGAACAGCTGCGCCCCAAAGTTCGTGACCTCGCAAGGCAAATCCGCGGTCGCCCTTAGCCGCTTTTGGAAGGCTCTTTGCGTAGCAGCGGACACGTCGATATCCGCTTCCGAACCGAAGCATAGCGTTGCAGCTTGTTGCATTGCCGAGATCAGCGGCTGCGATGAATTGATGTCTAGATCGAAGAATAGATATTTTCTTGAAGCGCCGCGCAAAGATGTTGTCAGGAAGGTCTCGTCCAATCGGGATCAAGTTTTGCAAGTCCAATTCTGCCCCCCACAATGGCGAGATTTCGCTACCTGTTTCCGGTCGATGATGAATCCTACTCCGCCCTAATGCGTCGCGGTCGGGATCGGATCCAGCCCGCTCTTGACCAGCGTGTCGCGCGCCTCCGGCGAGGCGAGGAAGCTGATCAGCGCCTTGCCGGCCTCGGGCTCCTTCGAGACAACCGCTATGCCGGCGGAGAACACCGTGATCTTCTGCAAGGCATCAGGCAAGGGACCGACGATATCGATGCCGGCAACCGGCTTGAGCTCGCTGATCTGCTGCAAGCCGATCTCGGCGTCGCCCCTGGCGACGATCTCGCCGACGGGGGTTGCCGGAATCTTCCGTGCCTTGTCCTTCATCGCATCGGTGATGCCGAGCTTGGCGAACATCTCGGTCGAGACATAGACGCCGCTGGCGCTGTCGGAATAGGCGATCGATTTTGCCGCCAGCAGCGCCTGCTTGACGGATTCAGCCGAGCCGATGTCCGGCTTCGCTGCGCCTGATTTGACCGCAATGCCGATCGGCGAGTTGACGAGGTCGACGCGGCTGTCCGGGACCACCTTGCCGTGCTTGATGAGGTCGCCGAGCGCATAGCCGACCAGGATCAGCACATCGGCCGGCTCGCCGCGGTCGAGCCGTACTGGAATCGCGTTCTCCGTGGTGCCCATCGACGGGCCGTAGGCGGTGACGACCTTGTTCCCGGTCTTGCGCTCGAACTCCGGCACCAACGCCTTGTAGGCCGCGGTCAGCCCGCCCGAGATCATGACATGGATTTCGGCGGCGGATGCCGCGGTCGAGAGAGCGAGGATGGAGATGAAGGCGAGCGCGAGAGCGCGGACGGCGACGGAGGGACGCATGGAGGTTTCTCCCGGGGACGATTCTTGGGGCTGGGGTCGTCGCGGCGGGGAGACTACTGCTTGATGAGATGCGTGGCTAGGTATCTACCGTCATTGCGAGCGAAGCGAAGCAATCCATCGTCCCGCATACGCCGCGGGATGGATTGCTTCGTCGCTTCGCTCCTCGCAATGACGGAGAGGGAGCGTTGCTCACGAATTCACATGCACGAAATCCCGCAGCAGCGGGTAGATCTCGTTGTTCCAGCGTTTTCCCGAGAACACGCCGTAATGGCCGACGCCGGCCTGCATGTGGTGCACCTTGCGATAGGTGCGGACGCCGGTGCAGAGATCCTGGGCGGCGAGGGTCTGACCGATCGAGCAGATGTCGTCCTTTTCGCCTTCCACCGTCATCAGGCCCATGCGCTTGATCGCGGCCGGGTTCACCGGACGGCCGCGATGCATCAGCTTGCCCTGCGGCAAGAGATGCTCCTGGAACACGTCGCGCACGGTCTCGATGTAGAATTCCGCCGGCAAATCCATCACCGCGAAATATTCGTCGTAGAAGGTCTTGATCAGTTCGGCCTTCTCGATCTCGCCCTTGGCGAGATGGTCGGCGAGGTCGATGTGCTGCTTGATATGCCGTTCCAGGTTCATCGACACGAACGCCGTGAGCTGCACGAAGCCCGGATACACCTGGCGGAACGCGCCCCGGCACTGCACCGGCACGTAGTTGATCAGATTGTCCTCGAACCACTTGATCGGCTTGCTGTTGGCGAAACCGTTGACCTTGGTCGGTAGGATCCGCGTGTCGATCGGGCCGGCCATCAGCGTCAGCGACGCCGGCCGCGCCGGATGGTTGTCCTCCGACATCACGGCTGCCGCCGCCAGCGCCGACACTGACGGTTGGCAGATCGCGACCATGTGCGCGCGCGGGCCGAGCTGGCCGAGGAAGTCGATCAGATGGTCGGTGTAGTCCTCGAGCCCGAAGCGGCCTTCCGAGAGCGGAATGTCGCGCGGATTGTGCCAGTCGGTGATGTAGACGTCGTGGTCCTGCAGCAGCGTCTTTAAGGTACCGCGGAGCAGCGTGGCGAAATGGCCGGACATCGGCGCCACCAGCAAGAGCCGCGGCTGCTCCCGCCCGTCCGCCTTCTTGAAATGCAGCAGCGAGCCGAACGGCGTCGCATAGGCGACCTCCTCGGTTATCTGCACCTCCTTGTTACCGACCATCACGCTGCCGATGCCGTAGGCCGGGCGGGTATAGGTCAGGCTGGAGCGGGAGATCAGCTCAAGTGCCGCCGCAAGCCGGCCGAACACCCGATCCGAGACGCCTTGTGGCACGAAGTTGAGGTATTTCAGCGCCGCCGCGGCCCCGGTCCGCCATGGTGCCGTGAGGTCCATGTGGTTCTGATAGGCCTGGTACATCATTGACATCATACGCATCCGCCCTTGCCCCATGCTGCTATGCAATATCGACGCCAAAGCGAGGGCAGGCCGCCCGGCAAATTGGCACGTCACTTGCTGCAAAAATGCTCGGCGCTCATGCCTTGGGCAAGATCTTGGGCAAGGGCGCCTCGCTCCCGGGCGGGCACCGGGGGAGGCGTTCAGGCGTGAGGAATAGGCATGGCGAACACGACACTCACCATCAGCAGCAAGAACTATTCGTCCTGGTCGCTGCGCGGCTGGCTGCTGGCGAAATTCGCCGGGCTGGAGTTCGAGGAGGTCATCACCGCACCCGATGATGCCTCGGCAAAGGCCGAACTGCTGCTGCTGTCGTCCTCGATCCTGGTGCCTTGTTTGCGCCATGAGGGGGCGACGGTGTGGGATACGCTGGCGATCGGCGAGTATCTCAACGATCTCTTGCCGCATGCCGGCCTGCTGCCGGACGACCGCGTGCAGAGGGCGCATTGCCGCTCGATCTGCGGTGAAATCCATTCCGGCTTCACGACGCTGCGGGCCTCGCTGCCGGTCAACCTCAAGGGGCACTTCCCCGGCTTCAAGATCTGGTCGCGCGCGCAGGCCGATATCGACCGCGTCTGCATCATCTGGCGCGATTGCCTCGCGAAGTCGGGCGGGCCGTTCCTGTTCGGCGAGCGCCGCACCATGGCCGACGCGATGTATGCCCCGGTCGTGACCCGCTTCATGACCTATGACGTCAAGCTCGACCCGCAGCTTTCAGCCTATGCCGGGACCATCATGGCGATGCCCGAGATGCAGCAATGGATCGAGGCGGCGAAGGCCGAGCCGGCCGACGTCGAGGAGCTCGAGGTCGAATATTAGGCAGTATGGCGCGGGAGCTGCCCGCATCCGCGGCTCAAGCCCCGGGCAGGTTTTGCTCAACGAACGCGCCGCCGGCGGCCGGGTTGGCCGTTGCATCGGATCGCCGCGAGCGCCGGGCCGGCACACGCGCAACGCGAATTCGCGCATTGCAACAAGTGCTTCCGCCGCGATGTCGATGACGCCGGGCGATCTCGCCGCAGAAAGGCACCTCTGGCAAGGATTTCGCATAGCAAACATGAAGCTGTGACCGCGACGATGCGACGCTGCCGAAAATTTGGACGCTGAGCCCGCGCCGCGATCTCGCGAAAACGCGAACCGTGGAGGCTTCAATGAATCAGCACGCCGTCGTCAGCAAATTCTCCCACGTCAAACCTGGTGATACCGAGTTCAAGGAAGGAGGTCTGCGCGACTTCTTCCTGTATCGCGACCTCGGCATCGCCGATGCCACCAGCGGGCAGGTGATCTGCCATCTGGTGAAGGCCAATCCCGATTTGCCGCCGGAGACAGGCACCGGTTGGCACAAGCATCTCTGCGACTTCCAGATCGTCATCATGACCAAGGGCTGGGCCCGCTTCATGTACGAGGACAAGGAGACCCTGGTCCAGGCAGGCGACGTCATTCATCAGCGGCCGGGCATCACCCACTATCTGTTCGATTACTCGAAGGACATGGAATACCTCGAGATCGTCAGCCCGGCCGATTTCAAGACCGTCGATGTCGATCCGGGCACCGACAAGGTGCCTGCGCCCACGCCTTGGGCGTGATCGCCATGTCGTCAGCGGAGGAATTAACCTTTGTCGTCGGCCGCTGGTTGCGGCCGATCGTCATGCTTCTGCATGTGGTGCGCTGGTTCGGGGTGATGACCACATCTAGCCGTGAACAACGGAGTACGGCGCGCGATCAGTGATTCGGGCGCGGTTCGTTCTATCCGCGTTCCGAACCTTAAGACGGCGCGCCGCTACGTCGCGTTTTGAGACAAGGCGCGCGCGGCCAGCGTTACGCCTGCTTGCTTGTCGCGCGGCATCCGCCAGCCGACGACATTGGCCTCGACCGCGGCGCCGGTTGCGTCATTGCGCCACTGGCCATCGACGAACCGGCAGGCGAACGGCAGCTGATACGTCCCGCTGTGATCCTCACAAAGCACTTCCACGCGCTGGTTGGGCGAAGGTTCGCCATTGCCATCGAATTGCGCCAGCCGTTTTTCGCGCGTCGCCATGTGATCTGTCTCCATCGTCAAGGGTTCGAACCAACAAGTTCCGAAGGCCCCCCGTCCCCACGAGAAGTTCCCCGCAATCGACAGAGCACACCGCGTGAATGCGGTATCAGTATGGTATGTCTGCGTTGCTCTCGGCGTTGCGAGCAAAAAGCTGTGAATGACGCGCCTGATCGGGGAAGGTTGATGATCGCTCGTTTTGCTCCTGTGGTTCTCGTGCTGCTTGCGCTCGGCGCAGGTCACGCCTTCGCGCAGGATGTTCCCGGCATCGAGATCTGCACCGTCGAAAAAACCATGGAGCGGCGCACCAGCTGCCTGCAGAGCAATGTCGAATTCCTGCAGAAGACGATCAACAAGCTCACATCAGATCATCAGCAGAAGCTCGATGCCGCCAACCGCCAGATCGCGAGCTTGCAGAAGGTCGTCTCGGATCTGCAAGCCGCGCAAGGCAAGCTCGCCGACGATCTGAAGAAGAAAGCCGACGCACCGGTTGCGAAGGACGCGGCGCCGGCAAAGGAAGGGGCGAAGTAGCCTCCGTCATTGCGAGCCAACGGGTCGCGCGAATGCGCTCCCGATGACAGGCTCCGCGAAGCAATCCATCCAACCGCGTGCGCGGAGAGATGGATTGCTTCGTCGCTATCAGCGCAAAATTGCCTTGCAATTTTGTCGCGAGCTCCTCGCAATGACGGCTGTGGCGTGCCCCACGCTCACTCCACCCGGTACGTCTCCATCACGTCCCGATCCGGCTCATAGCCGAGCCCCGGCCCTTGCGGCACGGCGACGTGGCCGTTGGCATCGATGTCGATGCGGCCGCTCCAGAGGCAGGCGGGACGCGTCATGAAGAACATTTCGATCAAGCCTTGATCGCGGATCGCCATCAGATGCAGGGTCGCAAGGAAGCCCGGTCCGAAATACGGCGAATGCGGGATCACCGCGACGCCGAACTCGTCGGCGAGCACCGCGACCTTCAAAAATTCGGTGACGCCGCCGACCTTGATCACCGAAGGCTGCGCGTGGCTGACCGCGCCGGCATTCATCATCTGACGGAATTGATGCACCGTGCAGGCATTCTCGCCGGCGGCGATATCGAGCCGGCCCTCTCTGCGCACCTCCGCCAGCGTCGCAAAATCCTCCGGCGGCCACACCGGCTCCTCCAGGAACATCGGCGCGGCCAGCTTGCAATCGCGGGCGAATTGAATGGCCGATGGTCCGTCCAGCGGGCAGTTCATGTCGACCATCAGCGGCACGCCAGGGCCGATCGCCTCGCGCGCGGCGGCGACGGCCGGCACCGTGGTCTCGTGCAGCTTGATCGCGGAATAGCCTGATTTGATCGCCTTGCGGCATTCGGCCGCGATCTGCTCGGGCTTGCCGATCCGCATCAGGCTCGCATAGGCCGGAATCGTCGTGCGTTTGGCGCCACCGATCAGTTGGTGCAGCGGTACGCCCTTCACTTTGCCGGCGAGATCCCACAGCGCGATGTCGAGCGCCGAGATCGCAAACATCGTGATGCCGTAGCGGCCGAACAGATGCAGATTGCGCTGGATCTGCTCCATCGCGGCGGGAATGCCTGACGCGTCGGGAACCTCGAGGCCGCGGGCCTGCGGCGCGATCATCTCGGTCACCGCCATGCAACTGGTCTTCGGGCAGACATAGGCGAAGGCGTCGCCCCAGCCGGTCAGGCCGGCATCGGTCGAGACTTCGACGATCACCATGTCGAGCGCCGAGATCGCCGATGCCCCCTGCCGGAAGCTCGCAGGCCCCGCGTCATAGGGGATGCGGATGTGATGGGCGCGGACGTCGGTGATTTTCATTGTTGTTGTCCTTCTTGCGTAGTTCTCACCGTTCGTCATTGCGAGCGGAGCGAAGCAATCTATCCAACCGCAAGCGCGGAGAGGTGGATTGCTTCGTTGCTTCAGCGCAAAACTGCTTTGCAATTTTGTCGCGAGCTCCTCGCAATGACGACAGAAGGCTGAGCCGACCTTACGACCCCTTCTCGCCGCTCATGATCGGGCCGAACAGGTCCCAGCTCTCGCCCTTGAAGCGCATCATCTGAAGCTGCTCGATCGGCGCGTAATCGTCGGGTCCGGTCTTGATCTTGGTCCCCGGCAGATAGATGCCGATCTCGAAGTTCAAATTGGCAGCCTGCTTCATCACGTTCTCGCGGGTGAGGTTGTCGCCGCACTGCTTCAATACCTGTTCAAGTCCCTTGGCGACGCCATAGCCGAACACGGTCGAGGCATCGTCCTGGTCGCCTTCGGGGTACCATTTGGTCATGAAGGCGCGCCATTCCACCATGGCGGGATCGTTCTTCCAGCCGGGATCCTTGGGGTCCTTGAGGTACTGCGTGGACAGGATGCCCTGGCTCGCTTCATAGCCGGCCGGATGCATCACGCTGCCGATCGACGCGGAAACGTTGGTCAGGAATTGGACCGGATGCCAGTCGAGCTCGGCGATCTTCTTGATCGCCTGCGCCGCGAATTTCGGCGTCGCGATGTTGACGAAGATATCGGGGTTGGCGCCCTTGATCTGCACCACCTGGGAATCCACCGTCGGCGACGTCGTCTCGTAGGAGGATTCGACGACGATCAGCTTGCTGGCCTGATCGCCGAGGCCGTCGTGCAGGCCGATCACATAATCCTTGCCGAAATCGTCGTTCTGGTAGAGCACGCCGATCGTCTTGCCGGGATAATTCTTCAGGATGTACTTGGCGTAAATCCGCGCCTCGACCTGGTAGCTGGGCTGCCAGCCCATCGTCCACGGGAAATTCTTCGAGTCGTTCCACTTCGCAGCGCCGGTGGAGACGAACAGCTGCGGCACCTTCTTGGCGTTCATGTATTTCTGGATCGCCGTATTGCCCGGTGTGCCCAGCGGGTTGAAGATCAACAGCACCTCGTCGCTTTCGACCAGCTTGCGGGCCTGCTCGACCATTTTCGGCGGGCTGTAGCCGTCATCATAGGAGACGAAGTCGATCTTGCGGCCGTTGATGCCGCCTTCGCTGTTGAGCTTCTTGAAATAGGCCGCCTCGGTCTTGCCGATGGTGGCATAGGCGGACGCCGGGCCCGAATAGGGCATGATGTTGCCGATCTTGATCTCGGTGTCGGTCGCGCCGGGGTCGTATGTCTTCTGGGCATTGGCCGCGCTTGCGACCGCAAATGCGAGACATCCCGCAAGTGCCGCGGATTGGGCATAGCTCAAGAGTCGGTGATGCATCATTGTCCTCCCTGACGTGCTGGCCGCGGCTCAGGCCGTCTTGATTTTCGGGCAGCTTGTGGTGAGCCGTCGGATCGATGCTGCGTCGAGTATGCACGATTGAGACGATGTTACCAGCAACGCCTTTAGGGCTAATTTCCGCGCAGCGGAACCGAGGGTTCGGCCGTCGCGCAGCAAGGACTGTCAAGCGCCGTGCTCGCCAGAGGAGCATGATGTGAGCGCTTCGAAGGAAAAGTTGCCGTCCATGAATCCGGCCCAGAAAGCGCTCTGGTACATCGAAAGCCATCTCGGCGCGCCGCTGACGCTCGACGAGATTTCAGGCGTCGCCGGCGTGTCGCGCTTCCATCTGGTGCGGGCGTTCGCGGAAGCGACCGGGTTCTCGGTGATGCGCTATGTGCGGGCCCGCCGCCTCAGCGAGGCCGCACGCGAGCTCGCCGCCGGTGCGCCGGACATCCTCAGCCTGGCGCTGGATGCGGATTACGGCTCCCACGAAGCATTCACCCGCGCGTTCCGCGACCATTTCGGCGTCACGCCCGAGACGGTGCGCGCGACGACGTGCCTGAAGACGCTCAAGCTGCAGGAGCCAATCACCATGATCTCGACAGCCCTCGATCATCTCGCGCCGCCGCGGACCGCGACCGGCAAGGCGTTCCTCGTCGCCGGCATTGCCGAACGTTACAATCACGACGTCGGCAGCGGGGCGGGGATTCCGAACCAGTGGCACAGCTTCCACCTGCAATCTCCCAACATTCCCCGGCGGGTCGGCAAGGTCTCCTATGGCGTCTGCTGCAACGGCGACGACGCCGGCAATTTCGATTACATCGCGGGTATCGAGGTCGCCGATTTCTCCGACCTGCCGCGCGAGTTCGCACACGTCCGAATCCCCGAGCAGAAATATCTCGTGTTCACCCACTCGGACCACATCTCGACCATCCGCCGCACCGTCAACACGATCTGGAATCGCTTTCTGCCGCAATCCGGCATGAAGGTCGCCGACGCGCCGAACTTCGAGCGCTATGACGAGCGCTTCGATGCGAGCACAGGCAACGGCGGGCTCGAGATCTGGGTGCCGGTGAAGGAGTAGCGCCGCAGCGGCCGTGCCACAAAATTCGGTGTCGTCCCTGCGAAAGCAGGACCCATAACCACAACTGCCGATTGCTGCGCGACGCTGCGGCCCCAGCTCACCTCACAACAAAACCCTGCGTTTTTGGGTCCCTTGCTTTCGCAGGGACGACGGCGTTATGTGCGGCGCCACCGCCCCACCATTGCCGGGCAGCATTGCGCCCGCGGTTGCTTGGCAAGCCAGATCGACTTTGCCATAACGGGGCGAAATAGCCGCGTGC
Source organism: Bradyrhizobium sp. LTSPM299 (assembly GCF_000938235.1). Taxonomy (NCBI): domain Bacteria; kingdom Pseudomonadati; phylum Pseudomonadota; class Alphaproteobacteria; order Hyphomicrobiales; family Nitrobacteraceae; genus Bradyrhizobium; species Bradyrhizobium sp. LTSPM299. The sequence continues at coordinate 223,229 of NZ_JYMU01000013.1, forward strand.
GGGGCCTTCGGAATCCGCCTGCAATCAACGAGCCGGGAGGATGCCATGGCCAATATCCGTGTTCTTGCCACAGATCTGGAGTTTCCCGAAGGCCCCGTTGTCATGCCTGACGGCTCGGTCGTGCTGGTCGAAATCCGCGGCCAGCGGCTGACCCGGGTTTATCCCGACGGGCGCAAGGAAGTGGTCGCGAAGATGCCGGGCGGCCCGAACGGCGCGGCGCTTGGCCCCGACGGCAAGATCTATGTCTGCAACAATGGCGGCTTCTCCTGGATGCCGACCGGCAAGATGATCATGCCGGGTCCGCAGCCGGCGGACTATCTCGGCGGCTCGATCCAGCGCGTCGATCTGCAATCCGGCAAGGTCGAGACCGTGGTGACAAAGTGCGGTGAGCACGAGCTGCGCGGGCCGAACGATCTGGTGTTCGACAGACAGGGCGGCCTGTGGTTCTCCGATCTCGGCAAGCGCCGCGCCCGCGACATGGATGTCGGCGCGTTCTACTACCTCAAGCCCGGCATGAACGAGATCGTCGAGGCCGTGCACGGCATCCTGCCGGCCAACGGCATCGGCTTGTCGCCGGACGAGAAGACCGTCTACATCGCGGAGACTCCGACCGCGCGGCTGTGGGCCTATGAGATCGGCGAGGCCGGCACCGTCAAGCCGCGCGACGTGATCTATCGCGGCGAGCGCGGCAAGCCGATCGCGGGCCTCGGCGGCTACCAGATGTTCGATTCACTCGCGCTGGAAGCGAACGGCAACATCTGTGTGGCGACGCTGGTCTCGGGCTGCATCTCGGTGATCGCCCCGGACGGCACATTGGTCGAGCAGGTGCCGACCGGCGACCGCGTCACCACCAACATCGCCTTCGGCGGCCCCGAGCTGAAGACCGCCTACATCACGCTCTCGGGCAAGGGCGAATTGATCGCGATGGACTGGCCGCGCGGCGGATTGCCGCTGAATTTTCTGAACAAGTGACGATTGCGCAAACGCAATCGTCATCGCAATCGTTATTCCGGGATGGTGCGAAGCACCAGACCCGGAATCTCGAGATTCCGGGTTCGATGCTGCGCATCGCCCCGGAATGACCCAAGATGGAGAGTTTCAAATGCCCTGGCTTGAACCGGTCACCCTGCGCGGCGCACATGCGCGGCTTGAACCGCTGTCGCACGATCACCTCAACGGATTGACCGAAGCGGTCAAGGACGGCGAGCTCTCAAAACTCTGGTACACCGCGATTCCGCAGCCGGAGAACATGGGCAAGGAGATCGACCGCCGGCTCGGCCTGCAGGCCGCCGGATCGATGCTGCCGTTCACGGTGTTCGATGCCGAGGGCCAGATATCGGGCATGACCACCTACATGAATGTCGACACGCCGAACCGCCGCGTCGAGATCGGCTCGACCTGGTACGCCAAACGCGTGCAGCGCAGCGCGGTCAATACGCAGTGCAAACTGCTGTTGTTGACGCATGCGTTCGAGAAGCTCGATTGCATCGCGGTCGAGTTCCGCACGCATTTCTTCAACCATCAGAGCCGCCGCGGCATCGAGCGTCTCGGCGCCAAGCAGGACGGCATCCTGCGCAGCCACCAGGTCGCACCCAACGGCACGTTGCGCGACACCGTGGTTTACAGCATCATTGCCAGCGAATGGCCGACGGTGAAGGCCCATCTCAACTATCAACTCAACGAAAAGGCGCGCTGACATCAGCGTCAGCGCAAGAAACGAGACGCAAGAAACGAGACGCAAGAAACGGGACGATGGAAACCTTCGATTATGTGATCATCGGCGCAGGCTCCGCCGGGAGCGTGCTGACCAACCGCTTGAGTGAAGACGCAGGCACGAAAGTGTGCGTGCTGGAGGCGGGGCCGAGCGACTGGCATCCCTACATCCATCTGCCGGCCGGCTTCATCAAGACCTTCCACATGAAGAGCGTGAACTGGGGCTACCAGCAGGAAGTGGGTCCCTACACCGGCGGGCGCAGCATCTATGCGCCGCGCGGCAAGACGCTCGGTGGCTCGTCGTCGATCAACGGCCACATCTACAACCGCGGGCAGCGCCAGGATTTCGACACTTGGGCGCAACTCGGTAATCACGGCTGGGGTTATCCTGACGTGCTGCCGTATTTCAGGCGGATGGAACGGCGGGTCGGCGAGGGCGACGACACCTATCGCGGCCGCGACGGCAACCTCACCGTCACCACGATGGACTGGCAGGACCCGCTCTGCGAGGCCTTCATGAACGGCGCGGTGAGCCTCGGCATTCCGCGCAATCCTGACTACAACGGCCAGATCCAGGAGGGTGTCTCCTACTGCCAGCGCACCATCCAGAACGGCCTGCGCGTCAGCGCCGCGACCGCCTATCTGCATCCGGCGCGCAAGCGGCCGAATGTCGATGTGCGCACCCATGCGCATGTCACCGGCATCATCTTCGAGGGCAAGCGCGCCGTAGGCGTGCGCTATAACAGGGGCGGCAAGTACGGCGATCCGCTCGAGATTCGCGTCAACAAGGAAGTCATCCTGTCCGGCGGCGCCTACAATTCGCCGCAGGTGCTGCAGCTTTCCGGCGTCGGTTCACCCGACCTGCTGCAGTCGCACGGCATCGAGGTGCGTCACGCGCTGCCCGGTGTCGGCGAAGGCCTGCAGGATCATTACGCGCCGCGCTCGGTGGCGCGGGTCAAGAACATCCGGACCATCAACGAAATGCGGCGCGGCCTCAGCCTCTGGGTCGAGGCGTTGAAATGGGCGACGACGCGGCGCGGCCTGCTGTCGCTGTCGCCGACCATGGTCTATTGCTTCTGGCATTCCGGCGAGACCACCGAGAGTTCCGACCTGCAACTCACCTTCACGCCGGCGAGCTACAAGGAAGGCGTGCAGGGCCAGCTCGAGGACGAGCCCGGCATGACGGTCGCCTCATGGCAGCAGCGGCCGGAGAGCCGCGGCTATGTGCGCATTCGTTCGGCCGATCCGTTCCAGCCGCCCATCATCCAGACCAACTATCTCGCCGAGGAGCTCGACCGCCGCGTCGTCGTCGCCGGCATGAAGCTGGCGCGGCGGCTGCTCGCCTCCGAGCCGTTGAAGCCGTATTTCGCCTATGAGGATTTTCCGGGTCCGAAGGTGCAGAGCGACGCCGAAATTCTCGCAGCCGTGACCGAGCGCGGGACCACCACCTTCCATCCCGGCTGCACCTGCCGGATGGGACCAGCGGAGGCGCCATGGGCCGTGGTCGACGACCAGCTCCGGGTCCACGGCATGGAGGGCCTGCGCGTGATCGACGCCTCGATCATGCCGCGGATGATTTCCGCCAATCTCAACGCCTCGACCTTGATGATCGCCGACAAAGCCTCCGACATGATCCGCGGCAAGTCCGCGCCGGCCGCGGCGAAGCTTGCGGAGTATGCGTGATTGCCTCCGCCGTCATTGCGAGCGAAGCGAAGCAAACCATCGAGCCGCGTTCGCGGAAGGATGGATTGCTTCGTCGGTTACGCTCCTCGCAATGACGACGTGGAGATAGCGGGAGAAGGACTTCAGCCGTAAACGAACGCCTTGTCCTTGAGGTCGATCGCCGGGAATTCGTCCTTCTCGGCCCAGTAATCCTGGTTGTGCTGCCACTCCGGCTTGTCGCCGCGCTTCGGCAGCAGGTGCATGCCGCGCATCATGTAGCCGGGGTTGAAGTTCTCCGGATCGATCCATGGCAGCAGCGGCATGTTGTGGTCTTCGGCCCGCAGCGCCGGCGTCACCTTGTTGGCGCCAGTCGCCTTCATGTGGTTGAGCATGCGGCAGACGAAATCGGCGACGAGGTCGACCCGCAGCGTCCAGCTGGCGCGGAAATAGCCGAACACCCAGACGAGGTTCGGCACGCCGGTGAACATCATGCCGCGATAGGTCACGGTGTCCTTGAAATCGAGCGGCTTGCCGTCGATCTCGAAGTCGATGTCGCCGTTGGCGGAGAGGTGGAAGCCGGTCGCGGTGATGATGATGTCGGCCTCAAGCTCCTTGCCGGACTTAAGCAAAATGCCGTTCTCGGTGAAGCGCTCGATCTCGTCGGTGACGACGGATGCCTTGCCGCCCTTGATGGCCTGGAACAGGTCGGCATCCGGAACGAAGGCGATGCGCTGCCGCCACGGCCGGTAGCTCGGCGTGAAATGCGTGGCCATATCATAGTCCTTGCCGAGAACGGCCTCGACCGCTGCCAGCAGATCCTTCTTGGCGCCCTCGGGGTCGGCGAACGTCCGCTTGGTGAAGGCGTCCTGTTCGAACAGGATTTTGCGCCTGACGATCTCGTGGATCCAGTGCTCGTCGACTTGGAGCCTGCGCAGTTCCTCGGCGATTTCGATCGCGTTGCGGCCGGTGCGGAAATAGGTCGGCGAACGCTGCAACATGGTGACGTGGCCGGCATCATTGGCCAGCGCCGGGATCAGCGTCGCCGCCGTCGCGCCGGAGCCGATCACGAGCACGCGCTTGCCCTTGTAGTCGAGGTCTTCGGGCCATTGCTGCGGATGGATGATCGGGCCCTTGAACTTCGCCATGTCGGTCCAATCAGGGGTATAGCCCTCGGTGTGGCGGTAATAGCCCTGGCACATCCAGAAGAAGTTGGTGGTGAAGCGGAGCTTCTCGCCGGTATCGAGCCTGACCGCGTCGATGGTCCAGAGATTGATGTCGTTCGACCACTTCGCCGCAGTGATGGTGTGACGATAGCGGATATGGCGCGCGAGGTCGTTCTCGCCGATCACGTCGCCCATGTATTTCAGGATCTCGGCCGCGCTTGCGATCGGCGCGCTGGTCCACGGCTTGAAGCGATAGCCGAAGGTGTGCAGATCGCTGTCGGAGCGGATGCCGGGATAGCGATGCGTCGACCAGGTGCCGCCAAAGGTCTTCTGCGTCTCCAGCGCGACGAAGCTGGTGCCGGGGCATTGCGTGGTCAGATGGTAGGCGGCGCCGACGCCGGAGATGCCGGCGCCCGCGATCAGGACGTCGAAATGCTCGGTCGTGACGGGTTCTGCGGCGCGGATTTGGGTCTGGACGTTCATCTTCCCTGGTCTTCTTTTTGGTTGTGGCTTGGAAGAAAAACGCCGGAGCCAAGGCCCCGGCGTTTGCGGATATCGAAGCTAGACTTCGCGGCGGCTGAGGAACGCGAGCCGCTCGAACAGGTGGACATCCTGCTCGTTCTTGAGCAGCGCGCCATGCAGCGGCGGGATCAGCTTGCGCGGATCGCGCTCCCGAAGCATCTCCGGGGTGATGTCCTCGTTCAACAGCAGCTTGAGCCAGTCGAGCAGCTCCGAGGTCGAGGGCTTCTTCTTCAGGCCGGGCACCTCGCGCACCTCGAAGAAGATGCGCAGCGCCTCTTCCACCAGCCGCTTCTTGATGTTGGGAAAGTGCACATCGACGATCTTGTTCATCGTGTCGGCGTCGGGGAACTTGATGTAGTGGAAGAAGCAGCGGCGCAGGAAGGCGTCGGGCAATTCCTTCTCGTTGTTCGACGTGATCATCACGATCGGGCGCAGCTTTGCCTTGATGGTCTCGCCGGTCTCGTAGACATGGAACTCCATCCGATCGAGCTCAAGCAGGAGGTCGTTGGGGAATTCGATATCGGCCTTGTCGATCTCGTCGATCAGGAGCACCGGGCGCTTCTCGTAGGTGAAGGCGTCCCACAGCTTGCCGCGCTTGATGTAGTTCTTGATGTCGGAGACCTTGCTGTCGCCGAGCTGGCTGTCGCGCAACCGCGACACCGCGTCGTATTCGTAGAGGCCCTGCTGCGCCTTTGTGGTGGACTTGATGTGCCAGGTGAGCAGCGGCGCATCGATCGCTTTCGCGACTTCCTCGGCCAGCACGGTCTTGCCGGTGCCCGGCTCGCCCTTCACCAGCAGCGGGCGCTCAAGCACGATGGCGGCATTGACGGCGACCTTGAGGTCATCGGTGGCGACGTAGTCCTTGGTACCCTTGAATTTCATCGATCTGTTTGCCTTGGTTCGCTCAATGGCCGCTTCGGCCTCAACATCAAACGACCGCTCTCGCGGCGGTCGCATGGCCTGCCCAATCTCTTGTCGGACGCAATTCTAGTTGAAAAACCGGGGCGGTCTAGCGCGGATTCCGCAGCGCAGCGGTGCCGAAGGTGGTGTTCGCATGGAATGTCGGGCATCATCTTTCCGCTGTGCGGAATGCGGGCCAGCGGAGCGCGAGCCGGCCAAGGGGTTCAACAAGGCGGTCACCAGGTGAAAGTGAATGGCTGATCTCGGGATGAAGCACGGCCGGGGCCCCTTGACGCCACCGGCCCAGCGGGCGATCTAGGTAAGTATGTTCCTGCAGTTTTTCACATCGCTGCGCGACGCCCAGGTCCCCGTGACGCTACGGGAATATCTGACCTTGATGGAAGCGCTCGACGCCGACCTCGCCGATCAGACGGTCGAGAACTTCTACTATCTGTCGCGCGCTACGCTGGTGAAGGACGAGCGCAATCTCGACAAGTTCGACCGCGTGTTCGGCACCGTGTTCAAGGGGCTCGAGAGCCTGCTCGACGCTATGGGCAAGGCGGAGATCCCCGAGGAGTGGCTGAAGAAGCTGGCGGAGAAATATCTCACCGAGGACGAGAAGAAACAGATCGAGGCCATGGGCTGGGACAAGCTCATGGAGACCTTGAAGAAACGACTCGAGGAGCAGAAGGGCCGCCACCAGGGCGGCAGCAAGTGGATCGGCACCGCCGGTACGTCGCCATTCGGCGCCCACGGCTACAATCCCGAAGGTGTCCGCATCGGGCAGGAGAAGAACCGCAACAACCGCGCCGTGAAGGTGTGGGACAAGCGCGAGTTCAGGGACCTCGACGGCAATGTCGAGCTCGGCATCCGCAACATCAAGGTGGCGCTGCGGCGGCTGCGCAAGTTCGCGCGGACCGGCGCGCCTGACGAACTCGATCTCGATACCACGATCAAGGAAACCGCGAACCACGGCTATCTCGACGTGCACATGCGCCCCGAGCGGCGCAATGCGGTCAAGGTGCTGGTGTTCTTCGATATCGGCGGCTCGATGGATTCGCATATCGAGCAGGTCGAGGAGCTGTTCTCGGCTGCCAAGACCGAATTCAAGCACATGGAGTATTTCTACTTCCACAACTGCCTCTATGAGGGCGTCTGGAAGCAGAACAAGCGGCGCTTCACCGATCGGACGCCAACCTGGGACGTGCTGCACAAATATCCGCACGACTACAAGGTGGTGTTCGTCGGCGACGCCTCGATGTCACCTTACGAGATCATGGTGCCCGGCGGCTCGGTCGAGCATGTCAACGAGGAGGCCGGCTCGGTCTGGCTCGACCGCATCACGCGCACCTATCCGCATGCGGTGTGGCTCAACCCAGTCGCGCAGAAGCACTGGGACTATTCGGAATCGACCACCATTGTCCGCCGCCTGTTCTCCGAGCGCATGTATCCGATCACGATCGAGGGTCTGGAGCATGCGATGCGAGAGCTCGTGCGGTAGTTGTTTCCGTCATTCCGGACAGACGCGAAGCGGCTGATCCGGAATCTCGAGATTCCGGGCTCGATGCTTTCGCATCGCCCCGGAATGACGAACAAGACCTAGGGAGGAGAGCGCATGGCCCAGACCATTCACCGCGGCATCAAGGCGCTGATCGACGAGGCCAATGCCGAGATCGAGACGATCAGCGCGAAGGATGCAATCACGCTGATTGGCAAGGATGACGTCGTCATCGTCGATATTAGAGATCCCCGCGAGATCGAGCGCGACGGCAAGATCCCCGGCGCATTCTCCTGCACCCGCGGCATGCTGGAATTCTGGATCGATCCGAACAGCCCCTATGCCAAGCCGGTCTTCCAGGAAGACAAGAAGTTCGTCTTCCACTGCGCCGGCGGCATGCGCTCGGCGCTCGCCGCCAAGACCGCGCAGGACATGGGCCTGAAGCCGGTCGCGCATATGGGCGGCGGCTTCGCCGCCTGGCGCGACGCCGGCGGGCCGATCGAGGCGTGGGAGCCGAAGAAGAAAGGTTGAGGGTCTTTGCCTCGAGGAACATACAGCATGACCGCAATTGACGATCCGCTTGTCTCAACCGAATGGCTTGCCGCGCATCTCGGCGATGCCAATCTGAAGGTGCTCGACGCCACCTTCAAGCTGCCCGGCGTGCTACCGCTGCCGAAGGACGACTATCTCGCCGCGCATCTGCCTGGCGCGGTGTTCTTCGATGTCGACGGCGTTTCAGATCATTCCAATCCGCTGCCGCATATGTTTCCGAGTGCCGAGCAGTTCGGCCGCGATGTCGGCGCGCTCGGCGTTGGTAACACAGACACCGTCGTCATCTATGATGCTGGCGGCTGGGTCGCCGCCCCGCGTGCCTGGTGGATGTTCCTGTCCTATGGTCACCGCAACGTGCGGATCCTCAACGGCGGCCTGAAGAAGTGGCGCGCCGAGGGCCGGCCCGTCGAGAGCGGCGAGGCGGACAAGCCTCGCCCTGCAAGCTTCACAGCGAGCTATGATCCGAAGCGCGTGCGCAGCATCGAGCAGATGATCGCCAATGTCGAAAGCCGCAAGGAGCAGGTGATCGACGCGCGCGCCGCCGAGCGCTTCGAGGGACGTGCGCCGGAGCCGCGGCCGGGCATCCGCGCCGGCCACATCCCGGGCGCCCGCAACGTGCCCTACAACAATCTGTTCGATGCTGCGACGGGTGCGATGAAGCCGCTCGACGATCTGCGCGCGGCCTTCAGCGGCGCCGGTGTGAAGCTCGATGCGCCTGTTATCACGAGCTGCGGCTCGGGCGTCTCGGCCGGCGTGCTGACGCTCGCGCTGTATCGGCTCGGCGTCACCGACACTGCGCTGTATGATGGCTCGTGGTCGGAATGGGGGCAGGCGAGCGGCCCGCCGATCGCGACCGGGCCGACGTGAGCGGCGGTTACCGCCGCTGAACGGTCGTGATCGTCGTCGTCTGGCCGAACGGATCGATGGCCTGTTGCTGAACGACCACCTGTCGGGTCCGACGGGCGTGCCGCCGCGCTTTCCGATGCGCCGGCTTGCTGGGCGCACTCTGCTCCGGCGTCTTGGCCGCGGCCGGCTGCGCAACGGCGACTTCGGGGCCGCGCAGCGTTGCGATCTTGGTCGCAGCCGCGATCGCCTCGGGTGAGGGCGGCGCCGCCACACTTGCCGGCTCGCTCGCCGGGGCCGGCGCATCGGCCACAGCGGCGAGCTTGGGCGCGGCTTGCTGCGTCGCCAATGCATCTACGACCGGTGGCTGCGGAGCGGCCTCCGTTGCCGGTGCGGGCTGGGTGGTCTCGGTGGCCTGCGTCTCCGATTTCGGAGCGACCGGCGGTGTTAGATCATCCGCCGTCAGGGTGGCGATCGTCTCGGGCACGGTGGCAGGTGACACCTCCGCAGGGGCCGCCGGCTCTGATGTTGCTGACATCGGCGGGGCCGGATTCTCCGCCGTCACCTTATCCGCGGACGGCGGGTCGACGCGCAGCATGGCAAGGACTGGCGGAGCCTCGGTCTGCTGTGCGAATTGCGGCTCGCGTGGAGCCGGGCGCGCCGGGATACTGGCGAATTCCTCGTGGGCGGCGCGCAACAGCGCTGCCGCGCCCAACCCGAACACCAAAATTGACGTCGCCAGCACGATTGCCGCGAACAAGAAACGAAGGCCGGGCAGCATGGGCGCGGGTTCCCCCTTCTGCGGGAGGTCTTGATGGTGAGGGAACGCGGTGACCACACGAGGAAGGCCAGCGTTGCTAACGCGAATCAGGTCGATTCGAGAATATCGCAACGTTCGGAGACTGTTTGTTATAAAATACGCGCGCGTGATGACTTTGGGCACATGGACAAACTTTCCCAAGTCGTGAGACATCTTTGCCGCGGCGGTCACACGAGATCACAAAGTGCCCGAATTGGGCTGAATTTCGCTGATTTGTCTTGAATGCGCCGCTATCTTCCGTCATGTGGCCGTTAACAGTCCGGTGTGGCTTGGGGACTATACAAGAGCGATGATGATCAACCGCATTCTGACGATTTGCGCCGCTGCGGCTCTCGGCGCGGCGGGAACCTCGTTGGCGCATGCACAGCAAGGTTATCCGGCTCCTCAGCGGCCGGCCTATTCGGCTGCGCCCCAACCTTACCCGCAGGGCAATATGCCCAATTTCGACGCGTTGGACGATGACGACGCGCCGCAAGATTCCGCTGCGCTACCGCCGCCAGGCCCGGTGATGTCTCCGGACGATCCACGCTATGGCCGTCCGATGAATGCGCCGCCGGTTTACTCCGACCGTGCCCCGGTCGGTCCCGTGATGTCGCCTGATGATCCTCGGTACGGCCGGGCCATGAGCCCGCCGCCGGTGATCTATGCCGACCGTCCGCCGGGCGCGCCGCAGCAGGGCTATCGCGACCAAACCTATCGCGACCAGGCCTACCGCGACAACGGCGTTCCGGCCGCAGGCGTTGCCTATCCCGCAGCTCCGAATGGCGATGATCGCAGCGGCATGCGTCCGCCGGAGGCGGTTGGTGCTGCCGGCGTCACCGGCACCGTGCCCCTGCAGCAGGCTCCGGTCGGTGCCGATGGCCAGCCGCTGCAGCTCGCGGCTCTTCCGCCGGATGAACAGCCTGAATCCGGCCCGGCGCAACTGGCGCCGAATCTGCGCCGCCAGGAAGTGGCATTTCCGACCAAGGAACCAGCCGGTACGATCGTCGTCGATACGCCGAACACCTACCTCTATTACGTCCTCGGCGGTGGCCGGGCGATCCGGTACGGCGTCCGCGTCGGCCGCGACGGCTTCACCTGGACCGGCGTTCAGAAGATCACCCGCAAGGCCGAGTGGCCGGATTGGCATCCGCCGACCGAGATGATCGAGCGTCAGCCCTATCTGCCGCGCTTCATGGCCGGCGGACCCGGCAATCCGCTCGGTGCCCGCGCGATGTATCTCGGTTCGACCGTGTACCGGATCCACGGCACCAATCAGCCGTCGACCATCGGCAAGTTCGTCTCGTCGGGCTGCATCGGCATGCTGAACGAAGACGTCTCCGACCTGTTCGAACGCACCAAGGTCGGCACCCGCGTGGTCGTCATGCCCGGCGGTACCCCGCCGCCGTCAACCACGGCCTCGGCCGCACCGATGCCCGCCGCTGGACCTGCGCCGACGCAAGCCCAGATGGCGCCGCTGCCCGGCACCCAGCCGACCACCGTTCAGCCGCTGCCCGCGCCGGTCACGGTCCGCTAGGCCGACCTCAACTCATTCCGGAAAAGGCGCGCCAACGGCGCGCCTTTTCTGTTGGTTGATTGACGCGGGTGATCTCAGGCCAGCCGCCGCGGCGGCTCGCCGCCTTTGGTGTAGGCGTCGATGCACGCGACCATCTGCTGATAATGCGTCTGCAAGCTTTCGCGCGTCGCATAGCCGAGATGCGGCGTGATCACGATGTTGTCGAGCTTGCGGAACGGGTGGTCAAATGGCAGCGGCTCGACCGAGAACACGTCGATGCCGGCGCCGGCGATTGTCCTGGCGCGCAGTGCCGCGAGCAGGGCGTCTTCATCGACGACCGGTCCGCGCGCGCTGTTGACGAGATAGGCCGACGGCTTCATCCGCGCGAGATCCGCAGCTCCGACCAGTCCGCGCGAGCGCGGGCTCAGCACGACATGGATGGTGACGATGTCCGATGTCGAGAACAGCTCCTCCTTGCTGGCATAGCCGACGCCGGCCTCCTTGCACGTCTCGGGGGTGAGGTTCGGGCTCCAGGCGATGACGTTCATCCCGAACACCTTGGCCATGCCCGCCACCTTGCTGCCGAGCTTGCCGAGGCCGATCACGCCGAGCGTCTTGCCCTCGATCTCGGTGCCGGCAAAGGTCTGCCAGGGTTCGCCGGCATGCATCCGAGCGTTCTCGCGGCCGATGCCGCGCGTCAGCTCCAGGATCAGGCCCATGGTCAGGGCCGCGGTAGGATCGCGGCCATATTGCGTGCCGCAGAACACCACCTTGCGGTCCTTGGCCGCTTCGATGTCGATCGCGGCATTGCGCATGCCCGAGGTGATCAGGAGCTTCAGTCTGGGCAGCGCATCGAAAAGCGTGCGCGAAAACGCGGTACGCTCGCGCATCGCGCAGATGATCTCGAAGTCCTTCAATTTGGCCGCCGCGTCCGCCTCGCTTTCGAACGGCTTGTCGAACACGGTGACGTCGACGCGGTCCTTGATGCTGGGCCAATCGGCCACCGAGAGGGCGAGATCAAAATAGTCGTCGAGGATTGCACAGCTGAGCCGCGTCATCGGGAGGTCCGTTCATGGCGAGGGCGACGGCGGGAATGAGCCGTCGGGGGCGCGTCATGGTCGCGCGCAATCGGTGGGCGCGCAAGCGGACGAGGTTGCAAAAAGGATCGGCTGTTATGCTGACGGAGACGACCTGCGCGCCTTCCCGGTCCGGATCTCGGCGAGCATCGATTGCACCGCGGGTGACAACCCGACGTGTTTGGCGCGCCAGGCCGGGCCCGGGCCGCGCATATAGTGCAGTTCCGGCCGGTAGGGGTTGAACGCCTTGGCCACGAATGCACGCCAGAAGGCGCGGAATTCTGCGAACAGCTTCGCCTCGCCTCTGGTCGCCGGGCGGGGAAGAGATGCCGAGGTGATGGTAGCCATGACGCGGCCTCTGCTTGTTCGATCGCGGTTCTGCCGCGAAAAACGCCGTTTTCGGCGCTGAGAACGAGTTTTGGCCTGATTTATTAAAAGATAGTTTCAATTGTCGTGATCCAGGGCACACAAGGGTGTGCCCGCGCACATATGGTATCTGCCCCGTAATCGCCGGTGGTGAACGGATGGAAAACGGGGCGGTCGCGGTTGCGCTTTCGGGGGCCGGCCGCTACATCGGCGGCAGCAAAATTTCCACAAATCCTCTCGTTTCCAGGGATCGCGAATGGCTCGCCAGTTCGTCTATTTCATGCAGGGTCTGACCAAGAGCTATCCGACCCGCAAGGTGCTCGATAACGTCCATCTGAGCTTCTATCCGGACGCCAAGATCGGCGTGCTCGGCGTCAACGGCTCGGGCAAGTCGACGCTGCTCAAGATCATGGCCGGGCTCGACAAGGAATATAACGGCGAGGCCTGGGTCGCCGAGGGCGCCCGCGTCGGTTACCTCGAGCAGGAGCCGCATCTCGACGCCACCAAGACCGTCCGCGAAAACGTCATGCTGGGTGTCGCCAAGCAGAAGGCGATCCTCGACCGCTACAACGAACTGGCGATGAATTATTCCGAGGAGACCGCCGACGAGATGACCAAGCTGCAGGACGAGATCGAGGCCGCAGGCCTTTGGGATCTCGACAGCAAGGTTGACCAGGCGATGGACGCGCTGCGCTGCCCGCCCGACGATTCCGATGTGACGAAACTCTCCGGCGGCGAGCGCCGCCGCGTCGCGCTGTGCAAATTACTGCTCGATCAGCCCGAGCTGCTGCTGCTGGACGAACCGACCAACCATCTCGACGCTGAATCGGTGTCATGGCTGGAAGGCCATCTGCGCAACTATCCCGGCGCGATCCTGATCGTGACCCATGACCGCTACTTCCTCGACAACGTCACCAGCTGGATCCTGGAGCTCGACCGCGGCAAGGGCATTCCCTACGAGGGCAATTATTCGTCCTGGCTGCAGCAGAAGCAGAAGCGCCTCGCGCAGGAGGGCCGCGAAGACGTCGCGCACCAGAAGACGCTGATCCGCGAGCAGGAGTGGATCGCGTCGTCTCCGAAGGCGCGCCAGGCCAAGTCGAAGGCGCGCTATCAGCGCTATGAGGAACTGCTGAAACAGGCGAGCGAAAAGCAGACCCAGGTCGCGCAGATCACGATTCCGGTCGCCGAGCGCCTCGGTCAGAACGTCGTGGACTTCGAGAACCTCAGCAAGGGTTTTGGCGACCGCATGCTGATCGACGATCTCACCTTCAAGCTGCCGCCGGGTGGCATCGTCGGCGTGATCGGCGCGAACGGCGCCGGCAAGACCACGCTGTTCAGGATGATCACCAAGCAGGAAGAACCGGACAAGGGGTCGATCACCGTCGGCGAGAGTGTTCATCTCGGTTATGTCGACCAGTCGCGCGACGATCTCGACGGCAAGAAGAACGTCTGGGAGGAGATCTCCGGCGGCAACGAATTGATCCTGCTCGGCAAGCGGGAAGTCAATTCACGCGGCTATTGTTCGTCGTTCAACTTCAAGGGCGCCGACCAGCAGAAAAAGGTCGGGGCGCTGTCCGGCGGTGAGCGCAACCGCGTGCATCTGGCCAAGATGCTGAAGTCGGGCGCCAACGTGCTGCTGCTCGACGAACCGACCAATGACCTCGACGTCGATACGCTGCGTGCGCTGGAAGAGGCGCTGGAGGATTTCGCCGGTTGCGCCGTCATCATCAGCCATGATCGCTGGTTCCTCGACCGCATCGCGACCCATATCCTGGCCTTCGAGGGCGACAGCCATGTCGAATGGTTCGAGGGCAACTTCCAGGACTACGAAAAGGACAAGATGCGCCGGCTCGGCCAGGACAGCATCATTCCGCATCGCGTGAAGTACAAGAAGCTGACGCGGTAAGGCGTTTTCGAGCGAAAGCCTGTCCCGGACTTGATCGGGATGGATACCGGTTTGCGCTGGGAGAACGCGTCAAAACAAAAATCTAGAGGCGACCTCGCAGGTCGCCGAACCTGTCGAGGAATGCCCGCGCGCGGGGCAGCGCGTCGTGAAGGAACTGCTTTGGCTCGCGCAGCCAAAGCCCTTCGATCTGCCGCGAGCGTTGTTCCGAGATCAGGACATCCGTCGGCAGATCGACCAGCATCGCGTCCCAATCCGGAAAAAACCGCCGCGCGCGCCGGAAGCCGAGCGACAGCAGATCGGCTTCGGTGGTCAGGCCGTGGTAGTCGAACGCAGTCCTGCCATCGGTGACGTAGATGTGGTGGCCGATGTAGCCCGGTGCCGGCTTGATCCATCGGGCGCGGAAGCCGAGGTCGGAGTATCTTTCCAGAAACGCGTAGGCGAGCACCTGGCAGGCGCCATTGGCAAAGAACTGGCGATCGGGCCGATGCCATCGACGCAATGGATCCTCCTTGACGTTGACCTTCGGAAAGAACATTTGCGCTGTGCCCGGGCTGAGTCGACTGTATGACGAGGCTACCTCGTGTCGACGGCAGCGGAAGCGCCGAATTCGCAAATCCCGGGGATCGTGACCGCATCGCGGCGCAATCTGCGGCCAGTTGTCGCTTTTCAATCGCGCGGGATTGCGTAGATAGAGCGCTCCGCAATCCAATCCCGCGAGCCATCCAACATGTCTGCCATATCCGACGCGCCCGCTCTGGCGAAGCGCGGGTCGCTGCGTCCGATCCCCATGCTGATCTTCGGATCGCGCTGGCTGCAATTGCCACTTTATGTCGGCCTCATCATCGCCCAGGCCGTTTATGTCGTGCTGTTCCTCAAGGAACTGTGGCACCTGTTCGCCCATGCCTTCGATTTCAGCGAGCAGCAGATCATGCTCGCCGTGCTCGGCCTGATCGACGTCGTCATGATCTCGAACCTCCTGGTGATGGTGATCGTCGGCGGCTATGAGACCTTCGTGTCGCGCCTCAATCTGCAGGGGCATCCGGACGAGCCGGAATGGCTGAGCCACGTCAATGCCAGCGCGCTGAAGATCAAGCTGGCGATGGCGATCATCGGCATTTCCTCGATCCATCTGTTGCGCACCTTCATCGAGGCGGGCGCATTGTCGTCAGGAAAGGCCAACTACACCGAGACCGGCGTGATGTGGCAAACCATCATCCATTGCGTCTTCATCCTGTCGGCCATCGGCATCGCAATCGTCGACAAGCTGTCAAACGACCCGATCGAGGGCGCGAAGCAGCAGGTCGCGCACTGACCGCGGCCGAAGGGCGCTCCGCGGTTCACAGCAATCCAGTGCCGTGATAAGGCTCACGGCACGAGCAAGACGGGGTCCACGAGATGGCGCCCCATTGGACCGCTGCGTGAACAGGCTATTGGATTTGGCATTTCTCCGCGCGCTCGCCTTCGGGCTTCTGCTCACGCTCTGGCCGATGGTGGCGCCGGCCCGCGCCGCCGACGCGGCCTTCACCCAGTTCATCGCCTCGCTTTGGCCCGAGGCACAGGCCGCCGGGGTGTCGCGCGAGACCTTCGATCGCGAGACGCGCTCCCTCGAACCCGACTACAAGTTGCCCGATCTGATCCTGCCTGGGCGTCCGAAGACCGGCGCATCGACGCAGGCCGAGTTCGTGCAGGTGCCGGCCGATTACATCAAGGAAGCCTCGATCGCACGGCTTGCGGAGGAGGGCGAGAGGCTCCTGAAGAAATATCGCCCGGCGCTCGATGCGATCGAGAAGCGCTTCGGCGTGCCGGCCACGATCGTGCTGGCGATCTGGGGCCGCGAGACCGACTATGGCCGCTATGCGTTGCCCTACGACACGTTGCGCGTGGTGGCGACGCAGGCCTATGTCGGCCGCCGCAAGGATCAGTTTCGCACCGAGTTCATCCTCGCGCTGAAGATCCTCGGCGAGGGCGTGGTGACGCGCAAGGAGTTG
Source organism: Bradyrhizobium sp. LTSPM299 (assembly GCF_000938235.1). NCBI lineage: Bacteria > Pseudomonadati > Pseudomonadota > Alphaproteobacteria > Hyphomicrobiales > Nitrobacteraceae > Bradyrhizobium > Bradyrhizobium sp. LTSPM299. The sequence goes on from NZ_JYMU01000013.1 coordinate 239,733, forward strand.
CGCTCGTCATGGGCCGGCGCAACCGGCTACACCCAGTTCCTGCCATCGGAATATTACAAGCATGGCGTCGATCTCGACGGCGATGGCCGCGTCGACATCTGGCACTCGGTGCCGGACGCGCTCGCCTCCGCCGCGCAGCAGCTCGTCAACAAGGGCTGGCAGCCCGGCCTGCGCTGGGCCTACGAGGTCAAGGCGCCGGCCAATGTAGACTGCACGATGGGCGTTCCCGAGGTGACCAAGCCGATCGGCGAGTGGTTGCGCGCAGGCTTCGTCCCGGTGCGCGGGCAGAGGCTCAGCGCCGCCGAGCAGGCGCAGCAGGCGTCGCTGCTGCAGCCGGAGGGGATCTACGGCCCCGCGTTCCTGACCACGCAGAACTACTTCGTGATCAAGGAATACAATTTCTCTGATCTCTATGTGCTGTTCGTCGGTCATCTCGCCGATCGCATGACAAGCCCGCTGCCGTTCACAACGCCCTGGTCGGCGTCGATGCAACTGCGGTCCGCCGATGTTGAGGCGATGCAGCGGCATCTGACGCGGATCGGTCTCTACAAGGACAAGCTCGACGGCAAGGCCGGGATGCAGACCCGCGCTGCGCTTGGTGCCTATCAGAAGGCTGCGAGCCTGAAGGTCGATTGCTGGCCGAGCGATGCGGTGCTGCGTTCGATGAGCGCGGCGCGTTAGGAAAGCAACACCGCGACCCTCAAACAAAAACCCGGCCGCAGGCGGCCGGGTTTGAAGGCAATGCGCGCGAGAGGCGCGACGCGGTCGGCTTACTCGCAGACTTCGACGCGGCGGAAGCGCCAGTTGTAGCCATCCCAGAAGCGCTCGCGGACCCAACGGCAGGGCGGGGGCGCTTCTTCCACATACACCGGACCACCATAGGCCGGGCGGCTGGAGGCAATGGCGCCACCAACGATCGCACCGCCAATCAGGCCGGCTGCGATGCCCACGCCAACGCCACGCTGGGCGCTGGCCGGCGTTGGGGTGAGCGACGAAGCGGCAATCGCAGCGACAGCGACGAAGGCAGCCAGGGTCTTCTTCATGTCTTGGGCACTCCTGAGGTGGCGCCGTGGGCCGGCGCCGGGTTTGAGGTAACTCGCACGCTGGTTTCGAACTGCTGTCTCGCTAAACAGCGCATAACAGTCAATTGAAAGTAAACGTCCGTCCGATGATGACGTAAAAAGCGGTTTTTTCGGGCCATCAACAGCGGATGTCCCGGAAAACAGTCGGTTTTCCGGGACATCTGGTTCGATTTAATCGAGATGAACGAGGATTAGCGGTTAATCGCAAACCCTGACTCTGCGAACGCGCCAGCCGTAACCGTCCCAGAAGCGCTGACGTTGCAAGTAGCAGTCGGGACCCGGGCCGTAGCCTGGATCGGCGACATAGGCCGGTCCGGGCGCGTAGCCGTAGCCAGGGCCGTAACCGTAGCCTGGGCCGTAATATCCGTTCTGCGATGCGATCGCGCCGCCGACGATGGCGCCGCCGATCAATCCTGCAGCGACGCCGGCGGCGACACCACGTTGTGCGTGGGCGGGGGCGGGCACCGCCACAGCCGAAACCGCCAGAGTGGCGACGGCGCAAAGCGCCAGCAATGTCTTCTTCATGACCTCACCCTTTCCCGGGAGCTGCGACAGCTTGCAAAGCGGTCTAGTGGCCAAACTTCCATATTTCGCTTGAATGTTCAATGAACGAGGTCGCCGCATTTGGCGACGAATGGCCATAGTTTAGAGTTGTTCTTGCGGTGCACAAATAGAGAACGGGGCTACTGATGCCGCACAGGTGGAGACGGGGGTGATGAGTGGAATGGCGACGTTCATGATCGCGGTCGCCGGCACCTCGCTGGTCGTCTTTGTCCTGATCAGCGCGAAAGCGAGCCGTGTTGCCGGGCGGAGCAGCGCCGCCGGCGATGGCGCAAGCAGTTCGACCAGCGATTCCAGCGGTGATGCCTGGAACCTCGGCTGGCTCGGAGGCGACAGCTCAGGCAGCTCTGCGAGCTGCAGCGGTGACAGCATCAGCGGCGATTCAGGCGGTGGCGACTGCGGCGGTGGTGGTGGCGATGGAGGCGGCGGCGGAAGTGGCGACTGAGACCAATCGCCCGGCAGTGCCCGCGAACAATGCCGGTCGCGGGACAAGTTTTAGACTCGTTCCAATATGAATCCCGCATCAGTTTGGAATTGCTTCAAAAAGCGTGTTTTCCTTTTGCATCCGATCGAGCCGTTCAATAGATCATTTGTAGCATCACAATGGACCTGCCTTTCTCCGATGATTGTCTGTTCCTGCAACGTCCTCAGCGACCACGATGTCCGCGCCGCCGTGACGGCCGGCGGCGCGCCGACGCGCAATGCCAAGCAGGTCTATGGCTGTCTCGGCTGCAGTGCCGAATGCGGCCGCTGCGCGCGCACCATCAAGGCCATCATCGACGAGGCGCTTGGCCCCTGCGCCAAGGCTTGCTGCACTGGCTGCCCGCACGGCTTTTCCCACGCTGCCAACGAAGACGAGCCGGCAGCCGAGTTTGCGCTCGCGGCCTACTGAGTCCCCTGCAAATCCCCTGTTTTCTTTATCCACGCGCCGCTTCCGCGGAGGGTTGCTCTTGCTGGTAATCTGATTTAGAAGCATTCTAAATTAGACTCCGGCCGATTTTGGCCGCGACAGGTGGAGTGGATCATGCAGGGCGACCCGAAGGTCATCGATTATCTCAACAAGGGGCTGCGCAGCGAACTGACCGCCATCAACCAGTACTGGCTGCACTACCGGATGCTGAAAAATTGGGGCCTGATCGAGATGGCCAAGGTCTGGCGCAAGGAATCCATCGAGGAGATGGAGCACGCCGACAAGTTCGTCGATCGCATCCTGTTCCTGGACGGCTTCCCGAACCTGCAGGTTCTTGATCCCCTGAAGATCGGCCAGGACGTCAAGGAGATCATCGAGTGTGACCTCGCCGCCGAGATCGGCGCACGAACGCTGTACCAGGAGGGGGCGACCTACTGCCACGGCGTCAAGGACTATGTCAGCCGCGACCTGTTCGAGCAGCTGATGAAGGACGAGGAGGACCACATCGATTTCCTCGAGACCCAGCTCGACCTGATCAAGCGTATCGGCCTTGAACTCTACACCCAGAAGCACGTCGGCCATCTGAAGGGCGAGGAGTCCTGACCGGCTTCGCCAGGATCGGAGACTATCTCCCAAATTGCGAGAGGCCGTCCATCCGGGCGGCCTCTTGGTTTTTGGCGGGGCGTCTTGCGATCCGGCCGTCAGTAGCAGCGGGTGATGTTGACGGTCCGATCTCCGCCGCGTCCGGGGACGACCACGCTCTCCGTGGGGCAGCTCGACACATAGGGACGATCGGACGGCACCACTGCTGGCGGATACCGATGCGCCCAGTCCCAGGGAACGTCATAGGTGGTGGTGTAACGGACGTCGTTCGAGACCGGCGCCGCAACCTCGGTGAGGGGTTCGCCGGACGGACCGTCATAGTATCCATATCCGCCTGCGACCGGCCAGAAGGTGCCGGGCACGCGCCCGTGATGCCGGAAGGCTGGATGTGGGGACGTGAACGCGCCGCGCGGCGCTGCTCCCGATCTCGCGAAAGTCTCGGTCGAGGACGCAGACATCAGCGCTGCAACGCCGAGCGACGCAACAAGCGCCGCAGATATTCGATACGCCATGGCACGCACCAACTCTTCGGTTACGAAGGATTGTGCGGACGCTAAGCCGCGTCCCGTCGCGCCCGCAAACCCATACTTAATTATTGGTTAAGAAGTAATCTTAACAGGGGGGCGCCGCCTCAAAAGGGCGCGAGGCTATTCGTGTTGCGTCAGAGCTGCTGCTCTGGAGTTCCTGCAGGATGGCCTATCTGAGCTTCCGCCACGGCCAGTCGATCACCCCGGCGGAATAGAGCGCCCACCAGACCAGCACCGGCTGAAATGCCAGCCGCGGCCCGTGGTATAACCAGCTGTTGCTGATGTAGGGCAACGCGATGCCGTCGATCGCGTGCTTGATATTCGCCGGCCAGACGCAGATCGCATAGGCCGCGAGCGCGATGCCGGCCCACCAGCGCAACGGCTGCGTCACCAGCGCCGCAGCGCCGGCGAGCTCGCAAATCCCGGTGATGAAAATCACCAGCGGGGCGAAGGGCACCCAGGATGGCGTAATGGCAAGCAGCTTGTTGGGCACCCAGAGATGCGCAACGCCGGCCGCGGCGTAGATCACAGCGAGGGTCCAGCGCAGGACGGCACGGATACGCTCGTCAGGTTTGGCGGACATCATCAGCGGACCTAACACGGCTCCGTGGCGTGTGCCACGCAGAGGGCTAGACAGCGTCCGCGGGGACAAAACAGCTGATGATGATGCCGCCGCGATGATGCACATACCACACGACAGCTTCGCCGACCGGATTGCCGCGATCGCGGATCACCGCACGTTCGGGCACCATCATCCACTCGCCTTCGATCGGCACCCAATAGGCGCCGTCGCGGACATCGTAACTGGTGCGATGGCCGTCGGAGATGTCACAGCAGGGCACGCCGTTCGGCGCCATCACGCTCTTGAACCAGGCGCGAATGTCTGATGGCACGTTGTCGTACTGACCGTTGTCGAACGCGAGCGCTGCGCCCGCCAACGTCGAGAGCCACGCAAGCAGGGCGATATGCGTGAACCTTCGCATCCGGATCCTCCACGTAACGTCCCGGCTGCCCATGCGCGGCGAACGACGCATCGGCGAATCCATTTGTTGCGCGCAATTAGGCACGAACCGCGCACGGGATGCATGCTCAAAGAATGAGCGAGGCGGCGCCGCGCCGTTTGATGCGCTGCGAAAATCAGGCGCGCTTCGCGGCGCGCGGTTTCATGGCCGGCTTCGCCGCGAGATTGTCCCACGCCATCGTCAGCGCGCTGCGCAACGTGGTCGGGTCGGCTTTCGCAAGCCGGACATTGGTGCTGCCGCCCTTGCCCCAACCGCCCGGCACCGGCCGGAAGATATCCGGCTCCGCCGCGACCACGATCGCCTGCTGCTCCGGCGTCAGCTTGACCATGCCCCAGGCGTCGTCGGGATAGCCAAGCGTCGCGAAAATGCGCTTGCCGACGCGGAAGTCGGCGTGGCCCTGATGCGCACCCTCGACCGCGTCGGGCAGGTCGAGCGCAATCTTGCGGAAGCGGCTTTGTGACACGGTGCTGATCCCCGGGTTCAGCCTACATCGTTCGCTGCGGTGCAGTCTGCAGCAGCTCCTGCAATTGTTTGGCGTAGAATTTTGCGTCGCCGGTGGTGGAATGGCCGCGGGTCTCGGTGCTGGCGGGGATGAGATAGATCGTGCCGTTCTTGATCCGCTTCACCGCTGCCACGGTGACGCCGGTCTCCGGAGGGTTGCGTTCATCGTCGGCCGCATTGATCGCGAGCAGCACGGCCTCGATCTTCTCCATTCCGGCCGATGGATCGTAATCGTGCGAGGCCTCCCATTGATAGATGGTGTCGTTGGCATCTGACGTGAACGGCAGCGCCAGTTGCTCGTCGACCATCTTGTCGGCCTGCGCCGCTGATGGCGCCAGCGCCTGGTAGCCGAGCGTGCCGCCGGCGCTGGCGAAGCCATAGGCCGCGAGGGCGTATTTCATCATCCGCGGCTGGCTCGTGTAGTTGCCGTTGTTGTAGTCGGGATCGTTGCGGATCGTCTCCAGCATCGTCCGGCGCAAGATCCAGTTGCGTGACGCCATCGCGGTCGGCTGCGACGCCATCGGCACCAGCACGTCCATCATCGACGGGTAGCGCACGCCCCAGATCCAGGTGTGCATGCCGCCCATCGAGTTGCCGATCACGAGCCGCAGATGCTTGACGCCGAGCCCCTCGGTGACCAGCCGGTACTGGGCATCGACCATGTCGTCATAGTCGTATTTCGGAAAACTCGTTCGCATCACATCCGACGGCTTCGAGGATTTGCCGCGTCCGATGCCGTCGGGGATGATGATGTAGTATTTTGTTGCGTCGAGTGGTTGGCCGGGCCCGAACAATTCGCCGGCGAAGCTCGGCGTCAGCATGCTGGCGGCCGTGCCGCTGGAGCCGTGCAGCACCAGCACCGGCTGTCCGGTCGGCGCGCCGACCGTGGTGTAGTGCAGCCGCAGCTCCGGCATGATCTCGCCGGTGTGGAACTTGAAGTCCTTCGCGATCCACTCGCCGTCCTGCGGCGCGGGATAATCTGCAGCCATTGCCGTGACCGGTATCGAGACGAGAGCGACTGCAAGCGCGGCGCACAAACGGATCATCGTGTTTCTCCCCGGGCACGGCGCGTTTGTCCAGCCGCTCGGGCGCAAGGCTATCATGACGGCGACCGTCGCGCGCAGGGCTGAGGTGGAATTGTCGAGCTAGCCCTCCCTCAACACATTGAGGGCATACCATCCCCAATAGACGCGGTGGCGCCGGATCAGGCCGTCCTCGATCTCCATGATTTCGACCAGGTCCATCTGATCGCCCTCAGGCGACTGGCGCGGGTATTCCCAGGTGATGACACGGCCGTCGCTGAAGAATCCTTGCTTGAAGCGTTTGCGCTGCGGCGGATTGGTGCGGAATACCCGTGTTATGAACTCGCGCAGCGCATCCGTGCCGCGGACGATGCCGTCGCGCGTCTGCATCAGGTGCTGAACCAGCGGGCTTTCGATCGAGGCCTCGGACGCATAGAGCGCCAGCGCCGCCTCGAGATCCTTGTTGCCGAGGGCCTCGTCCCAGAGCCTGTAGATGCGTTCCGCATCGTTCCTGTCTGTTGTCATGGCTGTTCTCTTTCTCTCCGTTGACCTGTGCCGATCAGAGCGGATAGGGCGGCTGCGATGTTTCAGGAAAATCTGAAATGAGTTTCGAAGCCTCCGGATTGCAGGTAGGACTGTTCCGATCGATTTGGAGGACGAAGCGGTGGGATCATCCGGTCAGTCCGTGCAGACGGGATTCTCGCGGATCGCCGAGGCGCTGGGCGATCCGGCGCGCGAGGCGATGGTCAGCGCGCTGGCCGACGGCAAGGCGTTGCCCGCCGGCGAGCTTGCCTCAGTCGCCGGCATCTCGCCGCAGAGCGCCAGCGCGCATCTGCAGAAGCTGGTCGATGCGCGCGTGCTGTCGGTCTGGGCGCAGGGCAGGTTCAGGTATTACCGGATCAGAGACGACGACGTCGCGGCGCTGATCGAGAGCCTGGTCGACCTTGCAGCCAGAGCGGGCGCCGCGCGCAAGCGTGTGATGCCGGCCGAGCAGCTCAGGCAGTCACGCACCTGCTACCATCATCTGGCGGGTCAGCTCGGCGTGCTGCTCTCCAATGCGCTGATCCGCCGCCGGCTCGTTGTGGTCGACGGCCGCACCGGCCGCGTGACCGAGCAGGGGTTGGCGTGGTGCCGGGCCGAGGAGATCGATTTCGATCCGGCGCGTCAGCCGCATCTGCGGGCTTGCAACGACTGGACCGAGCGCGTCCCGCATCTCGCCGGTCCATTTGCCAACGCCGTGCTGGCGCGGCTGCTCCAGACGCGCTGTGTTGCGCCGCACCGCATTCCGCGTGCGCTGCGCATCACGGACCGGGGGCGAGCGTTCTTCGATCGGCTTGGCGTGCAGGTTCCGTTCTGACTAGCGGCCGTCCTCGACTTCCGTCTCCGGGCGGTCATTGCCGGCCGCGGTTTCGGTGTGCCATTTCCCGTCTGATGTCTCGTACTCGATCGCCTCGGTGCGCCCGGGCACGCGCTGCTCGGCAGCGACGCGTCGCGCGGCGGCAAGTGCGGCGGCATGGGTCGGAAACGGTTCCGAAAACACGCCGCTGACGGTATAGGCCCAGCCGCCGTCGTGCTGGACGACCTTGTAGATCACGTGGCTCATTGGAACCTCTCCGCCGTAGACGATGTAGCTGCCAGAATAGACCACGATGTCGTATTTTGCAGCAGCCGATCGTCCTTGAGAGAATAGCCCCATCGCCGGACAAGGAGACCACCATGTGTCGCAACATCAAGACGCTGTTCAACTTCGAGCCGCCTGCCACCGAGGACGAGATCCAGGCTTCGGCGCTGCAGTTCGTGCGCAAACTGTCCGGCTTTAACAAGCCGTCGCAGGCCAACGAGGCCGCGTTCAACCAGGCCGTGACCGAGGTGTCCGAGACGGCGAGAAGGCTGCTGATCTCGTTGCAGACCACCTCGCCGGCGCGCGATCGCGAGATCGAGGCGGAAAAGGCCAAGGAGCGCTCGCGGCTGCGGTTCGGCTGAGATTGGCGTCGGTTCGTGATCCAGCTCACGGACCATCGGCGCGGCACCGGGCAGCATCGCTGTCCACCCCGGCCCGGAGCAACGCCATGAAGCCTGCCGTCCCGCTCACCCTCTGTTCGATCGCATTCGCCGTTCTGTGGACCTGCGGCATGCTGTGGTCGAGCGGGGTGATCGACCGCACCAACGTCATCATCCTGTCGATCTGCGGGGCATTCGCAGGCGTTGCGTGGTACTACGCCATGCGCTGGGTGTTCCAGTTGATCCAGCTCGACCCGCGCCGCGATCCGTAGATGATCCGCCAGTCGAACCGCACGCCGTTTGTTGTGCGTTACTTCTTGTCCTTCTTGTCCTTGTGACGGTGCTTCTTCTTTTTCTTGTGATCGTCGTCCTCGCCTGAATCATCCTCGCCGAAGTCGCCGGCATCGACGTCGTCATAGGCGATCGCTTCCGCCGCCGCGCGCTCGGCGGCCTCGTGCTCGGCCTGCTCGATCGCTTCGCGCTCTTTGCTGCGCTTGTAGTCTTCGTAAGCGTCGAAGATCATGTGCAGCCACGGCATCACCTGGTCGAGCGACGGCAGCGCTCCGGCCGGTCCGGCTTCGCCGCGCGGGCCTGCCGGTCCCGGGGCGCCTCGCGGACCAGCCTCGCCGCGCGCGCCTTGCGGGCCTGCTTTGCCCTGTGCGCCAGGCTTGCCCTGCGGCCCGGCCTTGCCGATCGGGCCGGCCTTGCCGACCGGACCCGGCTTGCCGCGCACGCCTTCCGCCCCCGGCCGTCCTGGATGTCCCTGCGGACCCGGTCGGCCCGGCTCGCCCTGGCGGCCCTGTGGCCCCCGGCGGGAAGTTGTGTCGTCAGCCACTGCGATGCTCCGTCGAGATGTGGAGCCGCTTGTAACAGAGGTTGGACGACGGCTTCAATTCCGCCGGCCGGCGCCGACGCAAGCGATCAACAGTCATAATTCGATGCGTCTTGCGATCGATCGGCCGATCTGAACGGCTACGCCGCCGCGCGCTCGCTGTGCGGCGGCACCTCGATGCCGTCGGCGGAGTATTCGCGGATCTTGTTGCGCAGGGTGCGGACCGACAGCCCCAGCACGCGTGCGGCGCGGGTGCGGTTGCCGTCGCAGCGCGCCAAGGTCTGCAGCACGAGCTCGCGCTCGACCTCGCCGACGGTGGCGCCAATGAGCAATGGCACGATTTCATTTGGGGCCAGCGACGGCAGCAGAGCTTCCGGCGACAGCAGGGTGGACGCGTATGACATTAACAACCTCCCGATCAACGCCCGCCTCAGCGATGAAGCGGAAACATCGAGAATGAACTACCCCTAGTCCGTAATTTCACGGTGAGCCGGTTTGGTTAACAACGTCTTAACGCACCCCTAACCGTCTGCGTTGTAAGGAAAATACCCCGAAATCGCCACGATTGCGGTTCCATCCGTCACAATGTCCGATAGCCGCCATCGACCATCAGGATCGTGCCCGACACATAGGCCGCGAGATCGGAGGCGAGGAAGATCGCGGGCCCAACGATGTCCTCCGGCTTGCCGGCGCGGCCGAGCGGCGTGTGGTCCATGAACACCTTCACCAGATCAGGATTGGTGGCGCGCACCTTCTCGTTCAGCGGCGTCTCGATGAAGCCGGGGCCGATCGCATTGACGCGTACGCCGTCCTTGCCGAGTTCGGCGGCGAGCGCCTTGGTGAAGCCGAGCACGCCGTGCTTGGAGGCGGTATAGGCCGGCGAGCTCGGCGTGCGCAGGTGCACAAAGGACTGGATCGAGCCGATATTGACGATGCGTCCCTTGTTCCGGCGCAAGGGTGCGAGGAACGCGTGCGTCACGTTGAAGACGCCGGTCAGATTGATCGCGATGATGTCTTCCCAGTCCTTGATCACGGCCTCGTCCGTACCAAGCATGCCGTTGCGGCGGGCGATGCCGGCGTTGTTGACCAGGATCGAGACCGCTCCAACCTTGTCGGCGACTTGTTTCGCCATCGCGGTACAGGCGTCGCGATCGGTGACGTCGAGCGTAAAACTTTCCGCCTTGCCGCCGGCATCGCGGATTTCCTTTGCCGCCTCGGCAGCCGCCTCGCCGTTCATGTCGAGCAGCACGACGCGCGCGCCCTCGCGTCCATAGCCCACCGCGATCGCGCGCCCGATGCCGGAGCCTGCACCGGTGATGACGGCGATGTGATTGTCGAGAAGCGGCATGGGGTTTCCTCGTCTATTTTGGGATGTTGTCGACAACACTATTCAAAACTGCACCAAGTGAAACGCCAAGCGGTGTTTGCGCGTTGCTGTTATCCGAATTCGGATGATGCCTATGGACTCGAACATGCACCCGCAGATCAGGCAATGGAAACTCGCGATCGAGCGTTTTTACGCGACGCCCGACCCCGATTATCGCGAGATGGCCCGGATGGTCGCGGAGATCGCGGCGACCGATCTCGACGAGACGCTGCGGCAGGCGGCCGCACAGGTGCTGCCGATCCTGCGCCGGGCTGCGTTGACATCCGCCGACCGCCGCACCCGGATGATGGCGCTGCGCCGCCTCGGCATCATCGGCGACGCGCTGCATATGCTCGCGATGCCGCTGTTCGGCCGGCGCGGCCTGGCGCCGAAGGCGCCGACGCAGGAGGATCAGTATCGGCAATTGCTCGGCCTGCCGCTCGGCCGCCGTCTGGCCACGACCGAAATCCATCAGGCCTTCAAGCACGCTGCCAAAACGGCACATCCTGACGGTGGCGGCAACGGGCCGGCGTTCCACGAACTCGCCGCCGCGCGCGACGCGCTGATCAGGCATCATTGAGGGATGATCGGGTGCAGCACGCAGATAGCGTAGGGTGGGCAAAGGCGCGTTTGCGCCGTGCCCACCATCAACATTCTGCTTGCGATGGCGGGCACGCTTGCGCTCTGCCCACCCACCACAAGCGACGCGATCGCTCAGAACGAGCAGGTGCCGTTGCTCAAGAGACCAGTCTTGTAGGCAAACGCGGCCTCGAAGGTCGGCAGTTCCTCGCTGACGACGGCATAGTTCGACGGCCACGGCACGGTCGGGATGCTCTGGTCCCAGATCTGGCAGACGCCGGTGTCCTGCCAGCGGATCAGATGATAGGGCGTGGCGCTCGCGGGGCCTGCTGCGGCAAACGCAGAGACGGCAAGGGCGGCACAGGCAATCGGCAGACGACGCAAGAAACGAGGCATGGGAAATCTCCGGTTTGAAAAAATCTTGCTCCGCAAAGGCAATTTGGGAGCTCTTTTGAGAGCGCTGGGGCGTGTCGCCCCGGACATGATTTGAGTGTTGGAACCCGCGAGTCAGGTTCAAATGGGTCAGGTTCAATGCTGAACGCGCGGAGAAGCTCGCGATGAGCGGGCCGCCGCTGTCCCAAATTGCGCCGCCTTGTTTGCTTGCTACAGTCCGCCAGGCGCGATTCGCTTGATGTCGCGATGTGACAAACATTTTGGGGAGACCGCACCAATGAGAGCATCCGTCCTTCGTGTCGCGCTGGCAGCACTCATGGCCTTCGCGGGCCTCGCCGTCTCGTCCGCCGCCCGCGCCGACAGTGGCTTCGTGACGCTCGTGATCTACAAGGCGGGATGGATCATCGGCGGCTCCGGCGGCAGCGGCACGCTCACGTTCCGCGGCCGCTCTTATGCGCTCTCCACCGGCGGCCTCGACTACGGCCTGGTGTTCGGCGGCTCGAAGACCGTGCTGCGCGGCCGCGTCAGCAACATCAACCGCGCCAGCGACATTGCCGGCGTCTACGGCGCCGCCGGTGCCGGCCTCGCGCTCGGCCGCGGCGCCCGCGCGATCGTGCTCACCAACCAGAAGGGCGCGGTGCTTGAGCTGACCGGGCATCAGGTCGGGCTGATGGCGAATGCGGATTTGAGCGGGTTGGCGATCACGATGCGGTAGGGATGTCGCAAGGCGGTCCGCAAATTCGATGTCATCCCGGCCTGGTGCGCAATTGCGCACGGGAGCCGGGACCCATAACCACCGAATTCGGCTGCAAGAGAAGTCGACTCCGCTTGTGCCCTTTCCGGGCCGCGGCGTATGGGTCCCGGGTCAAGCCCGGGACGACAGCGAGTATGTTGCTCCGCTTGCGAGTCATACTTCCGCATTCTCGCGGCGCGATTTGCCCGAGTTTCACGATGGGGCTTGCGCCGTCGGGCAACTCAGTGATTGGGGTGTGCGGGAGGCTGATCGGCGCGCTGCCCCCGCATGCCCCGGCGGTCATTTCAACCGTGCCGCCCATCGGCTAGATTGGCGCGAATCGATCCACCTCTCGCATCGTCCGGAGTATCCTCCATGAGATTGTCATCCGCCGCCCGCGCCGTGCTGCTTGCGCTGGGGCTGCTCGCTGGATCGTCCGCCGCCCTGGCCGACGAGGGCGCCGTGACACTCGTCATCTTCAAGGCGGGCTGGATCTTCGGCGGCTCGATCGGCAAGGGCGTCATGACCTTTCACGGCCAGACCTACGGGCTCACGGCCGGCGGGCTGGATTATGGCCTCGTCTTCGGTGGCTCCCAGACCACGTTGCAGGGCAAGGTCCGGAACATCCGCCGGGCCCAGGACATCGCCGGCGTCTATGGCGCGGCGGGCGTCGGCGTTGCGTTCGGCGCCGGCGTGCGCGGCATCGTGCTGACCAACCAGAACGGCGCGATCCTGGAATTGGCCGGCAAGCAACTCGGCCTGATGGCCAATGTCGACCTCTCAGGGCTCGCGATCACGTTGAAGGAATAATTCGTCCTACGGTCTTTCCGCTCGTCATTCCGGGGCTCGCCACCGGGTCCGCGCGAATGCGCGGCCCGATGACAGGCTCCGCGAGAGTTATGATGCGCAATTGCGCATCCGAGAATCCATTCATCCACGGGCCACGCGGCCCGATGGATTCCGGGCTCGCGCCAAGCGGCGCGCCCCGGAATGACGGAGAGCTCGTCACCCCCTCACCGACGCCACGCCCTCGATCTCGATCAGCATCTGCGGGCTCGGCAGCGCCAGCACCACGCAGGTGGTGCGCGCAGGGTAAGGTGGCGGCCCGAACGCGCCGGCATAGAGCGCGTTCATCGTGGCGACGTCGGCGGCGCGGGTCAGCAGCACGTTGACCTTGACGAGATCGCGCATCGTGGCGCCGGCCTCGTCCAGCACGCGCTTGAAATTGGTGACGACATTGGCGAACTGCGCCTCGAAGCTGTCAGGCAGCGCGCCATTGGCATCGAAGCCGGGAATGCCCGAGATGAACAGCAAATCTCCGACGCGGGCGCCGAACGAGAGCGGCGGCGACTTGATGCCGGGCGGAGGCGGGAAGTGTTTTATCAACGTCATGGAGTTACCCGTCGGTGCGAGATGGAATGGCCTGAGTTTCGATTGCGTCTGCGGCAACCGTACGGCGGCGCCAGAGTTCGTAGCCGATCATGCCCAGGATCATCGCGACGACGAACACGACCATGGGTAGGCTGAGCCCCGCGAGGTTGACCAGCGCCGGCCCGGGGCAGATGCCGACCAGGCCCCAGCCGATGCCGAACAGCACGGCGCCCACGACCAGCGGCGCATCGATGTCGCTGCGCTCCGGCCAGAGAAATCGTGCGGAGACCACCGGCGCCGTGCGGCGCCGCGCGATCGCAAAGCCTGATGCGGCGACCGCGACCGCGCCGCCCATCACGAAGGCCAGCGTCGCGTCCCAGGCGCCGAACAGATCGAGGAAGCCGAGCACCTTCTGCGGATCGGTCATGCCTGAGATCAGCAGGCCCTCGCCGAAGATCAACCCGCAGACGAGGCTGGCGACAATAGCCGGCATTGTCAGCCTCCCAAACCGTGCCTGACGATCGCGACCGTCGCGAACGCCGTCAGCATGAAGATGATGGTCGCCACGATCGAGCGCGCCGACAACCGCGCGAAGCCGCAGACGCCATGGCCGGAGGTGCAGCCATTGCCGATCCGGGTGCCGAAGCCGACCAGGAGGCCCGCCCCCGCAACCACCGCCAGGCTTGACGTTACCGCAGGCCGCGGCAGCGGCGCGCCGAATAGCGCTGCGATCAAGGGCGCCGCGATCAACCCCGCCACGAAAGCAACCCGCCAGTTGCGATCGGAGGGACCGGCTTGCAGCAACCCGCCCAGAATGCCGCTGACGCCGGCAAGCCGCCCAGTCAACAGCATCAGCATTGCCGCCGCGAGCCCGATCAGCGCGCTGCCGAACAGTCCGGAGAGGGGAGTGAAGTTATGCATCGGAGGGACGTCCTGTTGTGCAAGCTCTCGGGCAATCCGGCAGAGCGTAGCCCGGATTTCGCTTCGCTCCATCCGGGCTACGCTAGTCCGCCTTGATCCACTCACCCAACTCGCGCCACGGCTGCAACGTCCAACTCCCGGTCGCTGCGCCCGAGGGCGACGATAGCACGAAAACATCGGGAAGGCCGCTCATCGGTGGCTGCCTGCCGAACGAGATCGCACTCGTCGGCCGGTGATAGAACAGGCTTGCCGCCTTCTTGCTGGTGAAGGCGATGGTCTTCGGCCGATAGGTCTCGATCTTCGCCCGGAAGCCCGCGACATCGAACGACTGTCTCGCGATCTCGTGATCCATCCCGGCGCCGGACTTGGAGAGATCGGTGAAGCCGATGCCGAGTTCGAGCAGCGCGGCGAACTCGCTTGGCTGATATCGCCGCGGCGTAATCCCGGCCTCATGCAGCGCGCGCCAGAAGCGATTGCCGGGATGGGCGTAATAGTGCCCGACTGCGGCCGAGCGTGTGCTGGCCGCGGTGCCGACAAAGACGAGGCGCAGGTCGGCGCGAAGCTGGTCGGGGAGGCGGTGGGAGATGGCGTCAGGCATCGGCGGCGGCATCATACGCGAGCTTCGCTCATCCTGACCGCGCCGGCTGCCAAAACATCGAAAACAACCCCATGCAAAGTAGCCGACGGCTGCCCGCGCTCAACATGACAACTTGACACGTCGGGCAACTCAGCGGTATTATTCCATTATTCCGAAATCATGCACGTCTCGCCCGGCACTATCGCACCCAGCGCCTCAACGCAAGTTGCATGGCCGATCCTGCGGTTGCCTGATCAGGCAAAACGGTCTGTAATCCAGCCAACAGAGCCAAGAAGAATTCCGGAGCGGGAAATGACCGAGGCCAAAACCCATTACGAGGTGATCGTCGTCGGCGCCGGCGTCGCGGGCATCTACCAGATCAAGCGGCTGGCCGATCTCGGCATCGACGCCACCGTGCTGGAAGGGGCGCCCAATCTCGGCGGCACCTGGTACTGGAACCGCTATCCCGGCTGCCGCTTCGATTCGGAGAGCTACACCTATGGCTTCTCGTTCTCACGCGAACTGCTCGACGAGTGGCACTGGAAGGAGCGCTTTTCCGGCCAGCCCGAGAATCTGCGCTACCTCAATTACGTCGCCGACAAGTTCGATCTGCGCAAGCACATGCAGTTCAACTGCAAGGTCGAGGCGATGCGCTTCGACGAGGCGCGCGATCTCTGGCATCTCACGACCAGCGACGGCCGCGAGCTGACCTGCCGTTTCGTGGTGCTCGCAATCGGACTGCTGTCGGCGCCGACGATGCCGCGCGTGCCTGGCGTCGATGACTTCAAGGGCCGCTCGTTCCATACCTATTACTGGCCGCAAGAGCCGGTCGACCTCAAGGCTAAGAAAGTCGCCGTGATCGGCACCGGCGCCACCGGCATTCAGGTGATCGGCGAGATCGCTGACAAGGTCGGCGACCTCACCGTGTTCCAGCGCCGGCCGAACTGGAGCGCGCCGCTTAACAACAGCCCGATTTCGGATGAGGAAATGGCCGACATCCGCGCGCGCTATGACGAGATATTCGCCGCCTGCGCGCTGACGCCGGGCAGTTTTGTGCACGGGCCGGACAAGCGTGGCTTCTACGAGGTCACGCGCGAGGAACGGCTGGCGCTGTGGGACAAGCTTTACGATGAGCCGGGCTTCGGCATCTGGCTGGCGAATTTCCGCGAGATTTTCATGGACGAAGCGGCCAATGCCGAATTGTCGGAGTATATCGCCGATCGCATCCGCCGTCGCGTCAGGGATCCCATGGTCGCCGAAAAGCTGATCCCGAGGGATCACGGCTTTGGCGTGCAGCGCCTGCCGCTGGAAACGAAATATTTCGAGGCCTATAACCGCGACAATGTGCATCTCGTCGATCTCAGCGAGACGCCGCTGGTTCGCGTCACCGAGAATGGCCTGCGCACCACCGAGCGCGACTATGAGTTCGACATCATCGTCTACGCCACCGGCTTCGACGCCATCACCGGCGCCTACGATCTGATCGACATCAGCGGCGTCAATGGCGAGAAGCTCGCCGACAAATGGAAGCAGGCGCCGTCCACCTTCCTCGGCATGCTCGTCCATGGCTTTCCGAACCTGCTGATGCCGACCGGCCCGCAAAGCGCCTCCGCCTCGACGAATTTCCCGCGCGGCATCGAGAACGGCGTCAACTGGTGCACCAATTTGCTGCAACACATGTGGGATCGCGGCCTGACCCGCGCGGATGCCACGCTCGAGGCGCAGCAGCGCTGGACCGCGCACGTGGCAAAAATGTACGAGATCATGCTGATGCGCAAAGCCAAGTCATGGTTCACGGGATACAACTCGAACGTGGCGGGGCACGAGGAGGGGACTGTGCGGTACTTCGTCTACAACGGCGGGACACCGAAGTTTTTGGGGATCATCAATGGCGTGGCGGCGGGCGGGTATCAGGAGATCGATTTTGGTGGCGGGGCGCGTGTTAGCGTGCAAGCGGCAGCATCGGCGTAGCTTGTAGCCGCCATGAGCGTAGCGATATGCGGGACACACGTTAACCCGGATGTGGCTGCGCTCATCCGGGCTACGCTTGCTAACGCGTCGGCTCTTTGGCCTGTTGTTCGGTTACGACCGATTGTGCAGGCTTGCCCGAGCGGACCATCAGAAACGTTCCCGAGAGCGCGTTGCCTGGCAGCCTCCAGCGTCCATCGATCTCCGTCGCGTCAGCATTGACCGAGCCTTCGTAGTGGACCGTGTCATAGCCGTAGCCGGGCGGCTCGTAACGCTTGACGAACGAAACCGCGCTGCCGGAGCGATGACCCGCAATCGACGCGTTGTGGGTGCTCAAGGGGCAGCGGGGCGTCATGCAGGGTTCCGTGACGTTTCCTCCGAGCGCGCCACCGGACTCGATGAGCGTCGCTAGAAACGTGACCATTCCAACTCCCGGCTGAACATAGGTGCCGTCCCAGACGCCGGTCAGATTGTCAGTCATTGTGATCCAAGCGAAATGCGGGCGAGGGGTAGCCCACGTGAGCGTAGCAAATATGAACCCTGGGTGTCGCTCCCGCCGTCGCTCTCCGAGCTGCGGCGGACCGATCACTCACCCGAGCTGCCTGCTGGCGTCGGGATCAGCAATCAGGGCGACTTCACATATGTCAATTGGCTGAACTCCGGAGACGGACCGGCCGACTGTATCGCGAAGCTATTGTGGCCAACGGCGGTTCTGTGAGGGACAGCTACCGATCCAACCAAGGACACTGTGGTGCCAGCGTCCTCATACCATTGCGTTGGCAAGGCGTAGTAGGTCTTCCCAGACACTGTCACGAATTCTGAGACGTGAGGTGTACCGGCAATCGCTCGATTCCAGGCTTCGTTGGGGACGCCGATTGTGTGTTTGCCGGGTTCGATCTCGATACTCGTATATTGGCCCGGCGATAGGGAGGCTGCCAGCTTTCCGTCGACATGAATTGCAAGTGGAAAGATACTCACATTGCCGCCGGTCGGACGCCCAATATTCAGCGACGCATAACCGGCTCTCGGTTCAATGGGTGCTATTGCTGCCTCGGTGTGGCTCGGAATAGACGTGCAGCCGCCAAGCAAACTGATGGTAATTGTGCCGCTGGCAAGCAGGCGCGGTAGCCCATAGGCAACCGATCGTGGCAGTCTCATTTTCACGTAGTTTTGTCCCGCATACACCCAGAAGTAGTTCCTACAGAGCTTTCTAGATAAATGCAAAAGGTGCGATTTGAGCAGCGGAACGATGCTCCATGAAAAAGCCGGGTGTTCACCCGGCTTCTCACTTTCTGATGGATACCCGGGTCAAGCCCGGGCATGACGAGCGGAGAGGGCGAAGAGTCCTCACAACACCCGATTGCTCTCCTTCACCTTGTCCGCGTCGAGATACAGGTTCTCGCCCATCTCCTTGAACTTGGCGCTCATCGACGCCATGCCGTCCTCGATGGTGCCTGACATCGACATGCCGACGCTGGTCGGGTCGTTCAGCGTCGCCGCGTAGTCGCGCACGTCCTGGGTGATCTTCATCGAGCAGAATTTTGGACCGCACATCGAGCAGAAATGCGCGACCTTGTGGGCTTCCTTCGGCAGGGTCTCGTCATGGAAGTTCTTGGCGGTCTCGGGGTCGAGGCCGAGGTTGAACTGGTCCTGCCAGCGGAAGTCGAAGCGCGCGCGCGACAGCGCGTCGTCGCGCAGTTGCGCGGCGGGGTGGCCCTTGGCGAGATCACTGGCGTGGGCGGCGATCTTGTAGGTGATGACGCCGACCTTGACGTCGTTGCGATCAGGCAGGCCGAGATGCTCCTTCGGCGTGACGTAGCAGAGCATGGCGCAGCCGAACCAGCCGATCATGGCGGCACCAATGCCTGAGGTGATGTGGTCGTAGCCCGGCGCGATGTCGGTGGTCAGCGGGCCCAACGTGTAGAACGGGGCTTCGCCGCATTCCTTGAGCTGCTTGTCCATGTTGATCTTGATCTTGTGCATCGGCACGTGGCCGGGGCCCTCGATCATGACCTGGCAGCCCTTCTCCCATGCGATCTTCGTGAGTTCGCCAAGCGTCTCCAGTTCGGCGAACTGCGCGCGGTCGTTGGCGTCGGCGATCGAGCCGGGACGCAGGCCGTCGCCGAGCGAAAACGAGACGTCATACTTGCGCATGAGGTCGCAGATCTCGTCGAAATGGGTGTAGAGGAAGCTCTCCTTGTGATGCGCCAGGCACCACTTCGCCATGATCGAGCCGCCGCGCGACACGATACCGGTGACTCGGTTGGCGGTGAGGTGGATGTAGGGCAGGCGCACGCCGGCGTGGATCGTGAAATAGTCGACGCCCTGTTCGCACTGCTCGATCAGCGTGTCCTTGTAGAGCTCCCAGGTCAGCTTGACGGGATCGCCCTCGCACTTCTCCAGCGCCTGATAGATCGGCACCGTGCCGATCGGCACCGGCGAGTTGCGCAAGATCCATTCCCGCGTGGTGTGGATGTTGCGGCCGGTCGAGAGGTCCATCACGGTGTCGGCGCCCCAGCGGATCGCCCACACCATCTTGTCGACTTCCTCCTCGACCGACGACGTCACCGCCGAGTTGCCGATATTGGCGTTAATCTTGGTCAGGAAGTTGCGGCCGATGATCATCGGCTCCAGCTCAGCATGGTTGATGTTGCAGGGGATGATGGCGCGGCCGCGGGCGATCTCGCTGCGGACGAATTCCGGCGTGACGAAGGCGGGGACCGCGGCGCCGAAGCTTTCGCCGTCGGCAAGGGCTGCCTCGGCGCGCTCGAGCTGGGTCTTGCGGCCGAGATTCTCGCGCTCGGCGACGTAGATCATCTCCTTGGTGATGATCCCGGCGCGGGCAAACTCAAGCTGGGTGATCTTGTGGCCGTCGAGCCCGCGCAGCGGCGTGTGATGCGCGGTGAACGACTTTGCCGCGTGCGAGGCGCCGACATTGCCGTTATCCTCCGGCTTGATGTCGCGCCCTTCATATTCCTCGACGCCGCCGCGCTCCTTGACCCAGGCCAGACGATCGCGCGACAGGCCGGCATTGACGTCGATGGTGACATCAGGATCGGTGTAGGGACCCGAGGTGTCATAGACCGGCAGGTTCGGCTCGCCGGCGCCTTCGGAGAGGACGATCTCGCGCAAGGGCACCCGGATGTCGGGCGCGGAGTCTGGCGTCGCGAAGATTTTTCGCGAAGACGGCAGTGGGCCGGTGGTGACGGCGGGGAGCGTGGTGTCGGGGTTGGAGCGGATGTTCATGGGATCCTCCTGATCTTAGTTCGTTTGCATCGCTGCGCGAGAGACAATTACCGCTGTCAACCCCGCGAAAGCGGGGATCCAGTATTCCAGAGGCCGTGCCGTTGAATGGACGGGCCGCGGCGTGCTGGGTCGCCCGGTCAAGCCGGGCGATGACAGCGGAGTGAGTGGTAAGAGCTTTTGGGCCATCACACGGCCTCCACATTCAGGCCGAGCCATTGCCGCACCCGGGCATCGGGGTCGGCGTTCTGGGTCACATCGCTGACGACGGCGATCGAATCGGCGCCGGCGGCAAAAATCTCGGCTGACTGCTCGAACTTGATGCCGCCGATCGCGACCAGCGGGATGCTGCCGATACGCTTCTTCCATTCCGTGATCTTCGGAATGCCCTGCGGCGCGAAGCGCATCGATTTCAGCGTGGTCGGAAAAATTGGACCGAGCGCGATGTAGTCGGGCTTGGCGGCCAGCGCGGTCGCAAGCTCAGCGTCGTCATGGGTGGAGATGCCGAGCGTCAGCTTCGCGTTGCGGATCTCCGCGAGATCGGCATCGACAAGATCTTCCTGGCCGAGATGCAGATGCTCGGCGCCCGCGACGATCGCCGCGCGCCAGTAATCATTGACGACGAGCTTCGTCGCCGTGCCCTTGGTGATCGCCAGCGCGTCGCTGACGATCTGCAGCGCCTGGCCGTCGTCGAGCTCCTTGGCGCGCAGCTGGATGGTGCCGACGCCGAGTTTGGTCAGGCGTTCGACCCATTTGAGGCTGTCGACGACAGGATAGAAACGATCAGGATACGGCATGCCAGAACGGGGTCCCAACAACAGGCGTGGACGGGGAGGCGAAGTCGCGGGCGTCCATCAGCCCGGCTTCGTAAGCGGTGCGGCCGGCCTCGACGCCGAGGCGGAAGGCGTTGGCCATCGCGACCGGATCGGTGGCCTTTGCGATCGCGGTGTTGAGCAGCACGGCGTCATAGCCGAGCTCGAGGGCTTCGGCCGCATGCGACGGCGCGCCGAGGCCGGCGTCGACCACCAGCGTGATGTCGGGCAAGCGGTCGCGCAGCAGTCTTAGCGCGTCACGGTTGATGATGCCCTTTGCGCTGCCGATTGGAGCGGCCCACGGCATCACGACCTTGCAGCCGGCGTCGACCAGCCGCGTCGCGACCGAGAGATCCTCGGTGCAATAGGGGAACACTTCAAAGCCGTCCTTGATCAGGATGGTCGCGGCTTCGACCAGGCCGACGACGTCGGGCTGCAGCGTGTCGTTGTCGGCGATCACCTCGAGCTTGATCCAGGAGGTATCGAACAATTCGCGCGCGAGTTTTGCGGTGGTGACCGCCTCCTTCACGCTGCGGCAGCCCGCGGTGTTCGGCAGCACGGTGACGCCGAGCTCGCGGATCAGCGACCAGAACGCGTCGCCAGTTTTGCCGCCGGCCGCCTCGCGCCGCAGCGACACCGTGACGATGGCAGCACCCGAGGCGCGGATCGCGCTTTGCATGATCGCGGGCGAGGGATAGAGCGCCGTGCCGACCAGCAGGCGGGAGGTGAAGGATTTGCCGTAGAAGGTCACCATGTCCGAGGTGTCTCCTCAAATCTAGCTGTCATCCCCGCGCATGCGGGGATCCAGTATTCCAGAGGCCGTGCCGTAAGCCGAGGGAGGAGAGATTGCGCGCTAGACATCCATCACCCTCCCTGCCGCGGCGTGATGATCTCGATCTCGTCGCCGGCGTTCAGCGCGGTCGCGGCCCAGCGGCTTTTCGGCACCACGTCGTAATTCACGGCGATCGCGAAATGCGTGCCTTCGTAGTCGAGCTCGCTGAGCAGCGCGTCGACGCTGGAAGCCGCGATCTCGCGCTGTTCGCCGTTGACGATCACGCGCATTGCATCACCTCATTGTCGATCTCGCCGCGCGCGACAAAGCTCAGCGTCAGCTCGGCCAGTGCCGGCGCCAGCAGGAAGCCGTGACGGTAGAGGCCGTTGACGCTGATCTGCTCCTTGTCGATCGCAATCTTCGGCAGATTGTCGGGGAAGGCGGGCCGCAGGCCCGAGCCGAATTCGACGATCCGCGCCTCGGCAAAGGCGGGATGCACGGCGTAGGCGGCGCCCAATAGCTCCAGCGCCGAGCGCACGCTGACGTCGCGATCCTCGGCCTCGATCGAGGTCGCGCCCAGCATGAAGCGGCCATCGCCGCGCGGGATCACGTAGAGCGGCCAGCGCGGATGGATCAGCCGCACCGGGCGCGACAGTTCGACCTCCGCGGTCTCGATCACGATCATCTCGCCCTTGACGCCGCGCAAGGAAGGCGCGCGGTCACGCGCGGCGAGGCCGCGGCAATCGATCACGAGACCGTCGAGATCATCGGTGGTGGCTTCGCTGTTGAACTGGATGCTGCCGCCAGCCTTCGCGATCGCGGCGTGGAGCTGCGGCAGCACGCGGCGCGGCTCGACATGGCCCTCGTCGGGATAGAACAGGGCATCACGGAAGCGACCCTCGAGCGACGGCTCGAGGTCGCTGACGCCTTCGGCATCCAGCCTGCGGTGGCCGGTGGTGAGGCGCGCAAAGCGCTCGAAATCGGCGCGGTCGCGCGGATGCGCCACCACCAGCGAGCCGTTGAACGGAGTTTGCGGAAAATGCTCGCGCCACAGGCTCAGCGAACGGATACCGAGCCTGGAGATCACGGGCTCGGAGGCTTCCGCCTCGCACCACGGCGCCAGCATGCCGCCGGCCCAGTGGCTGGTGGCATCCGTCATCGCGGCGTCACTGCGCTCGTGCAGAGTGACGGCGTGCCCTGCCTGCGCGAACAACAGCGCTTGCCAGGCACCGGCAATGCCTGCGCCGATAATCGAGACGGGGGAATCCCCCCGCGGTCGTAACGTCTGATACATCCCTGTCCCTTCGCCGGCATGACCCGGATCAGGTTCAAAGGGTCACCGCGGTCCCGGACTGATCGCCATCTCTGGCTAAGCCCAAGCTTGCGGTATCTCAGCTCCTCCTTCGGAGCACCCCTCGGAACGCCTCTAATGTAAGCCGATGGGCGGGAGTGTCAACGCGTTATGCCACGGGATCTCGCGCCTGGGACGCAACACAGCTGTCTTGGCAGCTATTTTGAGGCCTGTTCCGGCTTCGCGTCGGCAGTAGCGGCAGTGTGCTGTTCCTGCTTCGCGAGTTCCTTCGGTGGGGCACTCTCGCCGACCTGCTTCGCCTCTTTGAAGTGCTCGATGCGCTGGTGCTTTGCGGCGTAGTAATATCCGCCCGCGAAATAACGCACGGCTTGATCGAAATCACCTTTGGCGGCGCGATAGGCGCCGGCGAGGTATTTGATGCCGTAGGTGAGGTTGGTCTCGGCGTCACGCAGGCCTTCGGCGGTACCGGTGTAGCCGAGGCCGCGGGCGGTCGCGAGCTTGATCTGCATCATCCCGATGGCGCCGCCGCGCCCGATCAGCCGCGGCTGATACTTGCTCTCGCGCACGATGACGCGATGCACCAGCTCTTCCGGCACCAGATTCGCCTTGGCGTGGGCGGCCACGACAGCCTCATATTGGGCGCGCGATTGCGCCTGCGCGCTGCTGCAAAACGCCAGCAGCGTTGTCGCGGCGCAGGCAAGGGCCCAGGCAAGGGTTTGAAGGGTCTTCATGTCGGATAGCTTGAGGCCGTTCACAATGTGTCAGGTTCGGCGTCCTCAATGGTACGGCGAGCGGGCAGGAATGTGGCAAAACCTCCGCACGACCAGAGGTATTGGAGTCCATCGTTCACCCTGCCGTCCGTGACGGGGACCGACGCCGACAAGATGCTTCAAATTGTCGGAGCCGATTCTGCCGCACGCCGCGCGTGATGGATTGTCGTGCAAACGACTCAACCGAGTTGTAGAATGAGTGGCAACAGCGTGCGCTTTGAGTCAGCCTATCTGTCCATTCAGCAGCACCCGAGAAAACGCCTTAGGGAGATGCGCCATGACTCGTCAAGATATGACTCGTCAAGATTTGGCCCGTCAGGACTCCGCCACTTCACCTCGCGAAAATCCCTGCGCGCAATGCGGCAAGCCGATCCTGCGCCCGGACTGGGTCGAGCACGGCGAAGGCCGCACCATCTATCTGTGGAATTGCCGCGCCTGCAATTATCGTTTCGAGGCGATCGCAATCTACGACCATGCGCAGCTAACGCCGCTCGCGGCGTAACGCCCGGCTGCCTGATCAGGCCGCCGATCGCTGGGCCTGCTGTTGACGCACCGGCAACTGAATCCGGACCACCAGGCCATGCGGCTGCCGGTCGTGCAGCGACAGCGTGCCGCCATGCGCGAGCACGATGGCGTTGGCGATCGACAATCCCAGGCCAAAGCCCTCGGCCTCGTCCATGTTGCGCGCGTCGTCGCCGCGCACGAACGGCTCCAGCACATTGGTCTTGTGCGCGTCCGAGATGCCGGGGCCGTCGTCCTCGACGTCGATGGTGAGGCTGTCAGGCTTGACGTCGAG
The DNA here is from genome assembly GCF_000938235.1 of Bradyrhizobium sp. LTSPM299. Lineage (NCBI taxonomy): Bacteria > Pseudomonadati > Pseudomonadota > Alphaproteobacteria > Hyphomicrobiales > Nitrobacteraceae > Bradyrhizobium > Bradyrhizobium sp. LTSPM299. The sequence goes on from NZ_JYMU01000013.1 coordinate 264,407, forward strand.
ATGGACGGTGGCCTGTCCGCCGAAGCGCACCGCATTCTCGACCAGATTGGTGATGCTGCGATGCAGGTCGCCGGGCCGCGCCGTTGCCATCGCGTGCTGCGGGCCCTTGTAAGTGACCTTGTGCCCCATATCGGCGAACTGGTCGGTGACCAGATGCAGCGTGCTCGCGATGTCGACCAGCGTCATCTCCTCGAGCTTGCGGTCGTTGCGCAGGAACGACAGCACCGATTCCAGCATCGAGCGCATCTGGTCGAGATCGCGCAGCATGCGGTGGCGATGGGTCTCGTCCTCGATGAATTCCGCGCGCAGCCGCATCCGCGTGATCGGTGTCCGCAGATCGTGGCTGATCGCGGCCAGCATCTTGGTGCGATCGTCGATCAGGCCGGTGATGCGCTCGCGCATCCGGTTCAGCGCCTTGGCGAGCAAACGGATCTCCTCCGGACCGCGCTCGGGCAGTGGCGCTGCGGCGCCGCTCAGGCTGAAGGTCTCGGCGGCCTTGACGAAGGACGACAGCGGCGCCGTCAGCGCCCAGGCCGCCCACAGGCCGAGCAGGGTGACGCTGATGACGGCGAACAGCACCGTCATCATCCAGGGCCCGCCCCAGAACGGCCGCATGCGCTGATCCGGGATCAGATCGGCTGATATCATCGCGCCATCAGGCAGCCGGATGCCGACGCGTCGGACCTCGCCGTCATGCGACGTAGCACCGGCCTCGTGCGGCAGCAGGAAGACGTGATAGCCGGCCCCGAGACGGCGCAGCGCGTGCAGGCTCGGCGCGTCCGGCTCGGTCAGCGTGCCTGCATCGGCCGGCAGGTCGCCGATCGCGAGCTGCGGGAAGGCGCGCGCGATGTCGTCCTTCAGCCGCGGCCGCTCCGATGCCGGGGCATGCCCGAGCAATTGCGCGGCGGCGGCGAGCTGGGTGTGCCAACGATCCGACGGCTGGGGCTGGTCGGGGCGGTGGATCAGGAAGCTCGCGGTGAAGATGAGATGCAGCGCAACGATCGACACGACCACCAGGGCTGCGATTTGTGCGCCGATCCCCCGCAGACTCAGTACGCGCAGGAGTTTCATCTTCAAGTGCGTTTCATGGTCAGTTGGCCGTGGCGGCGACCGCCTCCACTCTCGGGGTGAACATATAGCCGCCGGAGCGCACCGTCTTGATCATAGTGGCCTCCTGCGGATCGGGCTCGATCTTGCGGCGGATGCGGCTGACCAGCACGTCGATCGAGCGCTCGAACGAGCCGGCGCTGCGGCCCTGCGTCAGGTCGAGCAGGCTGTCGCGCGACAGCACGCGACCGGGCCGCTCGCAGAAGGTCCGCAACAGGTCGAATTCGGCACTGGTCATGGCGACCCGCGCGCCCTCAGGATTGCGCAGCTCGCGCAGGCGGATGTCGATGCGCCAGCCGAGGAACGACAGCGTGGTCGCGCCCTCGATCGCGCTGGCGTTGCGGGCGGCGGCCTGCCGGCGCAGCACCGCGTTGATCCGCGCCAGGAGCTCGCGCGGGTTGAACGGTTTTGCCAGATAATCGTCGGCGCCCATCTCGAGGCCGAGGATCCGGTCGACGTCCTCGCCGCGCGCGGTCAGCATGATGATCGGGGTCTGCGACTCCGCGCGCACCTTGCGGCAGAGGCTCAGCCCGTCCTCGCCCGGCAGCATCACGTCGAGGATCAGGAGATCCACCCGGTGATCGGCCATCGCCCGGGCCATCTCGCGGCCGTCGGAGGCGGTGGTGACGTTGCAGGAATTGGTGCGGAGATACTTTGCGATGAGGGCCCGCGTTTCGCGGTCGTCTTCGACGACGAGGATATTGGGCGCTGCCTGGGTCATACCGAGTCTTTTGTCCGTGATTCGGGGAGAGCGGCTGGGAAATTTTGTTTCAGTATATTTCCAAACTGTTGCACGGCACGGCACCCGGGAATTAACAGGTTGCCGGAGTCCTGAAAAGTTATCGTTCTGTCATCAAGCCTAATACACTGAAATATCGACAGGATTCTCAAGGCTTTGGATCACCTCCGTTGCGGTGGCCGGATCGGTGGCCGCGACAGCGCCGACCGAAGGGGTGGCGTCCCCGTTTGCAGGTTCCAGCGCCGGCTCCGCATCAACCATGTTCTGAAAGGGAAGAATGGCTGCCGCATGACGACGGAACCCGCGCCGCTGACGCTGCGTTGATTCAGTCTTTCAGGGATGGAGGGTGAGATGGCAGCTGACGTCATGACAAGGCCGCATCAACTCATTGCAAGCGATCGCGTTGAGGGCACGGCGGTGCGACGGCCCAATGGCGACATGCTCGGTCACATCGAACGGCTGATGATCGACAAGATCTCCGGCAAAGTGTCCTACGCCGTGATGAGCTTCGGCGGGTTCCTCGGCATCGGAAGCAATTTGATCCCGTTGCCCTGGGGCCGGCTGCACTACAATCCGAAGTTCGAGGCCTACGAACTCGACATCGAGGATGACGAGTTGAAGCGCGCACCGTCGTTCCGCGCCGACAAGGATTTCGACTGGGGCGACCGCTCGCAGGAAGCCGAGTTGCATCGCTTCTACGGCGTTCCGCCGTACTGGGGCGGCTTTTGATCGCATGTTCCTTAGGAACGGCTGCTGATGTGACGGGTTCTCTCCGTATCGATTTTGCGAACTGAGGAGAGCCCATCAATGTTAGTCAAATCCGTCGTCGCCGGCATCGCCGGCTCCGCGTTGCTTGCGTCAGTTGCGTTTGCGCAGACGCCAACCGACAAAAATAACAAGGCTGAGATGTCCACGACGACGAGCGTGTCGTCGACCTCGTATCAGGGCAACTGGCGTGCGTCGAAAGTCGTCGGCCTCAGCGTCTATAACGACAACAACCAGAGCGTCGGCTCGATCAACGACCTCTTGATGGACAAGAGCGGTGACATCAAGGCCGTGGTGATCGGCGTCGGCGGCTTCCTCGGCGTCGGCGAGCATCTGGTCGCCGTGCCGCTCGACAAGGTGAAGTTCGTCAACCAGCCGGTCGCCTATACGGGCGCCAGCGCCACGAACACCGGCACCGGCCCCACCACCACCACGACGTCGACGACCACCACGGGCGCGGCCCCGGCTGCCACGGCCTCGAAGCCGAATCCCTGGTATCCGGATCACGCGGTCTTCAACGCGACCAAGGATGAGCTGAAGGCGATGCCGGAGTTCAAGTACGCGGTCGAGTAACACATCGCTTCATCCGCGAATCGGAAACGCGCCCGGTGATGCCGGGCGCGTTTTTTGTTGTTCGAGGAATGAAATCCGACTCTTTTGCGGTCGCATGAGACGACGCCCGCGGATTGGAGCCGGACATTGCGCAAACCTCCGTTTGGTTCATATTGCCGTCAATGCTTTCGCCTAGCGTTGCCTCGACGTAGTCCGGCGCTTGCAAGAGGTGACGACCATGGATGTCGACAAGGTAACTGCACTGATTTCCGCGGCCGGCATCGAGCTGACCGATCGGCGCCGGAACGGCACGGATGATGGCTGGTCCCTCAGCTTCTCCAACGGCGCCGTCGTGGACGTCAGGGACAATGGGGAAATCTCCCACTCCGGCAAGGGGGCCGAGGCGGTCGCACGCCTTCTCGGCCAGCCCTGAAGACGGGTAACTCGCCGTCACTTCGCCGGCTGATATCCATCGGTTAGCGTCCCGAGAAAGGCGACGACGTCGTCGATCTCGGCCGCCGTCAGGGCCGGCGCATCACCCGCCTTGCGGTCGAACGGCGGATCCATGTTGACATTGGCCTTGGGCGTTTCGGGCAGATCGTCATATTTGTCGATGCTGCCGTCGGCTTTGCGCGGGTACCAGATTTCGGGCCGGGTTTCTCTCTCGACATAGAACCGCACGGCGTCGCGCAGCGAATGCATCCCGCCGTTGTGAAAGAAGGTCTGGCGCAGCGCGACATTGCGCAGCGTCGGCGTCCGGAACAGGCCGCAATAGTCCTGGCGCTTGGCGAAATCCGTGCGCAGGGGCCCACACAGGCCGAGGTCGAAATAGCCCGGGTCCTTGTTGGCGGGAATCTCGCGATTGCGTGGCACGGCGAGCGCGATCAGCCCGTAATCGGTGAACTGGGGCGGGGTGCCGTCATTGCCGCGCTTGCTGATGTGGCAGGAGGCGCAATTGCCCTTATTCGGCGCATTGAACAAATCGAGCCCCCGCGCTTCCTCGACCGTGAGCTCGGCCTTGCCGGCCAGCACTGCGTCATATTTGCTCGAATAGGGATAAAAGGTCCGATAGTCCTGCTGGTACACTTCGAGCGCCTTGAGGGCCGTCTTGGTGACGGTGGCAGGATCGGTAACTGCCTTGGGCCCGGCAATGGTCGCGATCGCCTTGCCATGGCCCGCAGCGAGCACCCGGCGTGCCACGTCGGCCTCGTCCCGATTGCCCATCTCGACATCCGAGAGCAGTGGAATCCTGGCCTGGTCGGCGCCACGGTCGACCCGCCCATCCCAGGTCAGGCCCCCCGTCGGGCCATTGTCGACGCTTTCGTCGGCATCGTCCTCGGAATCATGGAAATGCTCGGTAAAGGGCGGCACCACCTGCAGATATTTCAGGGAGGGGACGGCACGCGTCCCCGGCTGGCGCATGTCGCCGCCCCCCAGTTGCACCGCGAGGGCATTGGCCGGGCCGAAACCGTGGGCGGGATCGTGGCAGGATGAACAGGCAAGCTGGCCCGATCCCGACAGCGACGGATCGAAAAAAAGCGCCTGCCCGAGGGCGCCGAGCTGCTCGGCCTGCCGACGCGCCTCGGCCCGCGACATCTCCTGCCGGGCCTGGCCCGGGACGATGATCAAGGCCGGCAACACAATCGCCGATAAGAAAATCCAATGTTTAATCTGCATGTTGCAAACCGAGTCTATGGCTGGACACCTTCATGCCTTCGGTTAGCGTCTAGGCCATGACGAAAACCGAACGGAACGATAGCAACAAGTGAGCGGGGCTCGAATGCGAACGAAATCGGTGGTTGTCCTTTGTGCATCGAGTGTCTTCATCGGTGCATTCGGCCCAGTGCTGGCAGCGGAGAACGGTCCGGGTTCGAAGAAGGGTGCCGCCGACGATCTGGCGCAGATCGACACGGTCGTGGTGATCTATGCGGAGAACCGCTCATTCGACAATCTCTATGGCAGCTTCCCGGGTGCCAACGGCGTGGCGAAGGCGTCCGCCTCGACGCGGCTTCAGCGCGATCGCGACGGCAAGCCGTTCCGTGAATTGCCGCCGGTTTGGGAAAACCTGACCGCCAAGGGCGTGACGCCGCCGGTCACCCAGGCCGAAACCGAGCATCTGCCCAATCGTCCCTTCTATCTGGACGACCCGAAAGGCTTCAAGCTCAGCTACGGCACCATCACGCACGACCTCTGGCACCGCTTCTACCAGAACCAGATGCAGATCAATGGCGGGCGCAACGACAAATTCGTCGCCCATGCCGACTCCGGCGCACTGGTGATGAGCCTCTGGGACGGATCGAAGACGGCGATGTGGAAGGTCGCCCAGAAATATGTGCTGGCCGACAATTTCTTCATGGGCGGCTTCGGCGGCTCGTTCTTCAACCACCAATGGCTGGTCTGCGCCTGCGCGCCTACTTATCCGAAAGCCGACACCAATCCCGCCAAGCCGTCGATCGCTGTTGTGGAGCCCGACGGCGTGACGTTGAAGGAGGCCGCCAACTCGCCGAAATCTGCGATGGACGGCATTCCGAAATATGTCAGCGATGGCAATCTCACCCCCGATTTCTACGCCGTGAACACCATGCAGCCACCTTATCAGCCGAGCGGCAACGACCCGGCGAAGGACGGCGACAAGGCTTATGCCGATCCAACCAAACCGACGACGCTGCCGCCGCAGCTTGAGCCGACCATCGGAGACATGCTCAGCCTCAAGCGCATCACCTGGGCATGGTATGGCGGGGCCTGGCAGGACACGCTCGACCATGGCTACAAGTCGCCGGTACCGAACTTCCAGTTTCACCACCAGCCGCTGAACTATTATGCGAGCTTCGCTCCCGGCACCGCAGCCCGTGCCGAGCATCTGCGCGATGGCGGCCTGGCCGGCACCGAGTTCATCAAGGCGATCGACGACGGCAAGCTGCCGCAGGTGTCCTTCTACAAGCCGCAGGGCGATCTCAACGAACATTCGGGCTATGCCGACATCCTCTCTGGCGACAGCCATATCGCCGATGTGGTCGCGCATCTCGAGAAGAGCTCGCAATGGCCGCATATGCTTGTTGTCGTCACCTATGACGAGAATGGCGGCCTGTGGGATCACGTGGCGCCGCCGAAGGGCGACCGTTGGGGCCCGGGCTCCCGCATCCCGGCCATCATCGTCTCGCCCTATGCGCGCCGCGGCACTGTCGACCACACGCCGATGGACACGACCTCGATCCTGCGCTTCATCACGCGCCGCTTCGAGCTGCCGACCCTGCACGGCATCACCGTGCGCGACGCCGCGATCGCGGCTCACGGGCAGAAGCCGCTCGGCGACCTGACCAGCGCCCTTGTGCTCAAGGGCAAGTGAGGTGGAGGCTGTGCGGCCTCATGCAATGATCGGCACTTCAAGCCTTGCCAAGCGAAGGATGAGCGGGAGCACTATTGCCAATCTGCTCACCAATTTGGCGCTCGATCCGTTTGGAAAGACTCCCTGAATTCGAGTTCTGCGCCGTGCGCGCGAAGCCAGTGGGAATTAGGACAGCGGCGGAGCAAAGGCGACGGCCAGGATCAATCCCCCGGACCGCTGTCAGTTGGCGAAAGGCGTCTGCGGCGCGATCTTGTTCTGCGCGATGATTGCTTCGGCCCGCGCGAGATTTTCCAGCAGGCGCTGGCTGGTCAACACAAGGAAGTAATAGCCGAACTGCGGGTTTTGGAAGTAAATCTCGAGCAGCTTTTCATAGCTGATAGTCAGGACGTGGCCATCCTCGATACATTCGATCGTCGCGGTCCGGCGGTTGTCGAGCGTGAGGAAACCAAGCTCGCCCATCAAACGCCCCGGCGGAAGTTCGACGTTGATTTCGACGACCCGGAATTTGCCGGTAACGGTCAGCAGCATTTCGTTGGCTGCGTCACCCTTCTTCATCAAGACATCGCCCTTGCGATACTTGCGGTCGGTCATGAACGGCTTGAGCCATTCCATCGACATGTCGCCCTGTGTTGCGGTGCGCGCCTTCTTCACGAGAGCGAGCATTTGATGGAGACGGTAGGCATTGATGGGAATCATCAGGAGATAAAGAAAAAAGGTCGTGATGGCTCCGGTGAGCGCACCGAAGATGGCGAAGAATGCGCAACCGATCATGTTCGCGACCCGCAGCGGCACCATCGTGTGCGTCAGCAATGTGGCGACAAAGAAGATCGCGCCGACCAGGGCGAACATATTGGCAAGCGTGATGTTGTGCAGAAAGATTTCCAGCAGGCGGTTGAAGATGGCGTCCCAGGTCACATTGTTCGGATCGAGACCCATTTGGACCAAAATCTTCGCGAACCTGAGGTTGTCGGTTGCTGCATCGAGAATGCGGTCCAGCATGATGGGCATCTCCTTTAGAGCCAGTGAGGCCAGCTTACCGTGTCCGGAAATTCAAATGTGCAGTTGGAGAGGTCGCGCGGGCAATGATGATCGTTACTGCAATTTAATCGCCACGTAATCCCAGGGTAAGTTTGCCGCCCTTACGCTGGGCATCGATTGCCGCGTTCGTGCCGCAACGACCATCGACCAGGGGAATTCTCGAATGGCAAATCACGCAGCTCTGATCGCCACCATCGCTCTTGTTTCGCTCTCGTCAGCGGCGTTCGCCCAGGATTCGGATCACGCCCAGCGGGGCGCCTGTCGCGACGACGTTCAGAAGCTTTGCGCCGGCGTTGAACGCGGGCAGATTCGTGATTGCCTGGCGGGTCAAAAAGACAAGCTCAGCGATGCCTGCAAAGCCAGGGTCGAGAGTCGCGGCAAGTAGGCCGCCTCAACCGGATGGTTGTTTCTGTTGACTGGACGGCGTCAGCGCCGCGCGCCGGATTTCACCGGCTCGGTCAGGAAGCGCCCGGTCGAGTGCTTCAGCGTCGGCTCGTCCACTTCGCCAAAGGCAGGTTGCTTCCCTTCCACCATGGAGCGCAGGCCGGCGATCGCCTGGCTCATGCGTTCGCCGTATTTGGCCGCAGCACCCTCGACGAAGGCTTTGTCCTTTGGCTTCGGCTTGGCAATCCGCACTTCCAAATGCGTCGTTCCGTTTGGACCGTCCAGCAGGGCGCGGGTCACGATGATGCGCGGCGCGCCGGGAACCGGAAGCGCGATGCTGACCGTCAAATAGTCGACCGGCCGCCAATCGAGCGTCTCCTCGACGTTGGCCGCCTTGCCGTGCAAGCAGTGATTCCTGGTGCCGACACCGCGTCGCCCTTTGCCGGAATCCTCGGTGATGTCGTCGGCGTCCCACCATTTCTGCCACTGCCCGGGTACGGTGAGATGCTCCCACACCGTCTGCCGAGGTGCTGCGATATCGAACGCGAACGTGGCGCATGCGTCGCCGCGCGTCACTTCATTCCGAACTCGTGCGTCGTCCTGCCTCCATGCCGCCTCGAGATCGCGCGCCCACAGCGTCACGTCGCCGATGATGTCGATGGCCTCGTGATGCGCGATGAGACCTTGCGCCACCGGGTCGACGCCCATGGCGCGGATGGCCGCGTCGCTGTAGAGCGCGTAAGCGCGTCCGCCGACCTTCTCGCTGACACTGTTCTTAAGCAGCCGGTGGACGAGAATGACGTCACGCCCGGCGAGCTCTTCTCTCCCGCCCATCCTCTGCTTCACCATCTCGCCGTGATGGACGACGAATTTGAAATCGAGATTGCCCATCGCGACGCAGGCCTGACACTCGCAGGCGGAGGCCTGGCGAACGTTGCGCAGGCGTCGCCGGAATTTGAAATAGGCGCCCTCGATCGCGTCCTGCAGCAGCGAACCGTCGACCGTCGCGTCGGTCGTGTAGACGAACGCGGCGTCACCCTCGAACTTGGCGAGGCGAAACGGCGGGCGCAGCCCTTTCACCACCGTGTCCATGAAATCGGCGATGATGTCCTGCGCATGGTCGAGCTCGACCGCCGCGAGGAAGTTGGTATAGCCCGAGATGTCGGCAATCGCGAAATATGCCGCTTCAGCCTTCGGAAGCATCAAGACCTCCAACGCAACCGGTTCGTTCCGATTGTTGCGGAGGCGCAGTTTGTCATACCGCGCTATCAGCGGTCGAGGGCCAAAGAGGCCCTCAGGAGCAGCATCGGAACTGCGTCACCTCTCCCGCAAGCGGGAGAGGTGCAACGAACATGTGGCCAGGCCTCACCAGCCCAGTTCACGTAGATAGGTGGCGCGTGCGGCAACGCCGGTGTGGGTGAAATCGGTAAAGATCCCATCGACGCCGAGACGGAAGAATTTGAGATCTTCCTGGACTGGATCGCCGTGATAGTCGCCGGCCAGATATTTCTTCTCGTTTCGGAATGTGAAGGGATGCACGAACAGGCCGACCTTGTGCGCGTCGGCAATGACGCTGGTGGCTTCCTGCGTCGCGGCGTCCGGCGTCGATCCCTTATAGGGCGTGCCGTCGGCGTTCGCGTCCTTCCAGGGCGAGATCTTGTACGGGACGAGATAAACCTTCCACGGACCGATGCCGTCGGCATAGGTCTTGATCTCCGCCAGGCCCGCAGGGGTTAGCATCGCGTCGAACCCGCGTGAATCACCCACAACCGTCCAGTCATAGGGGCGGGAATTGGCGATGTTATTGAGCAGGACCTTGCCGGCCTTGAAGTCGACGCCGTTGCCGTCGATCAGCTGGACCTGCCGCGTATCCAGACCATGGCTGCGCATGTATTTCAGGCTGCCGGGCTCAAAGCTCTGGACGATGACCGGCGCGTCCTTCGCATTGAGGCCGTTGTCCTTGATGATCTTGATCAGGGCATCCTCGAGCGGGTGGCTGCCGGGCGCGCCGCAGCCATTGGCGATGGCCTGGGCATTGTTCCAGGTCGGATTCTTGGTTTCCGGATAGACGGATATCGTCCGGCCGGTTTCCTTGCTCTTGGCCTTGGCGAGGTCGACGATCTCCTGGAAACTGATGATCGGGAACTTGCCGTTGAACACCTTGGGCCGTTCATTGGCGGCATCATAGGTGGTGCCGGAAATCCAGTTCTTCAGCTCGGCCATGGTGAAATCGGTGATCGACCAGTCATTGGTGTGGTCGTCGCCGTCGACGATCAGCGCCTTCAGCACCGATTTCGGATCGGCGGGATCGACGAGGTCGGTGGGATATTCGGCCGGTCCGCTCGCGGCGGATTGCGGCCATTTCACCTTGACCATGACGCCCGGCGTCGTGCGCTTGCGGGCGGCGACCGCCGCATTGGTTTTCGCCACCTCGGCCACGTTGGTGTTGTCGCTCAGCCAGGGATTGTGACGTGCGACCAGCACGCAATCCTTGGTCAGGTGCAGGTCCTCTTCGAGCGAATCGGTCCCCAGCGCCACCGCCAGCTCGTAAGATGCCTCGGTCTCTTCAGGCATCAGCCCCGGCACGCCGCGATGCCCGATCACCAGTGGCTGCTTGCCATCGAGGGTCAGGAAGGGCTTGGCGCCTGATGGGGCCGCGGCGGTTTGGGCCAAGGCCATCGATGGTGAGAGGAAAGCCAAAGCCGCCGCACCGAACAGCATCGCTTTAACATCTACTTTCGGTCGTGAACGACTATTCTTCATGGCCAAGCCTCTCCATCTTTTCCGTAGTATCGCATTGAATGCTGCAAGAGCCGGGCCGAATAAGGCCCACGCTCTCGTCTTCTTGTATCAATTCTCTGACAGGCAGATGACTGCCGGGCGAGCGGGGCAAGACTCTTCAAATACGCCGGGACCCGTTCGTCTGCAAACCGTTAACCACGCGTTTCGAGACCGTCGATTCCGACATCCGAATTGCCGCTATAATCCTGCCGCAGCGAATTGGGGCAGGCGATGGACGAGACCGATCGAGAGAACAGCAATCCCGCAATAGCCCGGATTCGCGGCCGCTACCCGCAGTACACGCGGGGACGATTGGGACGCTTTGCCGAAAGGCTGCGGGACAAAATTCATGCCGATCGTGTGCCGGTCGTGTCGCTCGAGCTTGCCGGGCCAACCGAGCGGATCAGTCTATCCGAGGCGCTCAAGCTGGATTACCGGCCGATTTCGCTGGGCCAAACGCTGGGTCCGCTCTGGGCGACGTATTGGGTGCGGGTCTCGGCTGACGTGCCCGAAGCCTGGGCCGGCTCGCGCGTGGACCTCAATTGGGACAGCCGCTCGGAAGCCTTGCTGTGGCTGGATGGACGCTCGTCACAGGGGCTGAACCCCGGTCGCCACATCGCGCCGCTACTTCAGCCGGCACGCGGCGGTGAGACGCTCACCTTCTACGTGGAAGTTGCCTGCAACGGCCTGTTTGGCGAATTCGGAAGCAACCCGCTGGGCTATGCCCTGGCGGCGTGCGAGCTGTGCCGCTTCGATCCCGAGGCGCAGGCGATCTATTTCGACTACGACGTTCTGCGCCAGCTCGAGGCCGATCGGGATCCCGCGAAGAAAACCAGGTCATACGGTGCCGTCGGCGAGACGGTGCAGCCGGCGCTGGATCGGACCTGGGCGGGGCGGTTGCTGCACGACCTCAACCGTATCTGCAATATCGCCGACCCCGATGACCGCGCGACATGGCCGGCGGCGCGAACGATCCTCGACGGCTTGCTCGCGGCGCGCAATGGCACGGTGGCCCATGAGATGTCGGCGATCGGCCACGCCCATCTCGACACCGCGTGGCTGTGGCCATTGGAAGAAACCAGGCGCAAGGGCCAACGCAGCTTCTCCACGGCGGTTGCGCTGATGGACCGTTATCCCGATTTCAAGTTCGCCTGCTCGCAGGCCTACCAGTACGCCATCATCGAGCAGCACGATCCCGATCTGTTCGCACGCATCCGCGCCAAGGTCACGGCGGGGCAATGGATTCCCGTCGGCGGCAGCTGGATCGAGCCGGACTGCAATCTGCCCTGGGGCGAGTCGATCTGCCGGCAATTCCTGTATGGTCAGCGTTACTTCGAGCGGACCTTCGGCAAGCGCTCCACGGTGTTCTGGAATCCGGATGTGTTCGGCTATGACGGCCAGTTGCCGCAGCTGATGCGGTCGGCGGGGATGTCGCGCTTCCTGACCCAAAAACTGTCGTGGAACAAATTCACCTCGCCGCCGCATCACAGCTTCCATTGGCGTGGACACGACGGCAGCTCGGTGCTTGCGCATTTTCCACCCGCGGACACCTATAACGGCTCGGCCGAAATCGCTGAGCTCCGCTATCATGCGGCCAACTACAAGGACGCCGACCGTTCGACTGAGGCGCTCTATCTGTTTGGCTATGGCGACGGTGGCGGTGGCGCCGATGAAACGATGCTCGAGACGCTCAAGCGCACGCGGGATCTGCAGGGGCTTCCAAGAATTCAAGTTCGCAACGTCGACGAATTCTTCGACCGCCTTGCCATGTCGGCTGAGGATTTGGCCACGATCGAGGGCGAGCTCTATCTCGAATATCATCGCGGCACCTACACCACGCAAGGCGAGATCAAGCGCCTCAATCGCGCCTGCGAGGCCAGCCTTCAGGCGCTGGAATTCGTGGCCACGCTTGCGCGTGCATGGGACCAACCGGCGCCGTCAGCGGAGGAGATCGAAGGTCTGTGGCGCACACTTCTGACCAATCAGTTTCACGACATCATCCCGGGCAGCAGCATTCGCGAGGTCTATGAGCGGGCCGAGGTCGAACTCGCTGCCGTGGAGCAAGAGGTCAAACACCGCACGCAAGCCGTGCTGACCACACTCTGCGAGCCGGACGAAACCATTTGGACGCCGATCAATACATTGGGCAATTCTCGCGCCGAGGTCGCTTCCGATCCGGACGGCGGACTTCGCTATGTCGTCGCCCCTCCGTTCGCGGCAGGCGAAGCGACCACGACGGCAGACCGCGTCGCGCTATCGTCCGATGCGGATGGTTTCGTGCTGTCGAACGCGCAATTGAAGGTGCGCGTTGACCGCGGCGGTCTTGTCCAATCGCTGGTCCATCTGCCGACCGGCCGCGAAACTCTCGCATCGCCTGGCGCCCGCTTTCTGCTGCTGGACGACAGGCCGCTCGAATTCGAAGCCTGGGATATCGATCCGTTTGCACTGGAGACCGCGCGCGACCTGACAGGAGAGGTGAGTTGCGATGTGCCGTCGGAAGGCGGACTGCGGGCTGAGATTCGTTTCGAGCGCGCCCTCGGAAAAGCGAGCCGGCTAACTCAGGTGATCCGCCTTGATGCCGGCGCTCATCACCTCGCGTTCGAAACGACGGTCGATTGGCAGGAGCGCAAGACGGCGCTGAAGGTCATGTTTCCCGTCGCCAGCCGCGCACCCAATGCAACCTATGAAACCATGTTCGGTGCGACGGCGCGGCCGACCCACGCCAACACGGATGCCGATGCCGCCAAATATGAGGTCCCCGGCCACCGTTGGTCGGATCTCTCCGAGCCGGATTTTGGCGTGTCGCTGTTCAGCGCCATCAGGCACGGCTATTCGACGTTTGGCAACCTGCTCGCGCTCACGCTGCTGCGCGGGCCTGAGTCACCCGATCCAAAAGCCGATATCGGGCGTCACCGGATGCGCTACGCGATCTATCCCCATGCAGGCGATTGGCGCGCCGCTGACACGGTTGGCAGAGCCCTGCGTTTTACGCGTCCGGTGCTTTGGAGCAAAGGACGGCCACGCGCCCCGTTGAAACAGTCGTTCCTGCGGGCATCCCCGTCCAACGTGGTGGTCGATACGATCAAGCCAGCCGAAGACGGCGACGGCTGGGTGGTGCGGCTCTATGAAAGCGCGGGTGTTCGCACCCACGCGACGCTTGATTTCGGCGTCGACGTCTCGTCGGTATGGATGAGCAACATCCTGGAAGATCGGATTGAAGCCTTGCCGACGGAGGGGCGCACGTGCCGCCTGTCGCTGCGTCCGTTCCAGATCGCAACGTTGCGGATTGTTGGGCGTCGCTAGGAGCGCGGCGCGCGGTACTCGGCGTGCGTGACCAGCCAGTCCGCGGCGGCCTTGAGATCCGGCTCTATTCCCAATCCTGGTCCGTCAGGCAGCGTGAACATCCCTTGCTGGACGCGAGGGAACGGCTGCGCCAGCGCCTCGCGCAAGGGATTTTCCATCACGTCGTGTTCCAGCAATCCCGGGCCTCCGACCGCTGCGAGGACCTGAGCCGCTGCCAGCAGACCGACACCGCTGCCAAGCCAATGCGGGCAGTAGGACCGTCCCATCTGCACTGCGCGCCGGCCGACCGCATACGCACCGGTGACGCCACCCCATTTCAGCATGTCGGGCTGAACCACGCCGTGATAGCCGTTGGCGATTAGCGTTGCGAATACCTCGTATCCCATGACGTTCTCGCCGCCCGCCAAAGCGACCGGAGACAATAGCGCGAGCTCTGCCCATTCGGCGGCAGGCCGGTCAGCCGCAAGGGGTTCCTCGATCCAGCCGAGACCAAACGCGCCGAGCCGCGGGACAGCGCGGCGGGCCTCGGCCAAATCCCAGCCCTGGTTGGCATCCACCATGAGGCGTTCACCAGGTCTCAAGTCACGCGTGATGCTCGAAACGACACCCATGTCGGTCTCGGTGCCGAACGCGACCTTGACCTTGAAGGCGCGAAATCCTGCGTCGCTGCAACGCGCCACCGTCTCTAGCGCCGTATCGGGATTCAGACCACTCGCATAGGCAGGTACTGCATCTCGCGCCTCCGTGCCGGCCAACAGGACGCGCAGCGATTTGCCTGCGCGCCGCGCGGCAAGATCCCAGAGCGCCAGGTCCAGTCCGCCAAGGCACGCCGCAAAGGGTCCCGGCTCCGCTCCCTGAAGGGCCCAGCGATGGGTCCGCGCGGTCAATGTGTGCCAGGCGTCCGGAGGATCGAGATACGACCCGGCCAGCGCCGCGGGACAAATGACGGTTTCGAGCAATCGCATCTTGTTGTCGGCGCTGTATGGCGGGAAGTTGCACCATATTTCTCCCCAGCCGTGAGCACCGTCGGTATCCTCGACGCGAAGCAGGAGAACGCTGCGTCTCGGAATGCTGCCGAAGGATGTTTTGACAGGTTCCTTGACCTCGGCTCGAAACAGGAACGCCTCGATGCGCGCGATGTTCATGGTCACGGATATTGCTCCTTTCACGATGCGTGTGCGTGTGGTCCCACAGCCGGTCAGACCCTTTCTAGCTCGGGCGCTGCGCTCGCGACATTGATGAAGCGAGCGTTCACGACGATCGGCGCCAGCACCGCAGCGACGAACGAGAGGGCGGCGAGGAAGTAGAGAGCGGCCTCATAGCTGTGGGTTGCTTCCCGAATCCAGCCGATTGCATACGGCCCAACGAATCCCCCGAGGTTTCCGATCGAGTTGATGAGCGCGATACCGGCAGCCGCGGCGTTGCCCGCAAGGAATGTCGACGGCAGCGGCCAGAACGGCGGCTTTGCGCCGTAGATGCCCACCGCGGCGACCGCCATGACGGCCACGGCCAGGAGCGATCCAGACATCAGGCCGGCAGCGGTCAATCCAAAGGCGGTGAGTGCGAGTGCCACGCAAAGCGTCCATCGACGTTCGTTATACCGATCGGAGATGAAACCGAACGCGACAATGCCGATGGTTCCGAAGATATAGGGGACTGAGGTCATCATCCCGGCCTGCATGTCGGTCAGACCAAGACCCTTCAACATTTGAGGCAAGAAAAACGCGAGACCGAGATTGGCGGTGGTGTTCGCGAACCAGATGAACGCAAGAGCAAGAACACGCGCGTCCGCAAGGGACTGAAGCACGCTCAAGCCATGGACCGCAGTGATCGCGCGCTCTTCGGTATCAATTGCGTTCTGGAGCCAGCTCCGCTCCTCGACGCTGAGCCATTCCGCCTCACTCGGCCTGTCCGGCATCACCTTGAGGAATAGCAGGCCGACGAGCATGGTCGGCAGCCCTTCGAGGATGAACAACCACCGCCATCCTTTCAAGCCGGCGAACCCGTCCATCTGGAGTATCGTCGTTGAAACCGGTCCGCCGAGCGCGAGCGAAACCGGAACCGCGATGATGAATGCAGCGATTATGCGGGCTCGATATCGCTGCGGAAACCAGTAGGTCAGATACAGGATCACGCCCGGGAAAAAGCCGGCTTCCGCAGCGCCCAGCAGAAAGCGGATGACGATGAAGCTCGTTGATCCCTGCACGAGCGCCATTGCCGCGGCGACCGCCCCCCAGGAAATCATGATGCGGGCGATCCATCGTCGCGCCCCCACTTTCGCCATGACGAGATTGCTCGGGATCTCGCAGATGAAATAACTCAGGAAGAACACGCCCGCGCCAAGTCCGAAAATATAGGGCGAGATGCCGATATCCGCATTCATCTTGAGGGCGGCAAATCCCACATTGATCCGGTCGATGTAGGCAAGGACGTATGAGATGAACAAAACCGGCATCAGCCGAAGGAAAACTTTCCTTATGGTCTTGTCGGCAACCGCCTCGGACATTCTCGCTCCCTTGCCGTCATTTTTGCTGGTGCGCGTGGTGTGCCATCCGCTGTTTGGACAGTCCGAGCGTTGCCCTCTTCGAGGTCGTAACAGCGAACCTCGCCCGTCACGGGGCAGGTATTCGCCTGGTTGATTCACCGGCCATGCCGCTCGCGTCAACGGCGAGCAAATGGCTGGAGCAAGGCGGATGACACGCCTTATCCGGCGCCGCGCTCCGGGAATAATTAATTGTTGAGATGGCCCCATCTCAAAAGCAGATGTCTGGGATCCGATCGGGTCTTGTTCGCGCGGACTGGTTGATCGATGTGGCTGGAAGGATCGAGGTCAAGACGAACTGTTCGCCCGCGACGGTTTGGTCCAGCACTCGCATGAATGTGATGAAATGATCATGGTCATTCATTGAACGTCGTTGCGTGGCCATTACGTGAGGCCGGCGCGCAGATCAGGGACGAGACCTGCTGCACGCGATCTGGGGCGGACGAGATCCGTCGCCCGGACCGTAATGTGCAATCGTCAACGTTGGGAGAACAGCCATGCCGCTCGTCCGGATCGATCTTCGCAAGGGCAAGGATGCCGACTTTCGGCGGGATGTCGGCAAAGCCGTGTACGAGGCGATGCTGAGCGTCGGCGTGCCGAAGGACGATCGCTTCCAGGTCATCAGCGAGCACGACGCCACGAATTTCGTCTTTGATCCGGACTATCTTGGGATCCACCGCAGCGACGATCTGGTGATCGTCCAGATCACGTGGAACGAAGGACGCACGCTCGAGCAGAAGAAGGCGCTCTACAAGGCCATCGCCGGCGGCCTGTCAGCGCTTGGCGTTCGGCCGGAAGACGTCTTCATCAACCTCGTCGAGGTCAAGAAAGAGAACTGGTCTTTCGGCAACGGCTTGGCGCAGTACGCGCCGTAAATCCGCCGGGAGCCCGAGCTCACGTCAGGTCTCGCATCAATGTGATCATATGACATTTATCATTCCATTGACCGCCGCGGCGCCGCCCCTACGTCGAGGTGTAACGACGTTACTATTGATGGAGGCATTCCGTGACCAGGCAGAACAAGCAATTTGCAGGACGCTACCGCTACGAGCTCGTGCACGGCGACCATGCCGACTTCATCGCCTATCAGCGCAATATTGACGGTGGAGTCTGGCAGACCGTCTCGACGTGGATGATCCCGCGCGCGAATAGCTAGAGCGAGTCTCGCTCGCAATCTTTCCCCCTCCCGCCAGGCGGAAGGGGAAAGAGCCGCTTGCCTCAGTTCGACTTCACCAGCGGGCAGCCGCCCTTGTCGAGCGGGCGGAACGCCTCGTCGCCGGGCACGGTGGTGATCAGTTTGTAGAGGTCCCACTCGCCCTTGGACTCCTCGGGCTTCTTGACCTCGAACAGGTACATGTCATGCACCATGCGGCCGTCGATCCGGATCTTGCCGTTCTTGGCGAAGAAGTCGTTGATCGGGGTCGCACGCATCTGCGCCATCACCTTCGGCGCCTCGTCGGTGCCGATGGCTTCGATCGCCTTGAGATAGTGCATGGTCGCGGAATAGAGGCCGGCCTGGATCATGGTCGGCATGTGGCCGACCTTCTCGTTGAAGCGCTTCGAGAAGGCGCGGGTCTCGTCGTTCATGTCCCAGTAGAAGGCATCGGTGACGATCAGGCCCTGGGTTGCCTTGACGCCGAGCGAATGGGTGTCGGTGATTTCCTGCAGCAGCGCGATCATCTTCTGGCCGCCCTCGATCAGGCCAAATTCGGCGGCCTGCTTCAGCGCGTTGGTGGTGTCGCCGCCGGCATTCGCCAGCGCCACGACCTTGGCCTTGGAGGCTTGCGCTTGCAGCAGGAACGACGAGAAGTCCGACGAATTCAGCGGATGGCGCACCTCGCCGAGCACCTTGCCGCCGCTTTCCTTGACGACATTGGCGGCGTCGCGCTGCAGCGCCATGCCGAAGGCGTAGTCGGCGGTGACGAAGAACCAGGTGTCCTCGCCGCGCTTGACCATCGCCTTGCCGGCGACGTTCGACAGCGCGTAGGTGTCGTAGGTCCAGTGCACGGTGTTGGGCGAGCAGGCGACGCCGGTGATGTCGGAGGAGCCGCCGCCGGAATTGATGTTGATCTTGTTCTTCTCGCGCGTCAGCGCCGAGATCGGCAGCGCGACCGACGAGGTCGGGACGTCGAAGATCGCGTCGACCTTCTCATTGTCGTACCAGTTGCGCGCGATGTTGATGCCGACGTCGGGCTTGTTCTGGTGATCGGCGGCGACGACCTCGACAGGCTTGCCCTTCACCTTGGCGCCGTAATCGGCGACCGCCATCTCGACGGCGGCGACCGAGCCCTTGCCGGTGGCGTCGGCATAGAGGCTCGACATGTCGGTGAGCACGCCGATCTTGACCACGTCGTCGGAGATCTGGGCGTTGGCGGCGGTGCCGGATGCGGCAAGCGCGAGGCCGGCCGCCAATGCGGCCAAAAGCGATTTCATCGTGGTCTCTCCCTGACGTCTCATTAAGGACTTGGTTTCACGGGCACCTTCTACCGGTGCGGCAACCTGTCGCAAAGTCGACTTTTTGGGCATAGCCGGTATCGACGGACCGTTGACCTCCGCCGCTCACAGCGCCGGCAACGCGCTCACGGCTGCGTTGATGGTGCCGTCGGTCTCGACGAGCACCCGCAACGTCTTCGAATCGAATTCGATGCCGGCAAGGCGGACGGCGGTGACCTCCGCATCGATGCGGAGCCCCACCTCGTTCTTCTGCAGGTCGGCGATGGCGGAGGAGAGCTTGCGTTGCGCGTTGTTGGCGAACGGCTTCAGGTCGACGATCAGCCGGTCGGCGAGCGCCTGTTGCAGCTTCGGGATCGCCGGCCGCGCGGCGGCGCCGAGCAGGCCGAACGCGGCCTCGGATTCGACCGCCAGTTCGACGTCGGTCAACCGCAGCGTCTGCGCCTGCTGGTCGAGGCGCGGCCGGCCCCAGATATGTACGGTCGCCTCGGCGCCGAGGCCGAGCCAACTGGTTTTTTCCTTGGCGTGCACCAGGAGCGAGATCAGCAGCCGGTCGCCGGAGGCGGCAACGCTCGCATGCTTGACGGTGACGTCGACCGAACCGGAGCCGTCCTCGGGGAAGGTCTTGCCCTTGAGCTGGGCCTCGATGAGCTGGGTCAGCGTGGTGAACGACATGTCGACCGGCAGGCCGATCGCGACCTTGCTCGGCATCGGCGGCACGATCGAGAGTTTCTCGGGGAACGGGCAGGTCGGGGCGGTCTGGGTTTCGGTGATACGGGTCTCGGCCTCTATTCCCATCGTGATGATCATCGACGACGCATCGACCTTCGGCTGCGCCGCGATCGCGCGGGTCGGCCGCAGCTCCAGCCACATCGGTGGCATCGACGAGGTTCCGCCGGTGCCCTGCAGCGGGATCGAGCGGCAGGCCTTGGTCCATTGGGCGCGCGCGTTGTTCTCGAAGGTCGGGTCGTTGCGCAATCTCGCCTGCACGGCGGCGATCTGATCGGCGACCTGCTTGTCGATCACAGGCTTTACCTGGGCGGGTACGCTGACCTTGACGCCAGCGGCCGACAGGCTGGAGTCATTGAGATTGACCTGCGCCTGCAGGTTCGGCTCGATCCGCCAGGACGCGCCGAGCTTCGGCCGCGAAGTGAGGGTGACGTTGCCCTTGATCTCGGCGTCGGCGTTGAGCTGCTTGATGTGCACGGCGCCGATCTGCTTGGCGACATTGCCGCCGAGCAGGCTGCCGAGCGCGTCGCCGACCGCGCCGGTCGCCTTGGCCGACAGCGAGCCGGTGACCTTGAGCGTTCCGGTGATCGGGGTGGCTAGCGTCAGCACGTCCTGCGCGCCGGTGACCGCGATCGGCCCGCGCGACGCGGTCCAGCCGATATCGGCGTTCTGCAGGATCTGCGACACCGGGTTGTCGGCCTTGCCGGCAAAGGTCTTTGGGGCGCCGCGTTCGGCGGCATCGCGGATCGCCGACAGCGCGACGGCGACCTGCGCCACGATCGTCGAGGAGCGCGCCGCCGCCGGCAGCGGCGGCAATTGCGCAAGCTGCGGCCGCTGCACGGCGGCGCGTGGCGCGAGCCAGTTCATGGCCAGCAGGCTGACCGCGAACGACACCGCCACGACGGCGATCCCGAGCAATATTGTCTTTGGATGCATCGGAAGACGCATCATTCCCCCGGCTGAAATGAACAGACGGGTTGTACAGGCCTGCCGACGGGGGCGCCAGTGTGGCCGGATCGGGCTTCTTCAGGGGCGGAAATTGCCGGCCGCCGTCAATGCGGCGAAGAGGTTAACGATCACGCTCGCTCACGAACGCGACAACGGCCCCGGCGGGATGCCGGAGCCGTCGTCGGTGTCTGGAGGCGTCCAGTTTACCGGATAGCCGAGCCGAGGTCCGCGCGGCGATCGGTCATTGGCAGCACGATCACCTTGGTGCCGACATTGACCCGCGAATAGAGGTCCGCGACGTCTTCATTGGTGAGGCGCAGGCAGCCCGAGGAGACGTGGGTGCCGATGGTCTCCGGCGCGTTGGTGCCGTGAATGCGGTAGACGGTGCCGCCGAGATACATCGCGCGGGCACCGAGCGGGTTGCCGGGGCCGCCGGCCATGTGGCGCGGCAGATAGGGCTGGCGGGCGATCATTTCCGGCGGCGGGGTCCAATCCGGCCACTCCGCCTTCTTGGTGATGGTCTGGGTGCCCGACCAGGTGAAGCCCTCGCGGCCGACGCCGATGCCGTAGCGGATCGCCTGGCCGCCGCCGAGTACGTAGTAAAGATAGGTATGCGGGGTGTCGATGATGACGGTGCCGGGTGCCTCGCGGGTCGGATAGCTGACGACCTGCCGCTTCAGGCGCGCGGGCAGTTCGGCGGAACGGTCTTCATCCTGAACCTGCGGCATCGACTGCACCGGCGGGGCCGCCTCGGTCGGCGGCGTCAGGATAAACGGGAATATCGGCAGCGGAGCGGCTGCGGCGGAAGCGGAAAAGGCAACGGTGCCAAGCGCCAGCGCGCCAAAGGCGGCGGCAGCGACACGTGCGTTCACTCTGATGGAATTGAACATTGTCGACCCCTGTTGTTTGCGCCCTGCGCGCCCATTCGGCGCGTCGTTGAGACAAACCAGTACAGGTCAGGCGTTTCAGGACGTTTGCACGAAATCGCCAAAATGGTTTCGTGGCGTTAGGGAATTGTTTCGTGCGTGTTTCGTCGGGGCGGTTAACGGCGGGTTGCCTGGGCGGTCTCAGGCCCGGACATATCCCGCCAGCCCGTCCCACAGCAGCTTTGCCGCGGTGACGACCAGAATGGCGTAGCAGGCCCGGTAGAGCGCGCGCTGGTCGAGACGCTCGTGCAGCCGCCACCCTGCCCAGACGCCTACCGGGACGGCCGGCACGCACAGCGCCATCAGCAGCCACAGGCCCTTCGAGGGCGTGGCGAGCACGAGCCACGGGCCGGCCTTCAGCAGGTTGCCGACCGTAAAGAACAGGCTGGTGGTGCCGGCATAGAGCGCCTTCGACATGCCGAGCGGCAGCAGGTAGATCGCAAGCGGCGGCCCGCCCGAATGAGCGACCATCGTGGTAACGCCCGAGGAGAGGCCGGCCAGCGTGGCCTTGACCGTCGAGCGCGGACGCGGCTTGATCTCGCCGCCGCCGAGAAACCACGTCGCCGCGAACGCCAGCGTCACCAGGCCCATCACGATCTCGACGGCATGCCGGTCGAGGTCGCGCAGCACGAAGTAACCGAGCCCGACGCCGACGACCAGCGCCGGCAGCAGCATCGCAAGGTCGACGCGCGACCAGGTGTTCGGGCGCCAGTAGCGCAGCGCCGTGACGTCCATGACGATGAACAATGGCGCCAGCAACGCGCCGGCCGCGATCGGGTCCATCGCCAGCGACAGCAGCGGGATGCCGACGATCGCAAAGCCGCCGCCGAACGCGCCCTTCATGAAGGCGATCAGGAACACGCCGGCGAGTGCGATCGTCAGCGTGAAAGGCCCGGGCAGATCGGCGATGGCGGATGCGATCATGGCGTCGTTTGCAGCGTTGCGTTCGCGCGCAACATGGCGCTGCGAGTATGCACGCGCAACCCGAACATTGCTCTCAGTGCAATGGCATGGGCCGGCCTTAGCTGGCCCGCATCCGCGGCACGCCCGGCGTGGCACCGCCGATCGCGGCGCGGCGGTCGGCGATGGCGTGGTGGAATTGCTCGAGCGTCAGGCCGATCACCGAGAGATCGCCTTCCTCGATTGCGCCGTCGTCGTAGCAGTCGAGCGCCTCGCGCAGCAGATCGTCGGCCTGGCCCTGCATCGCCGCCAGCTCTTCGGTGGTCTCGGCGCCGCGCACCTTGGAGATCAACTCGAGCAAATTGTCGCGATGGGTGATGTATTGCTCGCGCTCGTTGCGCTTGAGGTAATGGCGCAGCCAGGCGCCTGCCGAGCCGACGCCTGACAGCAGCAGGATCCCGCCCCAGATGTAGTCGGAGTATTTCTCCATGAAGGTGCGTTCGGTGCCGTCGATATAGGCGGCGGCGCCAGGGTGCGCCGGTAGCGCTGCATCCTTGTCGGTGTCGGGCTTCTCGATCTTGGTCGCAGCAGGCACGTCGTGGGCGATCTGCGGGCGCACCGTGAAGATTTGCCGGAGCAGCGCGCCGACGGTCCCCTCGCTCAGGGTATGCTGCGCGACGATCACATGATTGACGCCGACGGTCTCGACTTTGTCCTCGGGCCGCGCGGGAGACGACGAGAAGATGCTGCCCGCGATCTCCTCGGACTCGTAGAGCGGATGCTTCTGCGCGATCGCTTCCGAAACGTCGATCGGCAGGAATTTCGGTTCGCCGCGCGCGGCCGCCGTTGCCGCGATCGCATCTGACGTGATCTTGCTGTCGAGCGGCCCGACCGTCATGTAGGCGTCGAGCGAGGGGTCGCGCGCCAGATCGGCGATCTGGTTGACGGCGAACTGGCTCACCGCAACCTTGTCCGGATTGACGCCGGA
This sequence comes from Bradyrhizobium sp. LTSPM299, assembly GCF_000938235.1. Classification (NCBI taxonomy): domain Bacteria; kingdom Pseudomonadati; phylum Pseudomonadota; class Alphaproteobacteria; order Hyphomicrobiales; family Nitrobacteraceae; genus Bradyrhizobium; species Bradyrhizobium sp. LTSPM299. Next base: position 287,906 of record NZ_JYMU01000013.1, read on the forward strand.
CTCGGTGAGGATCACACGCAACAGCGTGACGTTGGCGTCGGTGCGGCCGATCACGCCGACCTTGTGGCCGGCGAGATCGTCGATGCTCTTGACCTTCGAAATCGCGGACCGCTTTGCGCCCTTCGCCGGTGCGCCCGACGGCGCCCACAGCACGACGACATTCTTGCGCAGGATCGCAACCGACTCGGCGCTGGCCGGCACATTGAGATCGCCGCGCGCGACCGCGAGGTCGACCTTGCCGGCGGTGAACAGGGCGATGCTCTCGGCGGCGCCCAGGGTCGTGGTCGGCCGCAGCCGAACCGTGCTGCCGTTGTGCGCAAAGGCCTGCGTGAACGCCTGCACCAGTTTCAGGTCGTCGCTGCCAGGCGGCCCGACCGCAATCCGCAACGTCACCGGACGCATCGCGTAATAGAGCGTGCTGCCGAGGATGCCGAACACGAAGATGCCCGCCGCAAGGATCAGCAGCGACGAGTTTCTTCGCCTGAGCCTGCGGCGCGCGGCGCCGGGATTTTCGCTCTGCTCTGACATCTTACTGTCACGATACACCAAAAAGCGGCGGAACGCCCCGAAAAACAACCTTACATTTCGATGACGTCATACGTTTGAAACATCCATGTCAGAACGTCGTGGGAGCAGAATCAAAATTAACGATTTGGATCTCCTGCAATGCGCATACTGGTTGCGACCGATGCCTGGCATCCGCAAGTCAACGGCGTGGTGAGGACGCTGACCTCGCTGGCGCGCAGCGCCGCTGGGCTCGGCGCCGACATCGAATTCCTCACGCCCGACGGCTTTCGCTCGGTCGGGGTGCCGACCTATCCGGGCTTGCGCGTCGCGCTGCCGAACCGCCGCGAGATCGCGCGCCGGATCGAAGAGGCTGCGCCGGACGCGATCCACATCGCGACCGAAGGTCCGATCGGCTGGTCGGTGCGCGGCTATTGCCGCCGCAACAAGCTGGCCTTCACGACATCCTACACCACGCGGTTTCCGGAATATGTCTCGGTCCGCACCGGGATTCCGGACAGCGTGGGTTACGCCGTTCTGCGCCACTTCCACACCGCGGCGTCGATGACGATGGTTGCGACCGACTCGCTGCGGCAGGAGCTCACCGAGCGCGGCTTCCGCAAGCTCGGCTTCTGGACCCGCGGCGTCGACACCCAGCTGTTCCATCCGGACCAGCCGGCCGGGCTTGATTTGCCGCGGCCGATCTTCATGACCATGGGCCGCGTCGCGGTGGAGAAGAACCTCGACGCGTTCCTGTCGCTCGACCTGCCGGGTTCCAAGGTCGTGGTCGGCGACGGGCCGCAGAGGGCGGCGCTCGCGCTGAAATATCCCGACGCAATCTTCCTCGGCGAGAAGAAGGGGCAGGACCTGACCTCGCATCTCGCCGCCGCCGACGTCTTCGTGTTCCCGAGTCTCACCGACACGTTCGGCGTCGTGCAGCTCGAGGCGCTGGCTTGCGGCACGCCGGTGGCGGCGTTCCCGGTGACCGGCCCGAAGGACGTGATCGCGGATCATCCGATCGGCGCCATCGACAACGATTTGCGCAGCGCCTGCCTGCGCGCGCTGACGATGTCGCGCGCGACCTGCCGCAGTTTCGCGCTCGAGCGTTCCTGGGAAAACAGTGCGCGTCAGTTCATCGGCAATCTGGCCACGTTGCAGCCGAGCCGCGCCCCGCGGCCCGCCCGCCGCGTCGCCGGCCGGACTGCTGTTCCGAATTAAGACCTCAACCGAACGAGAGACCATCTATGGCAAATATCATCAAACTCGACGCCAACCGTCCCCTGGACTTCGACCGCGAGACGGTCGAGCAGGCCTATGACCGCTGGGCGCCGATTTACGACCTGGTGTTCGGAGGCGTGTTCAGCAAGGGCCGGCAGGCCGCGATCCAGGCCACCAACAAGATCGGCGGCCGCGTGCTCGAGGTCGGCGTCGGCACCGGCATCTCGCTGCCGCTTTACAGCCAGAACGTCCGCATCTTCGGCACCGACATTTCGGAAGCGATGCTGGACAAGGCCAAGAAGCGGGTCGCTGAATACAACCTGAAGAACGTCGAGGGGCTCGCGGTAATGGACGCCGAGAAGCTCGAATTCCCCGACAATTCGTTCGACGTGGTGATGGCGCAGTATGTCGTGACAGCGGTGCCGAACCCGGAAGTGGCGCTCGATGAGTTCGCCCGCGTGGTGCGTCCGGGTGGCGAGCTGATCATCCTGACCCGTGTCAGCGCCGACGCCGGCATGCGCCGCTTCATCGAGCAGAAGCTGCAGCCGGTGGTGCGTCCGCTCGGCTTCCGTACCGCCGAGTTCGCCTGGTCGCGCTACACCAAATGGCTGGCCGGCACCAACGGCATGGAGCTCGCCGAGCGCCGCCTGATCCCGCCACTCGGCCACTTCTCGCTGGTCCGTTTCCGCAAGGTGGACGTGGCCAAGGCGGCCTGAGGTTCGCGGCGGCTCTCACCCCGCGGGGGGCTTGCTTCACGCAAGCGCCTCGCGATGAGGCCGCACCCGTTGCGTCAAGGCGTCGCTGCACATCGTTATATGTCATTATGATGATGTCACACGCCGTACATCGAATCCCTGTAAACCAAGTTCCGAAAGATGTTGGGGGAACCAATGATCAAGAATTTCCTGCAAGAACTGCGTACCCAGCGTTGGGATGACCACCGCTTCTATCATCACAGCCGGATCAACCAGAGCCTGCACTTCGTCAGCGCGCTGAGTTTCCTGTTCGCCTATGTGATGCTGTTCTTCGATCCGGTGGTGTCGGCGCTGGTCGGCTGGCTGGTCTCGATGACGTCGCGCCAGGCCGGTCACTTCTTCTTCGAGCCGAAGGGCTACGACCACGTCAACCACGCGACCCACGAGCACAAGGAAGACATCAAGGTCGGCTACAATCTGCAGCGCAAGGTCGTGCTGATGGCGATCTGGGCGCTTTCGCCGATGGTGCTGTATTTCGATCCGACCCTGTTCGGCCTGTTCAAGCCGTGGGTGAGTATGACGGACTTCGCCCGTCAGGTGGCCAAGATCTGGCTCGCGGTCGGCGTCGGCGGCTTGCTGTTCCGCACTATCCACTTGTTCTTCATCCGCGACATCGAGACCGGCCTGGTCTGGATGACCAAGATCATCACCGACCCCTTCCACGACCTGAAGCTCTATCACAAGGCGCCGCTTTTCCTGATGAAGGGCGAGCTGATCGATCCGGGCCTCGAGAAGCACGTCAAGCACGCCTGATCGTTGAACCCAACGTCTTCGAATTGCGTCATGCCCGGGCTAGTCCCGGGCATCACCGTCTTAGGGCTTCACAAGGATAGCTTCGGTTTGAATCTCTTCGCCAGCGCGCACGCTTCACCTCGCCCCGCGTGCGGGGAGAGGCATAGGCCGCCTTTGGCGGCCGTTTCAAAGGACGCCGAAGCAAAGCTTCGGCTATGTCGCATCGTCAGATGCGATCCGGGTGAGGGGGGCTCACCGCGAGTCCGTCTGTCACCGATGTTGTGGAGACAGCCCCTCACCCCAACCCTCTCCCCGCAAGGGCGGGGCGAGGGGGCGAGACAGCGGTGCGAGCTTCTAGCGCTTGAACTTCACCGCGAGCATCTCCTTCAGGATCTGCCGCTTGATGTTCTTGTTGGTGAGGCCTTCCTGGTGCCACCACCAGCCGTCGCGCTTCATTTTGTCGCAAGCTGTGACGAAGCGGTCGGCAACCTCGGTGAAGTCGGCGTCGGTGTAGTTGAGGCTGAAGATCAGCCGGCCGGTGCCGACCCAGCTCAGCGCCAGGCCCTCGGCCCGCAGGTAATATTGCAGCATCCAGTTGTAGCGGGACGGCTCGGTGTAACCGACGGTCCAGATCGACGAGATGTTGCCGACGCGCACCGGAAGCCCCTCGGCGGCGAGGCGGTCGTTCAGCGTGGTGGCGCGGCCGTTCCAGGTCTCGTCGAGGCCGTTATAGATCGAGCGGAAGTTCGGGCTGGCGAGCCGGCTCAAAAACTCGTCCATCGCCGTCATCACATAGGGATGCGAGTTGAAGGTGCCGCGGGCAAAGCAGACGTCGGCGGGGCGGTCGTCGCGGAAGCGCCGCATCAGATCCTTGCGGCCGCAGACCGCGCCGACGGGAAGGCCGCCGGCGAGGCTCTTGCCATAGGTCACCATGTCGGCCTTGACGCCAAAATATTCCTGGGCGCCGCCGGCGGCGAGGCGGAAGCCGACGAACACCTCGTCGAAGATCAAGACGATGCCGCGCTCGGTGCAGACCTCGCGCAGCTTCGCCAGCCATTCGGTGTAGGCGGCGCGGTCGTATCGCGAGGAGCGCGAAGAGTCGACCAGGGCGGAATCGCCCGGCGCGTTGGAATTCGGATGCAGCGCCTGCAGCGGGTTGACCAGCACGCAGGCGATGTCCTTGCGGGTTCGCAGCACGTGCAGCGTCTTGTCCGACATGTCGGCCAGCGTGTAGGTCTCGTGCGGCGAGACTGGATTGCCGACGCCGGGCTGCACCTCGCCCCACCAGCCGTGATAGGAGCCGGCGAACCGAACCAGATGCGTTCGCTTGGTGTGGTAGCGCGCCAGCCGCACCGCCTGCATGACCGCTTCGGTGCCGGACATGTGGAACGAGACTTCGTCGAGGCCGGAGATGTCGCAGAGCCGCTTGACGTTGTCGGCAATCACAGGGTGGTAGGGGCCGAGCACGGGGCCGAGCGCCTGCGCGCGCTTCTCGCCCTCGGCAATGCACTCCTTGTAGAAGTCGTTGCCGAAGATGTTGACGCCATAGGAGCCGGTCAGGTCGTAGAACACATTGCCGTCCGGGTCGGTGACGGTGACGCCGTTCGAGGCCTGCACGAAGGCCGAGGTGTTCAGGTGTTCGCGCACCAGGCGGCTGTACTGGAACGGCACGCGGTAGGTTTCGGTGAACTGCAGGTCCGAGATGCGGTCCGAGACCTCGGCGGTGAGCGCGCGGCCCTTGGGGTATCGGTCTTGGTAGATGCCGGCGAGACGGAAGAAGCCGTCCTGGCGCTGCATTGCGACCTCGGACGGCGCACCGTCGGAGCGGAAGAAATCGTCGATGTCGAATTCGTAGTGCGGCACCAGGCGCGCCACCATCTTGGACATCTTGGAATGTCCGGTCAGCGAGCGGTGCTTGGCGCGCGACAGGGCAAGCCGTGCCTTGACTTTGGGGAAGGCTGCGGCGGCGCCGGCAAGCGCGGCGGCGGACAGCGAGAGAATCGGAAGGGATGAATCCATGACAGAAGCGCTAGCGTCACCATCTAACAAATTCATGACAGCGAAGGGCCTGATCGCGGCGTTCACCCAGCAGGAAGACCTCAATTTCCTGTTGACCAACCGGATTCCGCGGGCGGCGGTGACCCGGTTCATGGGCTGGTTCTCCAAGATCGAGAACCCCCTGGTGCGCGACGCCTCGATCGCCTGCTGGCGGCTATTCTCCGACCTCGACCTGTCGGAGGCGAAAAAGACCGAGTTCAGGAGCCTGCACGACTGCTTTACCCGCGAGCTGAAGCCCGGCCTGCGTCCGGTCGCAGCCGATCCTGCCATCATCGCCAGCCCCTCGGACGCGATCGTCGGCGCGCATGGGCGGATCGAGGACGGGCAGTTGTTCCAGGTCAAGGGCGCGCCCTATTCGCTGCTCGATCTGCTCGGCGATCCTGATCTGGTCGAGCAGCACAAAAACGGCCGCTTCGTCACGCTGCGGCTGACCTCGAGCATGTACCACCGCTTCCACGCGCCCGCGGACCTTGCGATCGACAAGGTCACGTTTATTCATGGTGACGTCTGGAACGTCAATCCGATCGCGCTGAAGCGGGTCGAGCGTCTCTTTTGCAAGAACGAACGCGCGGTGCTGCGCGCGAAACTTGCGACCGGCGAGGCGCTGACGCTGGTTCCGGTCGCCGCCATCCTGGTGGCGAGCCTCCGCCTGCATTTCCTCGACATCACGTTGAATGCGCAGACGCGGGGCCCGGTCGATCTTCCCTGCGACGCGCAGGTGAAGAAGGGCGACGAACTCGGCTGGTTCGAGCACGGCTCGACCATCATCGTGCTAGCGCCCGGCAATTTCGAATTCTGCGACATGATCGCGGAGGGAACGCGGATCAAATGCGGTGAGCCGCTGCTGCGAAAACCTCTGGTCTGATCTCGATTTTTCTGTCGCGTGTCTTTATATCGGCGCGATCGTCCGAGAAGATTGTAAGATCGCAAACACTTAGGACACGAGATGGCACGGACGCCTGTTCTGGCGGCGGGAGGCATTGTGCTGCGGCGAGACGCGCCGCCGCGCTTTGCGGTCGTGCGCCTGCGCAAGCGCAATGAATGGGTGCTGCCGAAGGGCAAGCTCGATGACGGCGAGACGCCGCGCGATGCCGCCGAGCGCGAGGTACTCGAGGAAACCGGCCACGACGTGGATGTGCACGAGTTCATCGGCACGCTGGTCTACGAGTCCGGCGGTCGCTCCAAGGTGGTGCATTATTGGCGGATGGATGCCGGCGACAGGCCGGTGCGCGAGCTGATGAACGACATCCGGGCGGTCGACTGGCTGCCGCTCAAGGACGCGCTCGACCGCCTGTCGCGCGGCTATGAGCGCGCCTTCCTGGAAAATGTCGGCCCGATCGCGCTGCAGGCCGCGGCGCGTGACGAGAGCGTGCGGCGTGCCCGCGCGCGGGCCGCAGCGGCGGAGAAGCGCCGCGGCCGCGGTCCCGTGGTGCCACCGGCCGTTGGGGAGACGCCCGTGGTCGAGGAAGCGCCTCCGGTCGAGGAGATGCCCGCGGCGCTGACCGAGCCGGACGCGCCGGCGATGGTGCCGGACGACGTGGTCGAGGCAGGCGAAATCATCGAGGCGGAGCAGGCTATCGACGCGGTCGCGCCTGCAGAGCCGCCATCATTCGCACCTGCCGTCGAGCCGGTCGCGATCGCCCCGGCGAACGCTGTGCGTCGAAACCTCATTCAGCGGGTCCGGGACTGGCTGGGCCGCGCGGTCTGAGCCGGACTTTCTCTTATTTGCGCTTCTTTGGCGGAGGCTTTGCAGCCTTCGGTGCAGGTGGGCGCCGTTGCTGCACGCCGGGTCGTGGCACGGCCGGTCCTTGCACGCCAGGCCGTGGTGCGCCGGGTGTAGCCTGCTGAATGCCTGATGGTTGCGGCTGGCCTTGCGGGCGAACCGATGGTGGCAGCGCGCCGTTTTGCTGCGGAGCACCGGGCTGCCGCACACCGCCCGGCGGCTGCGTGCCTGCCGGCGCGCGCGGGCTTCCCGGCTGTACACCGCTCGGCTGTGTTGCACTGCCCTGCCGAGCAGGTTCTTGCCGAGCAGGTTGCTGTCCCGCCGGCTGTTGTCCCGCCGGAGGCTGCGCGCCCGGAGTGCGCGGCAGCGCCGTGCCGCCGGGCTGGCCGGGCAGGCTGTGCTGTGCGGCGCCTTGTGGCTGCGTGCCCGGCTGCTGCTGCGAGCCCTGCCGGCCGGGCGTGCCCGGTTGCTGCGGCTGGCCGGGACGGTTCGGCTGACCCGGTTGTTGTGGCGCGTTGCGGTTCTGGCCCGGCAATCCGTTCTGACGCTGCTGAGACGGCTGCGCCGGCTGGCCGCGGTTCGGATAGGGCGCGGCCGGATTGGCGCGACGGAAGTCCGGATTGGCGCGGCGGAAGTCGCGCTGTTCGCTGACGACCTGCCGTCCCACTGTCTGCGCGCTGTGCACCGCGCGCACAAAGCCCTGGTCGCGCGCCATCTGCTGCGGCGAGATCGTCAGCGGCACCGCGGCGAAGCGGGCGCCGCCGGTGCCGGGGCGTATGGCAAAACCGCTCGCGCCGCGCGTCAGCACGCCAAGCGAGGCGCCGCTGCGGTCGGCGACCTCGATGCGGCCGACGTGTCCGTCGGGGTCGGGATACAATTTGATGCCGATATTGTCGCTGGTCGCGGTCGCGCCTTCCGGCACCTCCACGAGGCCCGTGGTGCCGCGGATGCCGAGCGTTGCCGTCGGCGTCGAGATCTTCATGTTGCCGGTCTTGGCGACGGCGGCGGCGACGAAGGCCGCCGTGCCCTTGGCGACGTTGAACAGCGCGTTGTTCTGCTGGCCGCCGTCTTCATAGACATAGCTGTCGATGGTGATCTTGGCGTTGGCCCGCAGGTTGAAGGTGGTGGCATCGTTGAAGGTGATGCCGAGCGACGACGTCGCCGCGGTCGCGACCTCGTCATTGGCATAGATGTCGTCGCGGATTTGCAGCGGCGTCGTGATTTTGTTGCGGGTGACCGTGGCGGTGCCGGTCAACGTTGCGACGTTGCCGATCGGCTCGGGCGTCGCGGCCGCCGCTGGCGGAGTCGCGGGTGCAGGTGTCGCCGGCGTCGCGCTTGGTGCCGGGGTGGTGGACGAAGGTGCCTGTGCAGATGGCTGCGCTTGCGCCAGTTGAATCACTTCGGGCGCCGCGACGGCTTGCGCCTGCCAGCCCATGATGAAGCCGGCACCAAGCAGAAGCGCGAAAGACAGCCTGCGCCGCATCACCATCGATTCCCGGGAAGCCCCTGACGGAACGGCAATTGAGCCGTGTCAGGCTGAATGCCGTATGAACGGCATTGCCTTGTTGTCATGGCAGGCCGTGACGATCAAGCACCGCGTTCCCGGCCAGGGCAACGCGGTACTTATTCGATCCGTCGCAGGAATTGCTCAGCCGCGCTTGTGCGGGGCGATGTTGAGCGGCTTCGCGGGCTTGCCCGCGGGGGAATAATTCGCGGGCTGCGCGGCCGCTGCCGGCGGCTCGTAGCGGAACACGGCCTTGCAGCCGTCGCTGAGCAGCGCACGCTGGCGGACCATGCAGGCGGTGACGCGATCGACGTCGGGAATCTCGGCGCTGCACAGCCGCATCGCATCGCCCGTGCACATCTGCTGCTGCTCCTCCGTGTAGGCATAGGACGCCGAGGTCAGCAGACCGAGCGTGAAGGCGGTTGCGGCGAGCAATTTGCCGTGACGAAGCGCAGACGCGGTGAAAGCCATAATATCCCCCTTGGTCATCGCGCCAGAGCGGCGCGCTGTCGGACGGGATCACTAGGGAGGTTTCGTTTCCGCAATTCTTCGTCGGGAGGGGAAAACGGTTTCGTCGCACGCTGCTTTGTTTCATTAACCACGCACCGGCCGCGTGCGCGAAGCCCGCCCGTCATGGCGACGCGGTGGCGGCGCGACCGTCGAGGGCCAGCACGGCGTCCCGTTCGGCGGCCGGCATGGCGTAGATGCGCCGCCGCGCGATCATGCGCATGGCGGCATATCCGCCGAGGAACACCACCACCTTGCTGACGATGCCGTAGATCGGCATCACCACGGCCCATGTCGCGATGTCGCTCGTCAACGCGACGAACGCATTCACTGCGGCGGAGACGAACATCAGCCCCGCCCAGGCGTAGCCGACCACGACGGCGACGTCGGGGATGACCGTCTTTGCGATCTCGGGCAGATAGCGATTGAGCCAGCCGGGCTTGAGCATCACGACGCCGACGATCGCGTAGATCACGCTCGGCTTGATCAGCACAAAGCGGGGATCATGGGTGAGCAGCGTCGCGGTGCCCGCAGTGACGACCAGGAACAGGCTCAGCCACTCCATGGTCTCGATCCGCTTTCGGCGGACGAACTGGAGCCCGATCTGCGCGACGCCGAAGGCGATGCCGAGGCCGACCGAAAGCGCCGTATTGTGCGTCAGCAGGAACAGGACGAGAAAGACAAAGGTCGACGCCAGGTCGAGCAGCAGCAGCTTGGCCGCGTTGAGGAAGTTTTTCATGGGCCGTTGGACTCCGTTCTGCTGGCCGCGTGACACGCATGCCACGCGCGCGATGCTTGGATCATTTGCCGTCGACCGAAAACGCGATCAGCAAATTTCCTTCCCTGCCTTTGAGGTCATAGATGTTGGCGGTCGAGCGTCCGGCATAGCCGGAATGAACATAGACCATGCCGTTCACGATTGTCGGTCCCGCGCCATCCATCACGCCGCCATAGGCCGGCTTGCCGAGCACGTCGTTGATGGGGTCGGCGGCCGTGTTGAAGTCCCAGATGACATTGCCGTCCGCCGCGGCATAAGCGCGAAAGTGCCCGTCCATCGAGGCGGCGAACACCACACCGGGGATCGCGGTGATTGCCATCGAGATGGCGCCCGAACAGAAGATGTTGGTCCATCGGCACGCGGTTCGGGGCGCAGGAATGTTCCACAGGATTGTGCCGTCGGCGATGCGGATCGCGGTCAGCCCGGGCTTGGGATCGCGAAAATTCACCACGTCGGAAATGCCGACATAGACATTGTCCCCGTCCGCCGCCGAGCCGAACTCCACGCCGCCGAGCGAGCTGCCGCTGCTCAAACGATGGCGCCAGATGATCCTGCCGTCGGCGTCGGGATCGAGCGCGTAGACGTCGCCCGACTTCTGGCCGGCGATCAGCATCTGCTTGCCGTCCTTGAGCGTATGCAGGATCACGGAGTCGCCCAGCGCAAAATCCGGTCCGACGGGATGCGGGCAGTTGGCGGCGGCGGGGCAGCCGATGATGTAATTGTCGTCCTTCAGGAGCTGGTTCTTCCACCTGACAGCACCGGTCTTGATATCCATCGCGATCACGGCATCGGCGCCGTCATGGAAGGCGTCGGTATGCGAGTTGGAGGTCGCGACATAGATCAGGCCGCGCGCCGGATCGATCGTCGGTGCGCTCCAGATCGAGCCGCCCGAAGGCCCCCACATCTGCTTGCCCTTGGCGTTCAGCCGATAGGGCTCAGGCTTCTTGTCGGTCGTGTAGGTCTTCCAGAGAATCTCGCCGCTGTTGGCGTCGAGCGCGACCAGCGAGCCGATGAACTTGCAGCAGACATAGTCGTCGTTGCGGGCGAACGCCTCGTTGCCGGTCGAGATCGGCACCAGCAGGACGCCATCATAGAGTGTCGGCGATCCCGTCATCTGCAGTCCGGAACTATCGTCGACCTTGGCGCGCCAGATCGGCTCGCCGGTCTCGGCGTCGATGGCGACCGCGCTCTTGGTCCAGTCCGAGAAGTAGAGGGCGGTGCGGTGGCCCGGCCGGTTCGCGATTCCGCCGATCGAGACGCTCGACCGCGTCGCCGCCAGCGAGTCGAACCGCCAGTAGACGCAGCCCGAGCGCGCATCGAGCGCATAGACCGCCCCTGACATGCTGGTAACATAAAGCCGGTTGCCGATCACGGTGGCCTGGCCGTTCTTCGAGCCAGGATAGTGGAACGCCCATTTGACCTTGAGCCGCGGCACGTCAGTCTTTGTGAAGCCGGGATCAGGCTGATAGCGGGCGTTGTCGGGCCGCGGCGACCAGCCGTTCCATTGCGGGCTGGACAGATCGATTGGCGGCGGCGGTCCCTCGCATTTGGGGCCGTCGAGCGGCAGTTGCGCGGACGAAGGCCCCCAGATCGCGTTCGGGTTGGGATCGCCGGGTTGAGGCGCGGCGGCGCTGAGGTAGAGCGCGATGGCCTTCATCTCGTCCTGCGACAGGCCGGCCGCCATCGGCGCCATGACTTGGCTCATGGCGCTGAGGATGAAGGCGGGCGGATTCCGCGACAGGATCTCGCGCGATGGCGTGCGATCGCTGGCGCGATCATGACAGCCGGCGCAACGCTGTTCGTAGAGCGCCTTGCCCCGCGCGTCGGCGGTAGCCGCAGTGACAGGCAGCACCACGCAGCCGCCCAACGCCAACAGTGTCGACAACCATTTGCTCACGCGCGAGATGCCCATGCGATCAACCCCGCTCCGGATAGTGATCGGTGAAGGCGCCGATGCGGCATTGATAGCCGTCCGGAGGCGGCGTGAGGACGAAATCCTTTGGGCTCGCGCCCTTTGGATGTGACGCCATCGTCTTCAGGGCCCAGGCATTGAAGGCCTGGGTATTGATCTGCGGCCACATGTGTCCGTGGGTCGAGCTGCACGCGACATGAACCACATCAGGCTGGCTCGCAAAGAAGTTGGAGCTCGCCTGGGTCGACGGGCGGTAGTCCGCACACAGGCCGATCGACGGGCCGCAATTCCACAGATCCTTGTCGCCGCCCCAGACCGTGATGACGATCATCGGTCTAAGCCGCGCCGGCAGCGGGTAGGGGCCGACCCGGCCCTGCATGATCTTTGTGGGATTGGCGGCTACGAAATCGCGTGCGTCGTTGAAGGCGAGGCCGGTGCCGTCGGCACGCGTGACATACCATTCGCCCGAGATCGGCATGCCGCCGGCCCAGAAGTTTGAATCGAACAGCAGCGCCCGGTTTGTCATGGTGCCGCCGGAGGAGATGCCGCCGATATAAAAACGCTCAGGATCGAGCTTCCATCTGGTTCCGACACATTGGATCGCCGCTTGGAAGAAGCTGGCGTCGGGACCGGCGTCCTGTTTCCATGGTTCGCCGCTAGCGTTGGCCGCGCGGCCCTCGTTCCATGGCTTCCAATTCCAGCCGTCGGCGCCGGGGCCGTTGCAGCGCGGACCGGCATAGGTCGGATCGCCGTCGGCGCATTGCCGCACCGGCCCGATCACCATGAAACCCTGTTGCGCCATCAGCGCGTTGGCGCCGCTGCGCGGCGCAGTGAGGTTGTCGTTGGTGGATTCGACCGTGCCGGTCAGCGGCACCCATACCGGCGCGGGGGCCATGGCTTCGGCTGGAGGGTAGACCCAGAACGACCGCTTCATCCCCTTGTGGGGAAAATCGACGTTGAGGCCGTCATGGACCTGATAGCCGTCAGGACATTGCCACGTCACCGCGGCCGCGGCCGCAATGGCCACGGAAGGCTGAGCCATAAGGCCCAGCGTCATTGCGGCCAATACTGCAACCCTATTCACCTGCGAGGTCCCGAAGCGGATTCGTTACGGCACACCCTAGGCAGATCGCGCGGCTGCAGGCCTATTGAATTCTGAAATCGAGGAGCGAATTGTCAGTTCATACGGGCGATTTTCGCTTCGCCGTGGATGTTTTGCCCGGTAGCCGCCTTTCGGCGAAATTCTGTCGGCGTCAATCCGGTGTCCGCCTTGAACGCCCGGTTGAACGGCGCGAGCGACTGGAACCCGGCATCCAGGGCAATCGTCAGCACCGGAACCTCGGCCTGGCCGATATCGGCCAGCGCCGCCTTGGCCTCGTCGATGCGATAGCGATTGAGGAAGGCGTTGAAGTTTCGGTGACCGAGGCCGTCGTTGATCAGTGTTCGCAGCCGGTATTCCGGCACTCCGAGCCGGACCGCCAGCACGCCGATGGTCAGCCCTTCCTGTCGGTAGGTCCGTTCGGTTGTCATCAGGTATTCCAGGCGATGGAGCGAGGCGCGGTCCGTTGCCTGCGGGCTAATGCGTACGAACGACCCGGATGTCCGGCCGACTTCGCCGCTTCCGCCGCCCGCGCCAGCCACGGCCGGCTGGCTTTCGGGCGGCTCAAACAGCATCATCCAGATCGACAGCAGCGCGAACGCGCCGAGGCCGCAGGCGACGGTCAGGCTGATCGACCGGTTTGGAATTCCAGCGAGCCCTGCGGAAGCACTGAGCACGATCTGGCTGCTGATGCCGATCAGCAGCGCGACCAGCAGCCGGCCGCGTGCTGTCGTGATCGCCTTGCGCCATCCCTTCGCCGTCTGCGCAATCGCCAGAACGGCGAAGGCGATCGACGCTGCAGCCAGCAGGCGTCCGCACGTCGCTGCAAGGTCGGGCCAACTGGTCCAGCCGTTGAAGGCCACGACGCCGAGGCCGGCCATCAGCACCCAGATGGCCGCATGCCAGGGGCGCAACGCAAAATGCTCGTCGAAGATCATCCGCGCCCACAGCCACAGGATCACGGGAGAGCTCATGCCGAGCGCGACGAACGGTGAACTCCAGCCGAACGACCAGGTGGGGAAAAAGGGCGCAGTCGAAATCGCGTAGGCCGCGCCGGCCAAGCCCATCGCCGCACCCAGGCTCGCGGCACGGTGGACCGTGGTGTAGCGCAGCAGCAGGACCGCGCAAACCACCAGGAACAGCCCAACCACCGCACCGCGGAGGCCAAGATCAAGAGCCGTCAACGCCATCGCAGCCGCTCCGCAGGTTCAATTCAACCTCGACAGTGCGACTCTTATACTGCTTCAGGTGATCCGCATGAAGCGGCGACAGTCAGGACCGGACTGCTTCATTGGGTCGTCAGGGCCGGCATTCACATTCGATGCCCGCTTACCGGCTGTTGTCGGCTGGAAGCCGACACCGGCCGGTCCGGAATTGGCACCTTAGCTGACCCGCTTCCAGGTCTGGCCGCCGCAGAACATGCCGCCGAAGGCGCAACCCTGTACGCGCATCGCGTCGGGGCCCTTCATCGCGATCGTCGAGTCGTAGTTGCGGTCGGAGTCGGGATCGTGGATGCGGCCGCTCCACTTGTTGCCGTCGGGCTTCATGTTGATCAGGATTCGCGCGTTGGTCTTGACGGAATAACCGCAGAGATTGACGCCGCACTGTTCGACACGGACGTTGCCCTTGTTCTCTTCGGTGGCCCAAATGCCGATCGGTCCGGTCGGAGTTGGTGCCGTTGTTGCGGCGACGGGAGCAGGTTGCGGCAGCGGCGCGGGTTGCGCTGCGACAGGGGCAGGTGCGGGCGCGGCCTCAACCAGCGCAGGTGCCGCGGTCGCGACCCTCGCGGCTGGAGCAGAAGGAGGGGGCGGCGCGACATAGGACGCAACCGGTGCGGCCGGTTGCGGCGCTGCAGCCTGAACCGGCGCCGACGCGGCCGGAGGCGGCGGCGCCGACGCAGCATCGTCGTCGTCGTCCCTCTTCGAGCCGAGCCCCTTGAGATTGATGTTGCCGATCGTGCCGTTGTAGCCCGGCGCCGAGATGCGGATGCAGGACAGCGCGTTGCAGTTGCTGGGCGCCTCGACGCGGATGCGCTGGCCGTCGATCTGGACGGTGATGCCGGAGCCGCCGGCATAAGCGGAGGTTGTGGCCATCAGCAGCGCAGCGATTGCAACGAGCCTTTTCATGAGAGCCTCCTTCGGCGTGAACGGCGGGGTGCATTGATCTGCGCGGACGCTACGCGCCGTGGGCGCCGTCTTCTGTGACCCGAGTCACAGGGCCGCGCTCGTCGGACAAATGGGCGCGTGACTCAGCTCACAGCACCGTGAGCGCCTCGCGGCTAGCGTGTTGACCGATACCCGAGGAGGCCTCGATGAAGCGCTTCTGTTTGCTCGCCGCGTTGATACTGTTCAGTCCGTCCGCCCATGCCGGCAATGGCATCTCGTTTTCGATCGGCGGCCATCGGATCCATATCGACTCGGTGCGGTGCCGCTCGCTCTCTTGCGTATCGGTCGATGGCGCATTCAGGCGCGATGATGCTCGCGTGACGAAGCCGACGGCGGCATCTGCAGCGACTGAAGCGATTTCGGCCGTGCCGCCTGCAAGCAATCCGCCGCCGGTCGTCGTGGACAAGCCCACTCCTGTCGCATTGCCGCCGATCGCCGCGCCACCGGCGCCTGCACCTCCGCCGCGCGTGGTCATCGCTCCGCCGCCCGCTGTTGTCGTTCCGCCGCCACCACCACCACCAACTCCACCGCCGTTGGCGCGACCGGCGGAGCCCGCGCGGCCGGTGCCGCAGGTCGTGCGCGTGTCGCGCGAGCCCGAGGACGAACCGGTCGAAGGCCCGATCGGGGACTGGCAGACCGAAGCCAGCAACCTGGTGCGCATCCGCGTCTGCGGCCGTGCGCTGTGCGGCTACGCGGTCGATCGCGAGACGCGCGATTTGGGCGAAGCGGTGTTGATCAACATGAAGCCAAAGCAGGATGCGCAGTGGAGCGGCAACATCTACAGCCATGATAGTGGCAACACTTATTACGGCACGATCGAATTGACTGATCCGGACAGGATGCGGGTCGCAGCCTGCGCGCTCGGCCGCTTCTATTGCACAACGGCCGACTGGACCCGCGTCTCGCGCACACCGCAGCAGCAGCGCGTGATCACGCAGCGGCAGAGCCAGCCCGAGCCGCGGTCCTGACCTGGCAAATGTCCAATTTGTAATCGACCGGGTTCGAACCGGCGGCTCCGTCGCGCGCGACCGATAGAGGTCAACGCATTTTCCGAAGCGATGGAGGCCAACATGAAACGCCTGAGCCTGATTGCGCTGCTGCTGCTCGGCAGCGCCGTCGCCGCCCATGCCGACAACGACATCTACACCGACATGCTGAAGCAGAAACGCAGCGACGACGCGCTGCACGTCGATACCGCATCCTGCGATGCGCAAGTCGGCGCCCCACAGAACGGCACGGCGACGTCAATCCAATACAAGACCTGCATGCGCGCCCGCGGCTGGCGCTTCAGCCACACGGTGCGCGAGCGTGCCAAGCCCGACGATGGCTATCCCGATCCTGATGATCCAGGTTTGGTGTGCCACGACTTCAAGATCGGCGGCATCACCGGGTCGAGCTGCTCGAATTTTTGATTGTCTGCGCAGATCTATCCCTGTCATTGCCAGCAACGCGAAGCAATCCATCGAGCCGCACGTGCGGAGGCATAGATTGCTTCGTCGCTTCAGCGCAAAATTGCTTTGCAATTTTGTCGCGAGCTCCTCGCAATGATGGGTGGCCCAAACAACAACGCGCCCGGCGGGTGCGGCCGCCGGGCGCGAAAATCCAGATATGATCCGACCTCTAGAAAACGCCGAGGATGATGGCGCCGACGAAGGCGAGCGCGACGTACGCAGCCACAATGCCCAGCTTGTTCAGCAGAGGACTCGCGAAATCCATTGGGAAGCTCCCTTGGCTCACACGCTGCCCGTATTAACCACGAAGTTAGCAAGACGTTCCCGGCCAAAAAAGTCAGCACTGCTGTCCATCCTGCCATCTCTAATGCGGCGCCGGGTTCCGCCGCATGGTTAAAGAGACGTGAATTCAATGCGTTGAAGAGTCCTTAAATAAATTCGGTGAACCTGCGCGCATGACGCGTGGAGTTCGTTTGTATCTCGTCGGCTCCCTTGTCCTTGTTTCGCTGGCTGGTTGCGGGCGCGGTCTGTTTCAGACCGCCGAGCGCGAGCCGTGGCGGGCCGAGGCAGAGGCCGCATGCCTGAAATCCGGCGCCGTGAAGGAGAGCGCCGACCTCGTTCGGATCGACCCGATCGCAGGTCCGGGCGTCTGCGGTGCGGAATTCCCGCTCAAGGTTGCCGCGCTCGGGGAGGCCAGCTCGAGTTACGGCTTTGCCGACGATTTGCGTCCGCCAGCGCCGATCGGCAACCAGCCGCGCTGGCCGATCAATCCGCAAGCGAGCCCGCCGCCCGCGCAGGCGCCTTATTCCAACCAGGCCGTGAGCCAGCCAGGCTATGGCGCTCAGCCGAACGGGCCGGTCTCGCTGACTGCGCCCGGCGTCGACCCGCAGCAGGAAGAGATCGACCTGCCGGCGGAAGGCGCGCCCGAGCCGAGAGGCGGCAGACCGTATTATCCGGGCCTGCCGGCCAATCCGCAGCGCGACAGCGCGGCCGCGCCCTATTCACCGGCGCCCTATTCTCAGCAGCCGCAGGACGCGGCACCGCCGCCGCGGCTCGGTCCGCCCGTCGGCAACCAGGTGATGGCGGTCGGCCCGGTCGCGGTGAAGCCGACGGCGACGCTGGCGTGCCCGATCGTCTCGGTGCTGGAGCACTGGCTCGCCGAGTCCGTGCAGCCGGCGGCGCAGCGCTGGTTCGGCGCGCGCGTGGTCGAGATCAAGCAGATCTCGGCCTATTCCTGCCGCGGCATGAACGGCAATCCGAATGCGCATATTTCCGAGCACGCCTTCGGTAACGCGCTCGATATCGCCGCCTTCACGCTCGCCGACGGCCGGCGGATCAGCGTCAAGGACGGCTGGAAGGGCATGCCGGAGGAGCAGGGCTTTCTGCGCGACGTCCAGGCCGCCGCCTGCCGGGAGTTCAATACGGTGCTGGCGCCGGGCTCCAACAAATATCACTACGACCATATCCATGTGGACCTGATGCGCCGCGCCAGCCGCCGCATCATCTGCGAACCGTCAGCCGTCTCGGGCGAGGAAGTTGCCTCCCGTGCCGGTGGCCGCGGCCCCTATGCAGCGCGCGAACCGTATGCCACAGGATCGCTTGGCCGCCGGCCGCTCGCCCCGCGGGGCAAGCCCGGGGTCAACGAAGAGGACGAGTTGACGGACGAGTAGGGCGCCTCTCGTATCCGTATTTTTACCGGGCCGCCGCGCAAACGGTGGCCACTTTTGGCTGCATATAATTGCGGAGCCGGATGGGCCCGGCTGATTTCCTTTGGGGGTAGCTTTGCAAGACGCTCCGATCATTCTCGTCATTGAAGACGATCGTGACCTTCAGATGATGGTGGAGGACGCCCTGAAGGACGGCGGCTTTGAGCCGGCGATCGCAGGCTCAGGCGAGGAAGCACTGACGCTGCTGAAAGCGTTCCGGACCAAATACTCGGCGCTGGTCACCGATATCCGCCTGCTCGGCCGGCTCGATGGTTGGCGCGTGGCGCGCGGCGCCCGCGAGGTCGATCCGGCCTTTCCCGTGCTCTACATCACCGGCGGTGGCGGTGAGGAGTGGCCGACCAGGGGCGTGCCGGACAGCGCGCTGCTGCAAAAGCCGTTCTCGCCCGACCAACTGGTCGCGGCGGTAGCAAAGCTGCTCAAGGATGCGCCGCGGGTGTGATTTCGATCTCCGGCGCGCAGCGGCGCTTTTGCGGTTGGATCAAGAGGGGCGTGCCTCGATTATGCTCAGCATGGGACCAGCAGGCGTCACGCCGGCCACCGCGAAGCCGGTGGCGCTGCAAAGATCGGAAAACTCTTCACGCGTTCGCTCGCGGCCACCTGGCGAAACCAGCATGTTGAGGTCGGAGCATTTGCCGATAAGCCCTTCGTTCGGCGGCGCGATGACGCGGTCAATGATCAGAATCCTGCTGGTCGCGCGCGCCGCGTGACGGCAGGCCCTCAGGATCAGGATCGCCTCATTATCCTCCCAATCATGCAGAATTGCCCGCAATATGTAAGCATCCGCTCCGGAAGGAGCGGCTTCAAAGAAGCTGCCCGCAACGATCTCGCATCGGTCTGCCACTCCCGCTGACGCAAGAAGAGGCCTCGCCTTCTCGACGACATGGGGCTGGTCAAGCAGGATCCCGTGCATGTCGGGATTCGCGGCGAGAATGCCGGCGAGCGCCTGTCCCCGTCCGCCGCCGACGTCGACAATCAGCCGAAACGGCGAGAAGTCGTAGGCCTTGAGGATCGCGTCGGTGGCGTTCTTCGAAAGAGCCGTCATCGCTTGATCGAAGATCGCGCTTTCTTCGGGATGTTCGGCGCGGAATTGCCAGACCGACTTGCCGTTGAGATCGGTGAATGCGTTGTTTCCAGTTCGCACGCTGTGCAGCAGATGGCCCCAGGCCCCCCACATGTAGGGCCGCCCGACGAACGCCGCCCATGCCCCGACCGGCGTGGATGAATCGGACCGCAGGCAATCGCCCATTGGGGTCAGCGAAAAGCTGCGCGCAGGATGCTCGTGGAGGACACCGGCCGCTGCGAGCGCGCGAAGCAGACGATAAAGTGCACCGGCGTGGACATCGATCCGGGCAGCCAGGTCATCGTTCGGACGCGGACCGTCCTTCAGCTGGTCGGCCACGCCGAGGTGCACGGCGGCGTAGATCGCCTGCGTGATTTGGTAGCCGTTGATGAGGCGATACATCTCGGCCGATGGACTTGTTGTCATGGCGATCGGTCTCCCTGTCGCTTTCCTAGTCGCCGCCGTCGATCGGTTCAGGTCGGCCGATCGGGGCCAGGCCGACACCGTCGAAACGGGCCAACTGAAGATGATGGATTGCACGGTAGTCGCGCGGCGAATTGCGGGCGCCAATGCCTGCCATGAACATCGGCGGCGTCTCGCCATTCAATGACGTCGCCAGGCGCAGCAGATTTTCGCGCGTGAGGTCGTCGCCGCACCGTTTCAGAACGAGTTCGATCATGCAGGCGTTGTCGTATCCCGACACGGCCGACAGATTGTCGAGGTCGACATTCGGCAAGTATTTGGTCGCGAACGCCCGATAGTCGACCACGGCAATCTCGTTAGCCTGAGTCGGATCCGTCGGCTGGCGCTCCCAGATCGCCGTCACGACGCCTTTCGACGCGGCGGCCCCGGCGGGAACGAATGTCGACCCCGCAGAGCCGATCGCAACGATGTGCAGAGGGTGCCATCCCAGCGCCGCAGCTGCGCGAATGCCCTGGGCGCTATATTTCGCTTGCGTGAACTGGACCAGGACGTCCGCGCCCGCTGACTTCAAGTCCATGATCTGGGCGTCGATCGATGCCTCGGTCAGCTCATGACTTGTCTTCCGGACGATCATCTGCTGCGCGCGATCGCCCAGTCCGCGTTCGAAACCCTTGAGGTAGTCGCGGCCGAAATCGTCGTTCTCGTATTGAACCGCGATCCTTCCCCTGGGCCGTTCGCGGAGAACGAATTTCGCGAACAGGATGCCACGCGATATGAACGTCGGATAGAAGGGCACGATCCAGGGAAACGCGATTGGGTCGTTGAAGCGTTCCGCGCCCGAGGTCAGGAACAGATTCGGGATGCCGCGATCATTCAGATATTTCTGTGTCGCGGCATTGGTCGGCGTTCCGATCGAGCCGGCGATGGCAAAGACCTCGTCGGCCTCGACGAGCCTGCGAGTCTGTTCGAGTGCCTTGGCGGGATTGAAGGCGTTGTCGAGCGAGATGAAGTTGACCTCGCGGCCGTTGATGCCTCCGCGGTCGTTGACCATCCGGAAATAGGCCGCCTGGGCCAGTCCGTAGGCCGCCGAGCCGGAGGCGGGACCGCTGTAGAATGCCGTAGTACCGAGCTTGATCTCATTGGCTGCGATGCCGGATACGCTCGGTTTCGCCCGTGCGCGGCCTCCGGTTGCAAGCGCCGCTCCAGTACCAACCAGGAAATGCCTGCGAGACAATAGACGCATGTCGAGCCTCCCGCACTTCACGCAAATTCGTCGAACTGGCCTTCTCTTTCGCTGCCGCGCTTGCGGCGACCAGCGCCGGGTCGTGCATGAACGCCGTTTCCCTCGACCAGCTTGGCGAGCAAGTCGATCAGCAGCGTTCGTTCGTGCGCCGCGAGCGGCGATAGGATTCGGTCATTCGCGGCCCGAATCTTTGGCAGCAGGGTTTCAAAAACCTGCGTTCCCTTTCCGGTCAAATGCAGCTCGCGGGCGCGCCGGTCGGTGTCGTTGATCCGGCGGACGATCAGTCCCTGGCGCTCAAGCCGGTCGCTGATCAGGCTGGCGCTGTTGCGATCGATGCCGATGGCATCGGCCACGCGCCGTTGTTCGATGCCCGGCATATCGACAACGAAGCGCAACATGGCGAATTCGAGCTGCACGACGCCGCTGCCTTCGAGCTCCTCGGCGATCAGGGACGCGCAGATTTGCTGAAGCCGGCGCGCCAGCGGCGCAGCCACACGCGGCAACGGAAGTCCGTCCTTGCCGATCTTGAAAATATTCGGATCCGGGCGCACCGACCGCGCCGGCGGCTCTCCGGTGGCTGGTCTGGGCCGCTCTGCACGGGGTTGTTTCGTCATAATTATGATAATAATAATTATGAGCATTTTGTCAAGCGCAAAATGACCCACGATCCGATCTCTGGCGGACGCGGCAGCGGCGTGTCCGACAGTGTGCTGCTGCAAAAGCCGTTCTCGCCCGACCAACTGGTCAGAGCGGTGACCAAGCTGCTAAAGGATGCGCCGCGCGCGTGATCGCGGCGGTCCTGATCGGCGCGCCGGCACTTATTCCATCTTTACAAAGTATCGCAGCGCCCCTTCTCGAATTCATACGGCGTTCCGCTCATCTTCGAGACGAACATTTCCACGTTCGTGCCCTATGGAGGCGAAGATGATGGCTTATCGTGCGTATATCGTCGGGGCGCACAGCCGACCGATTGCAGTGGTCAATATGGACTGCGGCGATGATGACGCCGCCATCAGGTCCGCCAGTCGTCTCGTCGACAGCCACGATGTCGAACTCTGGCAGATGGACCGGCCGGTCGCCAGGTTCGACGCCGCGTCAAAGCAGATCGTCAGGAAGTAGCTGCTGATATCGCGTGGCAGGCCGGGTGTCGCGCCTCGCGATCCCTGATGATAGACCTTGCGTCAGGTTCGTCATCAACGGGGATCATCGATCATGGCAGCAGGAAAAGTCGCGCTCGTCACCGCAGGCGGTAGCGGCATGGGAGCCGCGGCGGCGCGCAGGCTCGCGGCGGACGGATTCCACGTCGCGATCCTGTCGTCGTCGGGCAAGGGCGAGGCGCTGGCGAATGAGCTTGGCGGGGTCGGCTTCACCGGCTCGAACCGGTCGAATGACGACCTGAAGCGCGCCGTCGACGGCGTGATGACGCGCTGGGGCCGCATCGACGCGCTGGTCAACAGCGCCGGCCACGGCCCGCGCGCGCCGGTGCTGGAATTGACCGACGAGCAGTGGCACACCGGTCTCGACGTCTATCTGCTGAACGTGATCCGCCCGACGCGTCTCGTGGCGCTGATCATGCAGGCGCAGAAATCAGGCACCATCATCAATATCTCCTCCGCCTGGGCGTTCGAGCCGACCGCGATGTTTCCGACCTCGGCGGTGTTCCGGGCGGGCCTTGCGGCGTTCACAAAGCTGTTTACGGACAGCTATGCCGCCGACAATGTCCGCATGAACAACGTGCTGCCGGGCTGGATCGACAGCCTGCCGGCAAACGAAGAGCGGCGCTCGAGCGTGCCGATGCAGCGTTACGGCACGGCCGAGGAGATCGCGGCGACGATTGCGTTCCTCGCGTCCGATGGCGCCGGTTACATCACCGGCCAGAACATCCGTGTCGACGGCGGATTGATGCGGTCGGTGTAGTGCAGTTGCGTCTACACGCTGCATCCCGCGTTGCAATCTCCGGTCGCCACAAATGTGGTGACCGGAGATTGCATTTGTCATGATGACAAACTGAAAGCGCAGGACTAGCCTTCCGGCAAAATCAAAACGCATGGGAGGATATGGCATGCAAGACGCAGCAGTCGCAGCACGCGCTTCGGACTCAACGCCCAGCGGAACCGCGCAACAGGTCGACGTCGCCGTCGTCGGCGCCGGTTTCGCCGGGCTCTATCTCCTGCATCGGCTACGCAAGGCCGGCTTCTCGGCCGTTGTGCTCGAGGAAGGCGGCGATGTCGGCGGCACCTGGTACTGGAACCGGTATCCCGGCGCGCGCTGCGACATCCAGACCATCGACTACAGCTATACGTTCGATCCGGAACTCGACACGGCCTGGACCTGGTCGGAGAAATACGCGACCCAGCCGGAAATCCTGCGCTATCTCGGCTTCGTCGCCGACCGCTACGATCTGCGCCGCGACATCCGCTTCGGCACCAGGGTCACCCAGGCGACATGGGATGATTCCAGCGAGCGCTGGCAGATTGCGACCAGCCATGGTGCGCCAGTCTCGTGCCGCGACTACATCATGGCGACCGGCTGCCTTTCGTCGCCGAAACCGCCGGAGATCGACGGCGTCAAGGATTTCAAGGGCCAGATCTACTTCACCGGCCGCTGGCCGCATGACGGCGTCGATCTCAAGGGCAAGCGCGTGGCCGTGATCGGCACGGGCTCGTCGGGCATCCAGTCGATCCCGCTGATCGCGGAGCAAGCCGCAGAGCTCACCGTGTTCCAGCGCACGCCGAACTTCGCGCTGCCCGCGGGCAACGGCCCGGCGCCGGACGATCGCAAGGGCTTCTTCGAGACCGATCGCGCCGCCTATCGCGAGCAGGCGCGCTGGTCGATGGCCGGCGTGCCGTATCCGCAGCAGATGGATGTGAGCTGGCAGTTAAGCGACGCCGAGCGCCGCGCGCGCTTCGAGAAGGCGTGGGCGGCCGGCGACCTCGTCCACATCCTGACACAACTCTGGGCCGACCAGGGCGTCGACGTCGACGGCAACAGGCTGGTCGGCGAGCTGATCCGCGAGAAGATCCGCAGCGCCGTGAAGGATCCGGAGATCGCCGCGACGTTGAGCCCGCACGATCATCCGTTCGGCGCCAAGCGTCCCTGCCTCGATACCAATTACTACGCGACCTACAACCGTCCCAACGTCACGCTGGTCAATCTGCGGCAGGAGCCGATCAAGGCGATCACGTCTGGCAGCATCACCACCGATAAACGCAGCGTCGATGTCGACGTCATCGTGTTCGCCACCGGCTTCGATGCGATGACCGGTGCGATCATGGCGGTGCATCCGATTTCGGGCCGCGGCGGCAAGTCGTTGTCCGATGTCTGGGCGCACGGGCCGCAGAGCTATCTCGGGCTCACCGTTTCAGGCTTCCCGAATCTGTTCATGATCACCGGTCCCGGCAGCCCGTCGGTGCTGTCGAACATGGCGGTCTCGATCGAGCAGCATGTCGATTGGGTGGTCGATCGTCTGGCTGAGGTGCGCAACGCCGGCTTCACCACCATGGAAGCGACCGAGACGGCGCAGGCCGGCTGGGAGCGGCACATGGCCGACTGCGCGACGCTGACGCTGCATCGGCTCGCCAACACCTGGTACACGGGCGCCAACGTGCCCGGCAAGCCGCAGGGTGTGATGCCCTATACCGGCGGTGTCGGTCCGTACCGCAGCATCTGCAACGAGGTCGCGAGCCGCGGCATGCTGGGCTTCAAGCTGAGCGGTCCCGGCGTCGCTGCGCAATGCAATGACGGCGAGGTGGTGCGGCTGCAGCCCGACGTGCGGCTGGTGCTCAATATGCTCGGCGAAATGAACCTGCCGCCGATCGAAACGATGGGCGCGCAGGGTGCGCGCGACTTCCTCAACGAGTTCAACAAGGGCCGACCCGCCGGCCGGCCGGTCGGCGAGACCGGCACCGGCATGCTGCAGGGGGCCGAAGGCCCGCTGCCTTACAAGTTGTACCGGCCGGCGACGCCGGGGCCGCATCCGATCGTGGTCTATTTCCACGGCGGCGGCTGGGTGCTCGGCGACGAGTTGTCAGACGATCCGTTCTGCCGCGACATGTGCCGGCGCACCGGCATGATCGTGGTCAGCGTCGGCTACCGCCACGCGCCCGAGCATCGTTTCCCGGCCGCAGCCGAAGACGGCTACGCTGCGACACGCTGGATCGCCGCGCATACCGCCGAACTCGGCGGCCGCGCCGGGCCGGTGCTGGTCGCGGGGTGGAGTGCCGGCGGCAATATCGCTGCGGTCACCTGCCAGCTCGCGCGCGATCGCGGCGGGCCCGACATCGCGGGACAGTTGCTGGTCTGTCCGGTCACCGACTGCAGCTATGATCGGCCGTCCTATGTCGACAATGCGACGGGTTACTTCCTGACGCGCGGGCTGATGTTCTGGTTCTGGGACATGTACTGCTCGCCTGCCGATCGCACCGATCCGCGCGTCTCGCCGCTGCGCGGCAAGCTCGAGGGCCTGCCGCCGGCCTATGTCGTGACCTGCGAGTTCGATCCGCTGCGCGACGAGGGCATCGCCTATGCCGAGGCGCTCGCAAAGGCTGGCGTGCCGGTCGAGCAGCTCAAGGCGCACGGCCAATTCCACTCGTCCTACACCATGGTCGACGTCATCATCACCGGCGTCGGCGGCCGCGTGAAGATGGCGCAGGCGCTGCGCCGTTTTGCGGGGCTGCCTGAGGAGTTGGAGCAGGGCGAACGGAGCGCGCCGGCGCAGATCAACGCGGCGGCGAACTAAGGGGGGCTCGCTCTTACCTCTCCCGCAAGCGGGAGAGGGGGCGCACCGTGGTCGCGGACGCGACCGAATTCGATTCTGCTTCAGAGGAAGGCGAGGTGTTCGACCTTGTTCACGACGTCGTTAAGTGTCTGCTGGGTGGCGGCGGTGTCGCCGCCCGCCATGAACACCTGCCAGAACTGCCGGCCGGCGATGTGCAAATGCAGGACCGACAGGCGCACGCCATTCTTGTTTCCGGCGACCTCGGACGGGTTGTTGATGACGTCGGTGAATCCGCTTTGCTTCAGCGTGTTGGCAATGACGCCCTTGAGCTCGCCGATATTGGCGAGGGCATCGCTGAGACTCATGCTGCGGGTATTGGCGAAGAGGAAAGCCATGTGACACCTCGGGTGCTGTGCGCGACGCGTGATGCGCTGTCGAACCGGCCTCCTGGCCGTTCAACCAGAGGTGTAATAGTTCGATGTCTGATCGCGGTATGAGCCGTCTCACAGCAACGGCCGGCGACCGTGCGTCAATTGCGCGCATGTCTTCGCGAGCAGCGTTAGGTGCGTTACCCCATCTTCGGCCGGTACGCCGCGAAGAACACGCGCGTGGCGCTATCGACCACGCTGGAGATCTGTTCGGGCGACGGCGACGGCTTGGCCTGGAAGATGAACGCCTGGAACAGCGTCGCCTGGCACATCTGCATGAACTGGGAGGCTGCGAGTTGGCAGTCGTCGATCGCAAGTTCGCCGAGCGTTGTGCGCGCTTCCAGATAGGCGGCGAAGCGATCGATGGTGTGAGCGATCACGTGCTCATAGAACCGGCTGCCGAGCTCGGGCATCCGCTCGGCGATCGCCATCACGGTGCGGACCGCCGAGCCGCCGCCGGGACGGCAGAGCACCGCGACATAGGCGCGGCCGAACTCGGGGAGGGTGGTGTCGACGTCGCGTTCGGGATCGAAATTGAAGGCGGTCTTGCTCTGCTCGAGCTTTTCCTCCTCGACGATCGCCGCGAACAGCCCGGCCTTGTCGGGGAAGTAAACGTACAGCGTGCCCTTGGAGACTCCGGCGGCACGCGCGATCTCGCCCATGCTGGCGCCGTCAAAACCGAGGTCCATGAAGACCTTGCGGGCGCCATCCAGGATCTGGCGGCGCTTCGACGAGTCTTCCTCGCCGACGAGCTGGAGGGGCTTTGGGGACGGTGCAATCATTGGTTTAGCTTCTCGGGAAAGAATTCAACCCAAAATACGCGGGGTAAGAATCGAAGCATTATAGTTCGTTGCACGGGAATATAGATTGACCGAACCGTTCGGTCAATGCTACCTTTCGACGCGACGATGACCCGCGAAGCCGGAGTTTCGGCCGTGCGCGCATCGGGATTTTTTTGTGGGGAAGCCAATTATGGCCGCAGCGAGAGACCAGGCCGCGCGCATCGTCCGTTCCGGGCCGGAGACGGCCGAGGACGTGTCGCCACGCGACGCCTCCGCCAATCCAGGCGAGCAGGCCAAAGCTCAAATTGCGGCTCATGCTGCTGAAGAAGCCAAGCGCGGTCCCGCCGAGGCGCCGATCGTGCCTACGCCCGAGGACAAACCAGCGGCTGCGCCTGCTGCCGTCGCCGCTGCGGCACCGAAATCCGGCAAGCGCAAATTCGTGATGACCGGCGTGGTCGGCCTGCTGGCGCTCGCCGCCGCGAGCTACGCTACCTATTACCTGATGGTCGGACGCTTCTACATCGCGACCGACGACGCCTATGTCCGCGCCAACAACACCATGCTCGGCGCTCGCGTTGCGGGCCACATCGCCGCGATCCTGCCGGGTGACAATGCGCTGGTGCGTGCCGGCGACGTGGTCTTGCGGATCGATGACGGCGACTATCGCATCGCGGTCGACGCCGCGCGCACCAGGATCGCAACCCAGCAGGCAACCATCGAACGCATCGGCCGCCAGATCACGGCGGCCGAGAGCGCGGTCGAGCAGGCCAAGGCGCAGCTCGTCTCTGCGGAAGCCGGCATGAAGCGAGCTGATCTCGATTTCGATCGCCAGCAGGCGCTAAGCAACAAGGGCTTTGCGTCGCGCGCGACCTTCGAAGTCTCCGAAGCCGGCCGGGACCAGGGCGCAGCCGCGGTGCGGTCGTCGCAGGCGGCTTACGACGCCGCAAACAGCAATGTCGATGTCACCAAGGCGCAGCAGGTCGAGGCTCGCGCCCAACTCGCCGAACTGCAGACCCAGCTTGCCAAGGCCGAACGCGATCTCGGTTTCACCGCGGTCCGCGCCCCGGTCGACGGCACTTTCTCCAATCGCCTGGTCAATACCGGCGACTACGTCACGCTCGGCCAGCGGCTCGGCAACGTGGTGCCACTCGAGGGCGTCTATATCGACGCCAACTACAAGGAAACCCAGCTCAAGCGCATTCGCCCGGGCCAGAGGGTGACCATCAAGGTGGACGCCTACGGCTTCCGCAAATTCACCGGTATTGTGGACAGCATCTCCCCGGCGGCTGGCTCGGTATTCACGCTGCTGCCGCCCGACAACGCCACCGGCAACTTCACCAAGATCGTGCAGCGCCTGCCGGTCCGCATCCGGGTGCCTGCCAGCGTCGCCAAGCAGGGCATGCTGCGCGCCGGCATGTCGGTCTACACTGTCGTCGACACCAGTGAGGGCGCGACCGATGCCGACAGCAGCGCCGATCTCGACGCGCCGATGATGATCCATCCGCAGTGATTGCCTTGAAGCTTCGAACCATCGGTTTGAAGCTCGGAGCCCGATGAGCCCATGGCCAACGCGACCACTGCTTCCCCTTCGATGATGACCGGCGCCTCGGAGACCGAGCGCATTCAGCCGAAGCGGCTGGTTGCCTTCATCATCATGGTGTTCGGGATGTTCATGTCGATCCTGGACATCCAGATCGTCTCGGCATCGCTGTCCGACATCCAGGCCGGACTGTCGGCGAGTTCGACCGAAGTGTCGTGGGTGCAGACCGCCTATCTGATCTCCGAAGTGATCGCGATTCCGCTGTCCGGCTTCCTGTCGCGCGCGCTCGGCACAAGGCTGTTGTTTGCGATTTCGGCGTTCGGTTTCACCGCCTCGAGCCTGTTGTGCGGTTTCGCATCTTCGATCGAGCAGATGATCCTGTGGCGCGCGCTGCAGGGCTTTCTCGGCGCTGGTATGATCCCGACGGTGTTCGCCTCCGCCTACACCATCTTCCCGCGCAGCAAGTTCTACATCGTAGCTCCGATCATCGGCCTGGTCGCGACGCTGGCGCCGACCGTCGGCCCGACGGTCGGCGGCTACATCACCGACCTGATGTCTTGGCACTGGTTGTTCTTCATCAACATCGTGCCCGGCATCGGCATCACCATCGGCGCGCTGGCGCTGATCGATTTCGACCAGCCCAATTTCGCGCTGCTGGATCGCTTCGACTGGTGGGGCCTGATCTTCATGGGCGGTTTCCTCGGTTCGCTCGAATATGTGCTGGAGGAAGGCCCGCAATATGAATGGCTGCAGGACACCTCGGTGGCGATCTGCGCCGTGATCTGCTTCGTCTCGGCGATTGCCTTCTTCTGGCGCGTGCTGACGACGCAGGAGCCGATCGTCGACCTGAGCGCCTTCGTGAACCGCAACTTCGCGGTCGGCTGCGTGCTGCAGTTCTGCATCGGTGTCGGGCTCTACGGCCTGACTTACGTCTATCCACGCTATCTCGCGGAGATCCGCGGCTACAGCGCGCTGATGATCGGCGAGACCATGTTCGTCTCCGGCGTGACCATGTTCTTGATGGCGCCCGTGGTCGGCCGCCTGATGCAGAAAGTCGATTTGCGCTACATCATCGCCTTCGGCCTCGTTACCTTCGCGCTCGGCTCCTGGCAGATGACCTGGATCACCCGCGAATATGACTTCTACGAGCTACTGATCCCGCAAATCCTGCGCGGCATCGGCATGATGTGCGCGATGGTGCCGACCAACAATATCGCGCTTGCCACGCTGCCGCAGGAGCGCGTCAAGAATGCCTCCGGCCTGTTCAATCTGATGCGCAATCTCGGCGGCGCGGTCGGGCTTGCCGTCATCAACCAGGTGCTCAACGACCGCACCGACCTGCACATCTCGCGGCTGCAGGACCGCGTCACCTGGGGCAACGCCACCGCGGTCGAGACGCTCAACAATTTCACCCAGCGCATGCAGGGCATGGGCGATTCCGCCGTCATGGCGATGAAGCAGCTCTCGCAGATCGTGCACCGCCAGGCCGCGGTGATGGGCTATGGCGACGCCTTCTTCATGCTGTCGCTGTTCTATGTCGGCCTCAGCCTCTTGGTGCTGCTGGTCAACAAGCCGCCGTCAATGGCCGCAGGCGGCGGCGACGCGCATTGAGTCCTGGCGGCCACACTCGCGCGGTTTGAATCGCGAGATGACGCGCTCACGCCGATGTCATCTTGCAAATCGCGCGTGACGCATTTATAAGCAGCGCATTGTCACTCGAACCGGGGAGATGTGCATGATTTCGTCGTTTACACAGATCGCGCGCCCGCGTTCGAGGCTCTTGCTGGACGCGACAGCGTATTGAGCACCAGCTCTGATCGGGCCTGATCCCCGATCGTCAAGACTTCCAACACGTTACCGATTGTTTCCAACGACGCTCGTGGCCGGATTCCGCCCGTGCGTCACTTCAGATGGAGCCGGCCGGCGCTGCTGATGCGTGACCGGAATGTGCCATGACCGTTCAAACCACCAAACGACCCGCCGCGATACGGATTGTGCTTCCGTTCGTGTTCCGCCACTGGCTGAAGCAGCCGCTGCTCGGTTCCGCCATGATCGCGGGATTCCTCGGCGCGACCGTCGCTGACCTTTTGATGCCGGTCTATTCCGGCCATCTGGTCGATGCGCTGACCTCCGGCGCCTCTGATACCGCCGCGCGCCATGCGGCGATGATCGCGTTCGGCGCGATTGTCGCGCTCGGCCTCGTGTCGGTGATCCTGCGCATGTGCGGGCTGCAGGCGATCGTGCCGTTCACGCTGAAGACGATGGCCGACGTCGCACAGCAGACCTTCATGCGCGTGCAGCGCTTTTCGACCGACTGGCACGCCAATTCGTTCGCCGGGTCCACCGTGCGCAAGGTCACGCGCGGCATGTGGGCGCTCGACCTGTTGAACGACACGATCCTGATGGCGCTGCTGCCCTCGATGGTGGTGCTGCTGGGCTCGATGATCCTGCTCGGCCTGCACTGGCCGCAGTTAGGGGCGGTGATTGCGATCGGCTCGGTGATCTATGTCACGATGACCGTCAGGCTGTCGATCGGCTACGTCGCGCCGGCCGCGCGCATCTCCAACGCGTGGGACACCAAGGTCGGAGGCACTCTGGCGGATGCGTTGACCTGCAACGCCGTCGTGAAATCGTTCGGCGCGGAAGCGCGCGAGGATATCAGGCTCGGCGGCGTGATCGGGCGCTGGCGCAGGCGGGTGCGGCGGACCTGGTTCCGCTACAACTACACCTCGGCTGCGCAATTGATGGTGCTGCTGTGCTTCCGCGCGTCGGTGATCGGCGGCGCGATCCTGCTGTGGGCGGCGGGCCGCGCCACGCCGGGCGACGTCACCTATGTGCTGACCAGCTACTACATCATCCACGCGTACTTGCGCGATGTCGGCATGCACATCAACAATTTGCAGCGTTCGGTAAACGACATGGAGGAGTTGGTGGCGATCCATGGCGAGCCGCTCGGCATTGTCGACGCTGATGATGCCGCGCCGATCGACATCGAGGGCGGCCGTATCGTGTTCGACGACGTCACGTTCCACTATGGCGGCCATCGGCTGCCGCTCTATGACGGCCTGTCGGTCGACATCCGCGCGGGCGAACGCGTCGGCCTGGTCGGGCGCTCCGGCTCCGGCAAGACGACTTTCGTCAAGCTGGTGCAGCGGCTCTACGACGTCTCCGGCGGCAAAATCCTGATCGACGGTCAGGACATCGCCAAGGCGACGCAGCAATCGCTGCGCAGCCAGATCGCGATCGTGCAGCAGGAGCCGATCCTGTTCCACCGCTCGCTGGCGGAGAACATCGGCTACGGCCGGCCGGGAGCCAGCATGGAGGCGGTCGAACAGGCGGCGCGGCTTGCAAATGCGCACGACTTCATCATGCGGCTGCCGAAGGGTTACGGCACGCTGGTGGGTGAGCGCGGCGTCAAGCTGTCGGGCGGCGAGCGGCAGCGCGTGGCGCTGGCGCGCGCGTTCCTGGCCGATGCGCCGGTGCTGATCCTGGACGAGGCGACCTCGAGCCTCGACTCGGAATCGGAGGCGCTGATCCAGCAGGCGATGGAGCGGCTGATGAAGGGCCGGACCTCGATCGTGATCGCACATCGGCTGTCGACGGTGCGCAGCATGGATCGGATCCTGGTGTTCGATCGCGGCGCGATCGTCGAGCAGGGCACCCACAAGACGCTGGCCGCGCGAGCCGGCGGCATCTATCGCGGCCTGTTCGAGCGTCAGGTGACCGAGTTCGGCCGGATCGACGCGGCGGAGTGAAAATGCTGGCGCGTGGCTGACGATCGCCACGCGCCAGCAATTGATCTTGAGATTGGATTTGCAATGAAGGACCTGACGCACGGCTCCATCGTGAGCCACATCCTGGCAATGGCGCCACCGATCGTCGTCGGCATGATCACGATCATGATCTGCCAGCTGGTCGACCTGTATTTCGTCGCGGGCCTTGGCGACGCCGCCGTCGCCGGCGTGGCGGCGGCCGGCAACGCCGGATTCCTGATCAATGGGTTCATGCAGGTGCTGGGCGTCGGTTCGGTCGCGCTGATCGCGCAGGCTGTCGGACGCAAGGACCCGCTCGACGCCAATCTGGTGTTCAACCAGGCCATCGTGCTGTCGGTGCTGTGCGGGCTGCTGACCTTGGTCGCGGGCGCCATGCTGTCGCGTCCTTATATGCGCGCGGTTGCCGCCGACCAGGCCACCATCGAGGCCGGCACGACCTATCTGCTGTGGTTCATGCCGGCGCTGGCGCTGCAATTCATCACGCAGGTGATGGGGTCGGGGCTCCGGGCCACCGGTATCGTGCGGCCGAGCATGCTGGTGCAGGTGCTTGCGGTGCTGATCAATATCGCGCTGGCGCCGGTCCTGATCGCCGGCTGGGGCACTGGCCATCCGCTCGGCGTCGCCGGCGCAGGCCTTGCGAGCTCGATCGCGGTGCTGGTCGCCGTCGTGATGCTGTTCGTGTACTTCCACATGCTCGAGCGCTATGTCGGCTTCGATTCCGCACAGTGGCGTCCGCAACTCCTTGTGTGGAAGCGCATCCTCGATGTCGGCCTGCCGGCCGGCGGCGAGTTCGCGATCATCTTCGCCTGGATGGGCGTGATCTATTATGTGTTGCGCGATTTCGGCCCGGCGGCGCAGGCCGGATTCGGTATCGGCACGCGCGTGCTCGGCCTGATCCAGATGCCGGCGCTCGCGGTCGCGCTCGCCGCAGGTCCAATCGCCGGCCAGAACTTCGGCGCCGGGAATTTCGCGCGCGTGCGGGAGACGTTCGTCAAGGCGGCGGCGCTCGCCACCATTGTGATGGGTGCTTTCACGATCCTGGCGCAATGCAAGCCCGAATGGCTGCTCGGCAACTTCTCGAACGATCGGGAGACCATGGGGGTCGCGGCGATGTTCCTGCAGTTCGTCTCGCTCAATCTCGTGGCGCAGGGGCTGGTCTTCACTTGCAACTGCATGTTCCAGGGGCTCGGCAACACCAGGCCGGTGCTGGTGAGTTCGGCGACGCGCCTGCTCACCTATGCTGTGCCGGTGGTCTGGCTTTCGACGCAGTCAGGCTTCCGGATCGAGCACGTCTGGTATCTGTCGATCGCGACCACCACGCTGCAGGCCACGTTGAGCCTGTGGCTGCTGCGCCGTGAGTTCGGCAAACGCCTCGAACATGAGCCGGACGATGTCCGTAGCCCCGTCAAAGCGACCAGCCCGACGTTGAGGGAGCATGCGTAAGGACGATGTCTGGGACGCCGAGACGGCCAAAACCTACGACACCCCTGGCACCGGAATGTTTGCGCCAGAGCTGCTCGGGCCAACGGTTGATCGGCTCGCTGAGCTGGCCGGTAGCGGGCGCGCGCTCGAATTTGCCATTGGCACGGGGCGTGTCGCCATCCCGCTCAGCGAGCGAGGCGTTTCCGTGGCGGGCATCGAAATGTCGAGGGCGATGATCGACCAGTTGCGCATCAAAGCCGACGCATCGAAGATACCGGTCGCCATGGGTGATATGGCGACGACGTCGGTCCCGGGGCGCTATGCGCTGGTCTATCTCGTCTACAACACCATCTCGAACCTGTTGACGCAGGACGCGCAGGTGGAGTGTTTTCGCAACGCTGCGCGGCACCTTGATCCCGGCGGCAGATTCGTGATCGAGCTTTGGGTCCCTGAACTGCGCAAATTGCCGCCCACCGTGGAGGCGGTCGTCTGGCAGTCGGAGCCCGGCTACATCGGCTTGGACACCTATGATGTGGTGAGCCAGCATGTGGTGTCGCACCACATCAGATTTGGTAATGATCGGCAGGCGACCTCGGTGCGCTCAACCCATCGCTACATCTGGCCGGCAGAACTTGACTTGATGGCTCAGTTGGCCGGTTTCGAACTTGAGAACAGGTCTGCGGATTGGAGCGGCGCGCCATTTACCGCCGAGTCACGGTCGCACGTCTCGACATACCGGCTTCCCACGGGGGGTAAAGTTACTCCGGAACGAGCTGGGCCGGAGGCGGCGCCTTCTGCCCCCGCGTCCGTGTAGAGATCGCCACCGTCGCCACCACGGCGGCGGCGAACAGCACGATCTGCCAGGTGATGGTCTCGCCATTGAACAGGGCGGCAAGCGCGAAGGTGACGAAGGGCTGCAGCAACTGCACCTGCGACACCCGCGCGATGCCGCCCATCGCCATGCCGGCGTTCCAGGCGAAGAACCCGATCCACTGCGAGAACAGCGCGACATAGAGCAGGCCGAGCAGCGGCTTGAGCGGGATGTCGAGAAGATCGGCCGGCATGGTCAGAGCCGCGGCCGGCACCGAGAACGGCAGTGCGATCACCAGCACCCAGCTGATGACCTCCCAGCCCGGCATCGAGGCGGTGAGCTTGCCGGAGAAAGCGTAGCCGACCGCTGCGACCGCGACGGCGGCGAACAGGAACAGGTCGCCGACCGACAGCGTGCCGCCGCCTTGCCGCAGCGCAAACGCCACGACGAGCGCGGCGCCGACCAGTGATGCGATCCAGAACAGCGGTCGCGGACGCTCATGGGTGACCGCGACGGCGACCAGCGCCGTTGCGATCGGCATGCCGCCGAACACCACGCCGCCATGCGAGGCGTCGACGCGTTGCATGCCCATCGCCATCAGCAGCGGAAACAGCACGACGACGCAGACCATCGTCAGCAGCAGTTGCGGCCATAGCACGCGCGGTGGCAGCGGACGCCGCAACGCGATCAGCACCGCCAGCGAACAGACGCCGGCGATCGCGGCCCGGATCGCGGTCAGTGCAGCCGGATCAATCGCCGAGACCGCAAGCCGTGTGCCCGGCAGCGTGCCGCCGAAGATCACCATGCCGACAAAGCCGAGCAGCAGGCCGAGACGTTCGCGCGAATGGGAAGTGGACATAGTTTAGGTGGTTAGCTGCTTTGTCGGGGCTTCGACAAGCAACGTGCTCGGAGCACATGGCGGCTATGCGCGCGCTATCTCGGAGCAATTCCGCTCCACACCAGTCCGACACCGGACAGGAACAGCAGCACCAGCACGACGTCGGAGAAATTGCGGTCGTTCAGCGCGTGGTAGACCCGTGCGCCGAGCCAGGCGCCGAGCAGCGTTCCCGGAAATGCGCAGATCGTCAGCCAGACGATCTCTGGCTTTACCAGGCCGCTTCCGATCTGGACGCAGAGCGCGACGGCCAGGATCGTGAAGTTGAAGGTCTGGAACACGCCGCGGCGCTGCTCCTTGCCCCAGCCGCGCACGCTCGCCCACAGGATCGGCAGCGGGCCGGACAGTCCCGCGAGCCCGCCGAGGATGCCGCCGGCAAATCCGATCGCACCGTCGGCCCATTTGCCGCCAAAGCTGATCGACATCGGCTTGCGCTGCAGGAACAGCGCGATCGGAAATACCAGAAGGAAGATGCCGATGGTCAGCTTGAAGACGGTCGGGTCGGCGCGGGCGACCAGCAGGATGCCGATCGGTACGCCGGCAAGGCCGCCGACAATAAAGGGCAGGACCAGGCGGAAATCGATCGTCTTCCAGATCGACGGCAGCGTCGAGACCTGCGCAATCACAGAGCAGATCAGCACCAGCGGTACTGCGAGCGTCGGCGGCAGCACATAGAGCCAGATGCCGAGCGCCATCAGCGCGGTGCCGAATCCGGCGAGGCCGGAGACGAAGCCGCCGGCCAGCGCGCCGAAGAACAGAAGCGCATAGCTCGCTGCGGTCATCGTTGTCTTTCTGTTGTCATGCCAGGCGATGCGCCCTGGAACGACGGGTGTGCTTATCGCGACACGGGTGTGTTTATTGCGACGTTTACACGACGTTGGCGGCGGGTACACTTCGAAATCGCGAACCTTCAACGACAATCGAAATGGAAGCGTCTCCATGACTGCGAGTTCGTCCAAAACCTTTCTGGTCTGTCACGGCGCCTGGTCGGCGGGATGGGCGTGGAAGAAGATGCATCCTTTGATGCGGGCTGCCGGGCACCGGCTGATCACGCCGAGCTACACCGGGCTCGGCGAGCGGGCGCATCTTGCCACCCAGTCGCTCGATCTCGAGGCCCACATCCAGGACGTTTACATATGAAGACATCAGCGACATCGTGCTGGTCGGCCACTCCTATGGCGGCATGGTCGCAGCCGGTGTGGCCGATCGCGCACGCGCCCGCGTCGCGCAACTGATCTATATCGATGCTTTCGTGCCGCGCGACGGCCAATCGCTGTTCGACCTGTTCGAGCCCGCCGTCGCGCAGATGCGGGAGGCGGCGCGGAATGGCGACGGCTGGCGCGTCCCGCCGATATCGATCCCGCCGGACACCTCGGCTGCCGATATCGAATGGCTGACCCCGCGCCGCGTCAACATGCCGATCAAATGCTTCGAGCAGAAATTGAAGCTGCAATATGGCGAGCCGACCCTGCCGCGCAGCTACATCTACGCGACCCGCGCCACGCCGTCTGACACGTTCGGCCAATTTGCCAAGCGCGCCAGAGCCGAGGCCGGATGGCGCGCGTTCGACATCGACGCCAGCCATTCGCCGAATGTCACCGCGCCCGAGGCGCTGATGGCGCTGCTGGAGACGATCGTAGCCTGATTGGCGGCGAACGGCTAAAGCGATGAGATTGCGTTGAATCGTCGTCGCGAAGGCGGTGCGCTCCCTCCCTCGCAAGCGGGAAGGTGCAGCTAGGGCGCGTACTCATAAATTTCGACTACGTCTGCTTCGCTCCAACAGCGACCACCTTTGTGCTGGCGCAGCAAAAGACGCGAAGGGCCAAGAGCGGACATCCCGCACGCTTCCCAATCGCTTGAAAGTGCGGTCATATGGCGTCCGGTGACACTTGGCGTTTTGGGGCGAGGGTGTCCGCTTGCACGGGGGAGAATGCGCGTGAAGGAACTCGCTGGAAAGACTGTGTTCGTGACCGGTGCAGCGTCAGGCATTGGACTGGGGATCGCGACCGCCTTCGCCCAAGCGGGGGCGAAAGTCATGCTTTGCGACATTGAAGAAGTGGCTCTGTCCGCAGCGCTCAAGCAACTGAGGCTCACCAACGTCGATGTCGACGGCGTGAAAGCGGACGTTTCACTCAAAGCCGAACTCGTGGCGGCCGCCGAAGCCACGACTGCCCGCTACGGCAAGGTGCATATCCTCGTCAACAACGCAGGCGTCGGCGGCGGTGGGCCTTATGGCGCCTGGACCGAGGCGGCGTGGAACTGGACCATGGGCGTCAACCTGATGGCGACCATTTGGGGGATCGAGATTTTCGGGCCTTTGATCGAGCAGCATGGCGAGGGTGGACACATCGTCTCCACAGCCTCGATCGCTGGCCTTATTTCAGGGGAGAGCAATGCATACAACGTCTCCAAGTATGGCGTTGTCGCGCTGTCCGAGGGACTGCGGCGTGAACTCGCGCCCCGAGGGATTGGCGTATCGGTGCTGTGTCCCGGGTTCATCCGCACTCAAATCGTGGACTCAAGACGCAATCTCCCCAAGCGCTTCGAGGGGGCGCTCCCTGCCTTGCCGACTTCGGGCCCACGTGCCGAGTGGATCAATATGCTTCGGGAACGCATCTCTCAGGGCATAGAACCCAACTATGTCGGTGAACTCGTCCGCGAAGGCGTCGAAAAGGACTTGCCATATATCTTCACCGACCTCGAATTTGAGCCGATGATCGAAGCGCGCTTCGCCGCAATCAAGCAAGGCTTTGACCACATCCGCGGGCGCACCCCGAAACGTTGAGCGCGCAGCCCTTCCACCAGCCTGATTGAGTCCGCGTCCTAGAGCACTTTCGGTTCTGATTGAATCAGAACCGAAGCTCTAGATTCTTGTTTTGACGCGTTTTCTTGACGCGAACCGGTGTCCACTTCGCTCGAAAACGCTCTGGTTTGCCGCGCGACTGATTTAACCTGAATTCATCATGGTCTACGCCGCCAACGCCGTCCGGCGGCAGAAGCAGGAGGCCTTGATCTGGATCTCCGCGCGCGCTTGCGCGAGATCGAGCCGCTGACTGATGAGAGCGCTCTCGACTTTTTCGCCGCGGCGAACCAGGCATTCATGCAGCCCGTGCAGCGACCACAGATTATCGGGATGCTGGCAGGCCCGGCTCAGCCTGCCATCAAGACCGAGATCGGAACGGTAGACCGCCTCGGCCTCCTCGAGGCGGCCCTGCTCGAGCAGCAACGCGCCGAGCGCATGGCGGGGCGGCTGCATCCATCCCCAGGGCTCGTCATAGGGCAAGGCGTCGCTGAGCTCCACTGACTTGCGCAGCTGCGCGAACGCAGCGTCATGGTCGCCCTTGCGGTAGTCCAGCTCCCCGTTCAGCATCGCCTCGGCGACGTTGAGCAGGTTCACAACCTTGTTGTTGTGGACGAGGCGGCTCTCGGGCACGCGGATCTTCGCCGCCGCGAACAGATCCTTCTCTGCCTCGGCCTCCGTGACATTGCCAAGCGCCGAATGCGCGACCGCCTTGGCGTAATGGATCATCGCGGTCACCGAGCAGTAGAGGTCGCGATCCCTAGGCAATTTTTGTTCGATGATCTCCCGCCATTTGCCGAAGCGCACCAGAACGTGCTGCTTCATCGTCAGATAGCCCTCGAGGAAATCAGCCATCGGCGGCGATGCGACGCGCAACACCGGCTCGGGGACTGTCGCGATCAGCTCCTCGGCTGCCGCGATCGCAGGCGTGTACTGGCCGAGGAACATCGCGCCGTAGATCGCGAAGTGGAAGTTGTGGATGACGTAGACCAGGTAGACGCCGGGATCACTGGAATAGGCAAGGAACCTGCGGTCGGTCTTTAGCGCCTTCTGATTGTAGAGCAGGACGTCGTTGTATTGCCCGCACAGCACATCGAGATGAGTCGGCATGTGGATCAGGTGACCGCAGTCGGGCGCGATCTCGCGTAGCCGGTCGCCGACCCGCAGTGCGCGCTGCGGGAACGGCGACATCTCCATCAGGTGGACATAGAGGTGCAGCAGCCCCGGGTGGTTCCATGCCGCCGGAATGCGTTCGAACGCCTGTTCAAGGACCGCCCTGCATTCCTCGGTGCCGGCTTCCGCGGCGGGCTTGCCGGAGGGCAGGTCCCACATCTGCCACGGGGTCTCGTTCATGATGGATTCGGCAAAGACCGCGCGGACCTCGAGATCGTCGGGAAAGGCTGCGAAGACTTTGCGCATTTCTTTCGTATAGGCCTTGTCCCACGGCGCCATGTCCTCGACCGCCTCGCGCTGCGGATAGCGCGCGGGCAGGGCCTTGATCAGCGCCTGTTCGACCGGACTTGCTTTCCCGGCATGCGCGAGCGCCTGCTGCATCGCGTCGTAAGATGCCGACAGCGCCATCTGCCGTCCCTGCGCGTCATAGCGAACCCAGGGCAAATTGTAGTTGGGTCCCGCGGCGTAGCTGATGCCCCAATGCGCCATCGCGCATTCGGCATCGTGCGCGAGCGCCTTCTGGAAGCACTTGATCGCCTCGGCATGGTTGAAGCCGAACACCCAGTTCAGTCCTCGGTCAAACCAAAGCTGCGCGTCAGGCGACGATGTGGTGACTTTGCGGCTGTACGGCCCGAGATCAAAATAGGTCATGCCTTTTGTCCTCCAAGCCTTTTATCCTCATGAGCAAACGCCGGTTCGGCAATCTACCAAAAAGGCCGGCTCCTTTACAGCGCGAGGATGCGACGCCGGCACCGCCATAAAGGCGAAGGGCCCGGCGTGGTGCGCCGAGCCCTTCATGGTAGAAGCATCAGCCGGCCTGTAAGCCGGGTTTTGTAGGGCACCATTCTTGCGAATGGTACGTGACGGCCATTCCTCTGGGACAAGGTTTGCACCTTGCCTCGAGCAACCTACCCGGACGGCGAGCCTGACATCGCCCTGCGGTGTTATCGCGCGTGCGCGAACTGACCGCGTTGCCGTCCCTATTCGGTTTTGCTCCCGGTGTGGTTTGCCATGCCGTCTCCGTTGCCGGACACGCGGTGCGCTCTTACCGCACCTTTTCACCCTTACTTCCTCCGAGGAGGGAGCGGTTCGTTCTCTGTGGCACTTTCCCTGGGGTCGCCCCCGCCGGACGTTATCCGGCACCGCATGTCGATGGAGCCCGGACTTTCCTCCCCCGCGGCCTTTCGACACTTGCGGGAGCGGCCGTCCGGCCGACTGACGCCCATGGCATGGGGGTTTCCGCGCGATCCGTCAAGCGGATAACGGACCGCAAAAGGGGACCAAAATAAACTATCCTGAAGATGTCGTTTTGCCGGTCGCCCGTTCGACTGGGTGTCGGCGATCCAGCCGATCACAAGGAGATGTCAGATGCAGTACCTGTTGTTGATCTATCGGAGCGACGCGGAATATGGCGGCATGACCGCTGAAGACCGCAAGCAAGTGACGGCCGAATACGGGGCCTACACCCAGTCCATCATCCAGAGCGGCCATTTCAAGGCCGGTGACGGGCTGCAGCCCGTGACGACCGCGACCACGGTGCGGGTCCGCGACGGCAAGACGCTGACGACGGATGGTCCGTTCGCGGAAACCCGCGAGCAGCTCGGCGGCTACTATCTGGTCGACGCCAAGGATCTCGACACCGCGCTCGGCCTCGCCGCGCGGATCCCCGGCGCCAAGACCGGCTCGATCGAGGTCCGGCCGGTGATGATCTACAATTGACGCGT
Organism: Bradyrhizobium sp. LTSPM299; assembly: GCF_000938235.1. NCBI lineage: Bacteria > Pseudomonadati > Pseudomonadota > Alphaproteobacteria > Hyphomicrobiales > Nitrobacteraceae > Bradyrhizobium > Bradyrhizobium sp. LTSPM299. The sequence goes on from NZ_JYMU01000013.1 coordinate 328,830, forward strand.
CGTCGTTCCGGGGCGCGCGAAGCGTGAACTATGGTGCGCAATTGCGCACCTGAGAACCTCGAGATTCCCCGATGCGCAATTGCGCATCTGAGGTTCGTCCTTCGGACGCCCCGGAATGACAGTGTGGAAGCCCATGACCCCGAGCGACATCGAAAAAATATTCCGTGACGAGGCGGGGCGGGCGCTGGCCACGCTGATCCGCCTCGTCGGCGATTTCGATCTCGCCGAAGATTCCCTGCAGGATGCGGTCGCGGTGGCGCTGGAGCGCTGGCCGATCGGTGAACTGCCGTCCAATCCGCGCGCCTGGCTGGTCAATGTTGGCCGTAACAAGGCGATCGACCGTGTCAGGCGCGCGGTGACATTTCGCGGCAAGGAGCAGGAGCTGACGCATCAGTTGCTGCTCGATGCGGCACCGTCGGCCGAACCGTCCGATGCGACGCTTGACGACGACATGCTGCGGCTGATCTTCACCTGCTGCCATCCGTCGTTTGCCGTGGAGGTTCAGGTCGCGCTGACCTTGCGCACGGTCTGCGGCCTCACGACCGGGCAGGTCGCGCGCGCCTTCCTCGCCAGCGAAGACGCGATGGCGCAGCGGCTGTTGCGCGCCAAGCAGAAGATCAAGCTTGCCGGCATTCCCTACGAGGTGCCGGAGCGCGAGGCGCTGCAGCCGCGGCTCACCGGTGTGCTCGCGGTAATCTATCTCGTCTTCACCGAAGGCTACGCCGCGACGGCCGGCGCGGATCTGATGCGGCCGGATCTGGCGCGCGAAGCGATCCGGCTGGCGCGCCTGCTCGATGCGCTGGTCCCTGCACGTGGCGAGATCAAGGGCCTGCTGGCGCTGATGCTGCTGCATGATGCGCGCCGCGCCGGTCGACAGACCGAGGGCGGCGATATCGTGCTGCTCGAGGAGCAGGACCGCACGCTGTGGGATTTTCAGCAGATCGCCGAAGGTCTCAAGCTGGTCGAGCAAGCGCTGACTATGCCGGGCCGGCCGCAATCCTACGCGGTGCAGGCCGCAATCGCCGCGCTGCATGCGCGGGCGCCCAATTATAAAGATACCGACTGGCCGCAGATCGCCGGCCTCTACGAGGTGCTGCTGCGGATCAGCCCGTCGCCGGTGATCGAACTCAACCACGCCGCCGCGGTGTCGATGGTCGACGGCCCGGCGCGCGCCCTCGATCTGATCGATGCGCTGGCCGCGCGCGGCACCTTGAAGGGCTACGACCAGCTTCCCGCGGTGCGCGCCGACCTGCTGCGCCGGCTTGGCCGGAAGCCGGAGGCGCGGCAGGCGTATCTGGCGGCGAGCGCGGCGACGCAACTCGAGCCGCTGCGCCGGCTCTATGCCCGAAGGATCGCGGAGATGGAGTGAGCGAGACGTCTCCGCCGTCATTGCGAGGAGCGAAGGGACGAAGCAATCCATCTGTTCCCGAGGCGAGGCATGGATTGCTTCGCGGAGCATGTCATCGAGCGCGCGTTCGCGCGACCCGTTGGCTCGCAATGACGGTGGAGAGGCTGTCGCTTGCCTACTTCGTAGCCACCACCGGCATCACCGCATCTTCCGGCAGGCTCGCCAGCAGCGCGTGCAGCGTCGCCATGGTGGAGTAGTCGGCGGCGCCGTCGACGCGTTCGGGGCGGAAGTGGCGCTGGAAGGCGGTGATCACCTCCATCGTCGGACCGTCGAACTTGCCGTGGGTCGGGATGCCGTAGCCGTAGCGCGCGAACGCCGTCTGCATCTTGGCGACGTCGTCGCTGATCGCGCCCAACTTCAGCGCGTCGCCGCGCACGAGCGGCGCCGGCTGCACCCAGTGGCCGACGCCGGAATTGGCCAGCGAATGCCACGGGAATTTCTCGCCGGGATCCTTCTTGCGGCCAGGCGCCACGTCCGAATGGCCGAGCACGCGATGCGAGGGCACCTTGCGCCGCAGCATGATGCCGCGGCACAGCGCGATCACCGCTGCGATCTGGCGCAGCGGAAAATCTGGATAGCCCCAGTCGTGGCCGCGGTTGATGATCTCGACGCCGATCGAGCAGGAGTTGATGTCGTCTTCGCCGGCCCAATGCGATACGCCGGCATGCCAGGCGCGCTTGCTCTCGGGTACGCTCTGCACGATGCGGCCGTCCTCGAGCACGATGTAGTGCGCGGAGACTTCGGTGCCGGCGGTAACGAGCTGCGCGATCGCGCCCTCGACATCGGGCATCCCGGTGTAGTGCAGCACGATCATGTCGGGCTGCCGGCCGCCGGCGCGCTCGCCGAAATTCGTCGACGGAATCACGTCCGAGGCGATCGAGGAATCGGGCGTGAACGTCTTCATGTCGGCAACAGCCCTTGGAATGGGAAGGGCGCGTTGACGCTTCGAATCAGAGTCGGCACCAGATGCCATTGGATAACCTAAACCCGGCAAGAGAGCGGCAATATGAGCGGTAATACGATTGGTAAACGATATGCGTTTACTATTCCTTTACCCTGTGCCCCGCGCAATCGTCCGCCGGTTCCATCAGGCGCATTTTTTGCCGGGGTGTGTGCCGAGCGCATCACCCAGGGAACGGCTAACAGGGAATGGCTAAAAGGCACCGGATTCCGCTAACGGATCATCAACGTTTTCTTAACGCTAAGTGCCGTTACTGAGGGGTGAAGAGCCGAACCGGTTTGGGGACGGCGAGGTCCGCTTTTGCGCGAAATTCCATGGAAGCCCAGCAAATTCCGGTCGGACATCAGGGTTTGCCGCCGACGATGGGAACCAGCGCACGCATCTCGCAGCGGCTTTCTGACCGGAACAGCCTGGCAAGGCGCGAGGATTCGAGGCGCAATGAGCCTGCGCGCGTCCATTTTCGATCTGATCCGCGCAGTCCCGGTCGGGGGCGGCGCATGAGCGCGCATGCCCGTCATGTTCCCGTACTTGGCCGCGAGGCGGTGGATTTTCTCGCGCCGCGCATCGGCGGTATTTATGTCGATGCCACCTTCGGCGCCGGCGGCTACAGCCGCGCGATCCTCGATATTGCCGGTACACGCGTGATCGGCATCGACCGCGACCGCACCGCGATCCTTGATGGATTCGATCTGGTCGATGGTTCCGACGGCCGCCTGACGCTGGTCGAGGACCGCTTCTCCAATCTCGCCGATGTCTGCGCCACGCAGGGGTTGGAGGCGGTCGACGGCGTCGTGATGGACGTCGGCGTCTCCTCGATGCAGATCGACCAGGCGGCGCGCGGCTTTTCGTTTCGGCTCGCCGGCCCGCTCGACATGCGGATGGCGCAGAGCGGACCGACCGTCGCCGACGTGGTCGCAAAGGCCTCCGAGAGCGATCTCGCCAACATCATCTACATCTTCGGCGAGGAGCGCCATTCGCGCGGCGTCGCGCGCGCCATCGTGGCTGCGCGGAAAGAGGCGCCGATCACGACGACCGAAGCGCTCGCCGGCATCGTCGCCAAGGTGGTGCGCGCCAAGCCGAACGAGATCCATCCGGCGACGCGGACCTTCCAGGCGCTGCGCATCTTCGTCAATGAAGAGCTCGACGAGCTGCATCTGGCGCTGTCGGCCGCAGAACGCGTGCTGAAGCCGGGCGGCCGGCTTGTCGTAGTGTCGTTCCATTCGCTGGAAGACCGCATCGTCAAGAATTTCTTCATCGCGCGCGGCAAGGCAAGTACCGGATCGCGGCATCGGCCCGAGGTCGCGCAATCAGCGCCGAGCTTCCAGATCCTGACCAAGCGCCCGGTCACAGCAGATGATGCCGAGGTCGCAGCCAATCCGCGGTCGCGGTCGGCAAAGCTGCGCGCCGCCGAACGGACCGACGCGCCGGTGCACGAGGCGAACACCTTGCCGTCATGGCCGCGTCTCGCCGATGTGATGCGGGGAGGCTGACATGCGCATCCTCCATATCCTCGTTATCGGCATGCTGATCTTCGCGGCGTCCTACGTCTATCGCATCAAGATGGAATCGACGGCGCGCGTCGAGCGCGTGCTGCGGCTGAATGCGGAGATTCGCGAGCAGCGCGACGCGATCGCGACGCTGCGCGCGCAATGGGCCAAGCTCGACGCGCCGTTACGGCTGCAGGGCCTTGCCGAGCGGCATCTGCCGCTCAAGCCGGTCAATGCCAACCAGTACGACAGCCTGAAGAACCTGCCCGAGCGGCCGCCGAACTTCACCCGGCCCGGCGCACGCGATCCGATCGGCGCGATGCTCGACACCATCGAGGCCGCCGCCGAGCCGGACAGCGCGACCGGCTCGATTGCCGCGCCCGCGACGCAGCAGCCGGCACAAGCGGCAGAGCCCGAGCAGGACCCGGGAGACCAGCAATGACCGGATCAGCAATGACCGATCCGGCAACCGCCAAAAAGCCCGCCGGGAAGCCCACTGAGCCCTGGCGCCAGCGGCTGATCCGCACCTTGCTGTACGGGCGCAATGTCGACCGTGCCGCGAAGGCGCGCGCGCGCGTCGGCTTCGCGATCCTGGCCTTTGCCGCCATCTATGCCGTGCTTGCCGGACGCCTCGTGCTGTTCGCGGTCGGCGCCGACAGCCACGGCGCGCGCCGCGCCGCCTCTCAGGACGCGATCGCGACCGCGCGGCCCGATATCATCGACCGCAACGGCGCGGTCCTCGCCACCGACGTCAAGGCGCCGAGCCTGTTCGCCGAACCGCGCCGCATCATCGACAAGGACGAGGCGATCGAGCTTCTCACCGCGACCTTGCCCGATCTCGACACCGGCGAGGTCCGCGACCGCGTGGCGTCGCGCAAGGGCTTCGTCTGGCTGAAGCGCGAGATCACGCCGAAGCAGCAGCTCGACATCCATCGCCTCGGCATTCCCGGCATCGGCTTCGTGCGCGAGAACAAGCGCGTCTATCCGACCGGCTCGGAAGTCGCCCATCTGATCGGCCTGGTCAATATCGACAACCAGGGCATCGCCGGCATGGAGAAGTGGCTGGACAATAACGGTCTGGCCGATCTGCATCGCGCGGGCTTCGCCACCGACCGGCTGCAAAAGCCGATCGAGCTGTCGGTCGACCTGCGTGTCGAGCACGCGCTGCGCGACGAACTGCTCAAGGCCAAGGAAAAATTCCACACCAAGGCGGCCTCAGGCCTGGTCTCCAATGTCAGGACCGGCGAAATCGTTGCGATGGTGTCGCTGCCCGACTTCGACCCAAACGATCCGAAAGAAGCGCACGACCCCGATCGCATCAATCGCTTGACCACCGGCGTCTACGAGATGGGTTCGACCTTCAAGGCGTTCACGCTGGCGATGGCGCTGGATTCCGGCAAATCCGATCTCAACTCGCTGTGGGACGCGCGCGGGCCGCTGCACTACGGCAAGTTCACGATCCATGACGACGAGCCGAAGGGCCGCTTCATCAGCATGAAGGAGGTCTTCACGTTTTCGTCCAACGTCGGCGCGGCGCGCATCGCGCTGTCGCAGGGCGTCGAGGCGCATAAGGCATTTCTGCGCAAGATGGGCCAACTCGATCGGCTGCGCACCGAGCTGCCAGAGAGCGCTTCGCCGATCCTGCCGAAACGCTGGAGCGAACTGAACACGGTGACGATCGCGTTCGGCCATGGTGTCGCGGTGGCCCCGCTGCAGGCGGTGATGGGCATCGATGCGCTGGTCAATGGCGGCTATCTGATTCCGCCGACCTTCATGAAGCGCACCGAGCAGGAAGCGATGGCGATCGCCAAGCGGGTCATCAAGCCTGAAACCAGCGAGAAGATGCGGTTCCTGATGCGGCTGAATGCCGAGGTCGGCACCGCGCGGAAGGCCGATGTGAAAGGCTATTATATCGGCGGCAAGACCGGCACGGCCGAAAAGGTCATCAACGGCCGCTACGCCAAGAAGAAGGTGCTCACGGCCTTCACCGCGATCCTGCCGGCTGACAATCCGAAATACCAGCTTCTGATCATGCTGGACGAACCGCAGTCGCTGAAGGAGACCTACGGCTTCATCACCTCGGGCTGGAACGCGGTGCCGACCGGGGGCAAGGTGATCGCCAGAATTGCGCCGCTTTTGGGCATCGAACCGCGATTCGACCTGCCGCCGTCCGACCGCCTTATTCTTGCGGCATCCAGGACAACCCAGTAAGGCGTACCCCGGAGCATGATCCGGAAACGTTCATGCTCGAACCACGGCGTCAGCAGCGCCAGCCAACTGGAAGATCATGAGACTTCGCGACCTCTTCAGCGATGACGCCACGATCGATCCGAGTGCCGATATTGTTGTCGTCGGCGGACTTGCGGTCGACAGCCGCGCGGTGAAGCCGGGCGATCTGTTCTTTGCGCTGACCGGCAGCAGGACCGACGGCGCGCGCTTCATCGATGCTGCGATCAAGGCCGGCGCGGTCGCCGTCGCCAGCGACCATCTGCCGCAAGGCGAGGCCCGCGTGCCCTTCGTCATTACGACGAATGCGCGCCGCGCACTGGCGCTGGCGGCGGCAAAATTCTATCCGCGGCAGCCGCAGACGATCGCGGCGGTGACCGGCACCAGCGGCAAGACCTCGGTCGCGGCCTTCACGCGCCAGATATGGCAGCGGCTCGGCCTCACGTCCGCGAGCATCGGCACCATCGGCCTGGTGTCGGACAAGCGCACCGTCTACGGCTCGCTGACCACGCCCGATCCAATCGCGCTGCATCGCCAGCTCGACGAGATCGCGGCCGACGGCGTCACCCATCTGGCGTTCGAGGCCTCCTCGCATGGCCTCGACCAGTACCGTCTCGACGGCGTGCGCATCGCCGCCGGCGGCTTCACCAATCTGTCGCGCGACCACATGGATTATCATCCTGACGTCGCGCATTACCTCAATGCAAAGCTGCGGCTGTTCCGCGACCTCGTCGACGACGGCGGCGCCGCCGTCATCTCGGCCGATCATGATTGCTCGCAGGCCGTAGTCGATACAGCGCGTGCGCGAAAACTCCGGATCATCGCGGTCGGTCGCAACGCGGACGGTGCCGGTGATGGCATTCGGCTGGTCGACGCCACGATCAAGGGCTTTGCGCAGACGCTCGTGATCGAACATCGCGGCCGCACGCACACGATCCGGCTGCCGCTGGTCGGCGAATTCCAGATCGAGAACGCGCTGGTCGCAGCCGGCCTTGCGATCGGCACCGGCAGCGTCGCGGACGACGTCATTGGCAGCCTCGAACATCTCGAAGGCGCCAAGGGCCGGCTGGAACACGTCGGCGAACGCAATGGCGCGCCGATCTTCGTCGATTACGCGCACAAGCCCGATGCGCTCGCCAAGGCGCTACAGGCGCTGCGGCCCTATGCAAAACGCAAGCTTGTCGTGATCTTCGGCGCCGGCGGCGACCGCGATGCCGGCAAGCGCCCGATCATGGGCGCAATCGCGGCCGAGAACGCCGATACCGTCATCGTCACCGACGACAATCCGCGCAGCGAGAAACCGGAAGCGATCCGCGCCGCCATCCTTGCGACTGCGAAGGGCGCGCGGGAGATCGGCGATCGCGCCGAGGCGATCCGCGCCGGCATCGCGCAGCTTGAGCCCGGCGATGCGCTGCTGGTCGCCGGCAAGGGCCACGAGATCGGGCAGATCATTGGCGACACGACGTTGCCGTTCAGCGATCACGATGCGGTGGCTGCCGCACTCGCAGCGAGGGGCGCATGAGCAAACTATTGTGGACGTCGGATGCGATGGCGCAGGCGATACGCGCCGCCACCCAAGGCGCGCTGCCGGAGGGCGTCACTGGTCTCTCGATCGACAGCCGCACCATCGGGCGCGGCGAGGCCTATTTCGCGATCAAGGGCGACGTCCATGACGGCCACAATTTTGTCGAGGCCGCGCTGAAGGCCGGCGCCGGGCTCGCGGTTGTCGAGGCCGCGCAACGCACCAAATTTCCCGCCGATGCGCCGCTGCTCGTTGTCGATGACGTGCTCGCCGCGCTGGTCGAGCTGGCGCATGCCTCGCGCGCGCGGCTCGGCGCGCAGATCATCGCGGTGACCGGCTCGGTCGGCAAGACCTCGACCAAGGAGGCGCTGCGCTGCGTGCTTTCGGCGCAGGGCGAAACGCATGTCTCCGCTGCCTCGTTCAACAACCATTGGGGCGTGCCGCTGTCGCTGGCGCGCTGCCCGGCGGACGTACGCTTTGCGGTGTTCGAGATCGGCATGAACCATGCTGGCGAGATCACGCCGCTGGTCAAGATGGTGCGGCCGCATGTCGCCATCGTCACCACGGTCGAGCCGGTGCATCTGGAATTCTTCGCCGGCATCGAGGCGATCGCGGATGCCAAGGCGGAGATTTTTACAGGCGTCGAGCCCGGCGGCGCGGTCGTGCTCAACCGCGACAATGCGCAGTTCGCGCGGCTGCAGCGGCGCGCCAAAAAGGCCGGCATCTCCCGTATCGTCACGTTCGGGACCCACAAGAAATCCGAGGCGCGGCTGATCGACGTCTCGCTGCATGCGACCTGCTCGGCGGTGCATGCCGACATTCTTGACCACGACATTACCTACAAGCTCGGCATGCCCGGCCGCCACATGGCGATGAATTCGCTGGCCGTGCTGGCGGGCGCCTCGCTGCTCGGCGCCGACATCGCGCGCGCGGCGCTGTCGCTGTCGCAACTCGAGGCGCCGTCGGGACGCGGCGTCCGCCGCGCGCTCGAGGTCGGCCAGGGCGAGGCGACGCTGATCGACGAAAGCTACAACGCCAATCCGGCTTCGATGGCGGCTGCGCTCAACGTACTTGGCCAGGCCCGGATCGGCCCGCACGGCCGCCGCATCGCCGTTCTCGGCGATATGCTCGAACTCGGGCCGACCGGTCCCGCGCTGCACCACGGCGTGCTCGAGGCCATCACCGCCAACCGTGTCGATCTCGTATATTGTTGTGGTCCGCTGATGCGGAATCTGTGGGATGCCCTTTCCAGCGGCAAGCGGGGAGGCTATGCCGAGAGTTCGGCGGCGCTTGAGGCGCAGGCGGTCGCCGCGGTCCGCGCCGGTGACGCGATCATGGTCAAGGGATCGCTGGGTTCGAAGATGAAAATCATCGTCAGCGCGCTGGAAAAGCGTTTCCCCGGCAAAGCCGCGCACGAAGAAGCGGTATAGGGCTTTTTGAATGTTTTACTGGCTGATTGATCTCTCCAATACCGTTCCAGGTTTCGGGGCATTCCGCAGCGGTTTGAATGTGTTCCGCTACATCACGTTCCGCACCGGCGGGGCGATGGTGACGGGCGCGCTGTTCGTGTTCCTGTTCGGGCCCTGGATCATCGATCATCTGCGGCTGCGGCAGGGCAAGGGCCAGCCGATCCGCACCGACGGCCCGCAGTCGCATCTGATCTCCAAGAAGGGCACGCCGACCATGGGCGGCCTGATGATCCTGTCGGGTCTGGTGGTGTCGACGCTGCTCTGGGCCAATCCGCTCAACCCCTATGTCTGGATCGTGCTGGCGGTGACGCTCGGCTTCGGCTTTGTCGGCTTCTATGACGACTATTTGAAGGTCACAAAGCAGTCACACAACGGCTTCGCCGGCAAGCTGCGGCTGCTGATCGAGGCGGTGATCGCGCTCGCCGCCTGCTATGCGCTGGTCCGGCTCGGGCGCGACGTGTCCTCGACCTCGCTTGCGATCCCGTTCTTCAAGGATACCGTGATCAATTTCGGCTGGTTCTTCGTGATCTTCGGCGCCTTCGTGATGGTCGGCGCCGGCAATGCGGTGAACCTGACCGACGGCCTCGATGGCCTTGCCATCGTGCCGGTCATGATCGCGGCGGCGAGCTTCGGCATGATCTCGTATCTGACCGGCAACGTGGTATTCTCGGACTATCTGCAGATCAACTATGTCGCCGGCACCGGCGAACTCGCGGTGCTCTGCGGCGCGGTGCTCGGCGCAGGCCTCGGCTTCCTCTGGTTCAACGCGCCGCCGGCCTCGATCTTCATGGGCGATACCGGATCGCTCGCGCTCGGCGGCATGCTGGGTGCCATCGCGGTCGCGGTGAAGCACGAGATTGTGCTCGCGGTGATCGGCGGCCTGTTCGTGCTGGAGGCGGTCTCGGTCATCGTGCAGGTCGCGTCGTTCAAGCTGACGGGCAAGCGCGTGTTCCGAATGGCGCCGCTGCACCATCATTTCGAGCAGAAGGGCTGGACCGAGCCGCAGATCGTGATCCGGTTCTGGATCATCGCGGTGATGCTGGCGCTGGCCGGCCTCTCCACGCTGAAGCTGCGCTGATGATGCGACCTCCCACCATTTGTCGTTCCGGGGCGTGCGAAGCACGAACCCGGAACCTCGAGATTCCGGGTTCTCGCTGCGCGAGCCCCGGAATGACGAGGTAAACCATGATCCCCGTCACCTCCTTCGCGGGCAAGACGGTCGCAGTGTTCGGCCTCGGCGGCTCCGGCCTTGCGAGCTGCCATGCGCTGAAGGCCGGCGGTGCCGAACTGATCGCTGCCGACGACAATGCCGACAATGTCGCCAAGGCAGCCGAGGCCGGCTTCATCATCGCCGACCTGCGCACGGTGTCGTGGACGGATTTCGCCGCGCTGATCCTGACTCCCGGCGCGCCGCTGACCCATCCGGCGCCGCACTGGAGTGTGCTGCTGGCGCGCCAGGCCGGCGTCGAGGTGATCGGCGACATCGAATTGTTTTGTCGTGAGCGGCGGCGTCACGCGCCGAATGCGCCGTTTGTCGCCATCACCGGCACCAACGGCAAGTCGACCACCACGGCGCTGATCGCGCATTTGATGAAGGTCGCCGGCTACGACACCCAGATGGGCGGCAATATCGGCACCGCGATCCTGTCGCTGGAGCCGCCACGGATAGGACGGGTGCATGTGGTCGAGATGTCGTCCTACCAGATCGATCTCGCGCCCTCGCTCGATCCGTCGGTCGGCATCCTGCTCAATGTCAGCGAAGACCATATCGATCGCCACGGCACGCTGGAGCATTACGCCGCAGTGAAGGAGCGGCTGGTCGGCGGCGTGCAGGCGGATGGCACGTCCATTGTCGGCGTCGACGACGGCTGGTGCCGCGACATCGCCGACCGGCTCGATCGCAATGGCAAGCGCGTGGTCCGCATTTCCGTGAAGAACCCGCTGCCCGACGGCCTCTATGTCGAGCACGAGACCATCGTGCGCGCATCGGGCGCGGCGCGCAGCGAGGTGGCGCGGCTCGGCGGCATCGGTTCGCTGCGTGGCCTGCACAACGCGCAGAACGCGGCGTGTGCGTCGGCCTGCGCGCTCGCGATGGGAATCTCCACCGAGGTGCTGCAGAAGGGCTTGCGCAGCTTTCCCGGCCTCGCCCATCGCATGGAGCAGGTCGGCCGCCGCGGCAATGTGCTGTTCGTCAACGACTCCAAAGGCACCAATGCCGATGCGACCGCGCATGCGCTGTCGTCGTTCAACGACATCTTCTGGATCGCCGGCGGCAAGCCGAAGGCTGGGGGCATCACGGGCCTGTCAGGCTACTTCCCGCGCATCCGCAAGGCATATCTGATTGGCGAGGCCGCGCCGGAATTCGCCGGCACGCTCGGTGACCGCGTGCCGCACGAGATGTCAGTTACGCTCGACGTCGCAATCGCCAGCGCCGCGCGCGACGCCGAAGCCTCGGGGCTCCGTGAGGCCGTCGTGCTGCTGTCACCGGCCTGCGCCTCGTTCGACCAGTACCGCAATTTCGAAATCCGCGGCGCCGCGTTTCGCGATCTCGTCAGCGCGCTGCCGGGCGTCAAGCCGGTGGTGTGACGCAACGTAGGGCGGATCAGCATTAGCGTAATCCGCCGCCGGGCTCGCGTTGGTGCAACTGTCGGCGGATGACGCCTTCGCCGCGAGAACGCGGCTGTATGACTGGCCGTGCAGCATATTCGGCGTCGTCCCAGCGAAGGCCGGGACCCATACGCCGCGGCCAGTGGAAAGGGCACAAGCAGTCGGTTTCTCTTACAACTCGATTCGGTGGTTATGGGTCACCGGCCTTCGCCGGGACGACAGTTGTGCGTGGGGCGCCATCCGTTCTCGTAAACCACCTCCCTCAAAAGTTATCCATCCCGTTAACTCCTTGGAAACCAACCTGCGCCACGAATGGACCCCACCTCTGCCATCTGGGGACGCCCATGCTCGCCCGTGACCAACGCACCCCGTTCTCGGACTGGTGGTGGACCGTCGACAAGCTGTTGCTTGCGGCGATCGCCGCGTTGATGCTGGCCGGGGTGATCCTGTCGCTGGCGGCTAGCCCGCCGGTCGCAACCCGCATCGGGCTCGATCCCTTCCATTTCTTCAACCGGCACGTCATGTTCCTGGTGCCGTCGCTGATCGTGCTGATCGGGGTGTCGTTCATGACGCCGCGGCAGATCCGGCGCACCGCGGTGATCGTATTCGCGGTCTCGATCGCACTGATCGTGGCGACGCTGCTGATCGGGCCCGAGGTCAAGGGCTCGCGGCGCTGGATCACGCTGATCGGGGTCAACATCCAGGCTTCCGAATCCGCCAAGCCGGCCTTCGTGATCCTCGCGGCGTGGCTGTTTGCGGAATCGACGAAGCGGCCGGAGATGCCGGCGACCTCGATGGCGCTGGTGCTGCTGATGACGCTGGTCTCGCTCTTGGTGATGGAGCCTGACTTCGGCCAGACCATGCTGATCTCGATGGTGTGGGGCACGCTGTTCTTCATCGCGGGCATGCGCATGATCTGGGTGCTTGGGCTTGCCGGTGCGGCCAGCGCGGGGCTGTTCACCGCCTATCTGCTGGTGCCGCATGTCGCAGGCCGCATCAAACGCTTCATGAACCCGGCCTCCGGCGACACCTTCCAGGTCGACACCGCGATGGAGGCGTTCTGGAACGGCGGCTGGTTCGGTCTCGGGCCGGGCGAGGGCATTGCCAAACGCAGCCTGCCGGACAGCCACACCGACTTCGTGTTCGCGGTCGCCGCGGAGGAATTCGGCATCATCCTCTGCCTGATGCTGGTGGCGCTGTTCGCCTTCGTCGTGATCCGCACGCTGACGCGGGCCTATTCCACCGACGATATGTTCGCGCGCTTTGCCGCGTCGGGCCTGGCGATCCTGTTTGGCGTGCAGGCCGGCATCAACATGGCGGTCAATCTGCAGCTGATCCCGGCCAAGGGCATGACGCTGCCATTCATCTCCTATGGCGGCTCCTCGTTCGTGTCGCTGGCCTATGGCGTCGGCATGATGCTGGCGCTGACGCGGCAGCGTCCGCGTACCGAAATCGAATCGGCGGAAGGCGCCAGCAGCGCCTTGCGCGCCTACGCGTAATGGTTCTCGTCGTCATTGCGAGGAGCCAACGGGTCGCGCGAAATGCGCGCCCGATGACAGGCTCCGCGACGAAGCAATCCATCTATCCGTTGTGCGGCGCTATGGATTGCTTCGCTACGCTCGCAATGACGATGTAAGAAGACGGTCATGGACAACGCGCCCCTGATTCTGCTGGCGGCCGGCGGCACCGGTGGCCATCTGTTCCCGGCCGAAGCGCTCGGCGTGGAATTGATCCGGCGCGGCTTGCGCGTGCGACTTGCGACCGACGGCCGCGCGCTGCGCTACAGCGGGCTGTTCCTCAAGGACAGTATCGACGTGGTACCGAGCGCAACGGTGCGCGGCCGCAATCCGGTCTCGCTGGCGCGCACCGTGCTGATGCTCGGTTACGGCACCATGGTTGCCGCCAATGTGGTGCGGCGGCTGAAGCCATCAGCCGTCGTCGGCTTCGGCGGTTACCCGACCTTGCCGCCGCTGATCGCGGCACGCCTGCTTGGCGTCCCCGGTATCATCCACGACGCCAATGCGGTGCTCGGGCGCGCCAACCGCTTCCTCTCCAGCCGTGTCGACGCGATCGCGACGTCGTTGCCCGGCGTGCTCGATCGCGATCCCGCGCTCGCGAGCAAGGCGACCACCGTCGGCACGCCGATGCGCCCGGCGATCCTGGCCGCCGCGGCGGTGAAATATGGGTCGCCCGAAATGGGCGGCTCGCTGCGCCTGCTCGTGGTCGGCGGCAGCCAGGGTGCGCGGGTGATGAGCGACATCGTGCCGCCCGCGATCGAGAAGCTTGATCCTGCGCTGTGGGGCCGCCTGATCGTCACCCAGCAGGTGCGCGAAGAGGACATGGCGCGGGTGCGCGCCGTCTATGACCGGCTCAAGATCAATGCCGAGCTGGCACCCTTCTTCCCTGACTTGCCGGCACGACTGGCCTCGAGCCAATTGGTGATCTCGCGCGCCGGCGCCGGCACCGTCGCCGAGCTCGGCGCGATCGGCCGGCCCTCGATCCTGGTGCCGCTGCCAGGGGCGATCGACCAGGACCAGTTCGCCAATGCCGGCGTGCTGTCGCAGGCCGGCGGCGCAATCCGGATCGCGCAGGGCGACTTCACGCCTGATCGGCTGGCGGCCGAGATCTCGGGCTTCGCCGCCGACCCTGCGAAGCTGATCGCGATGGCGCAAGCCGCGCGCGGCGTCGGCCGGCTCGATGCCGCCGAGCGGCTGGCGGATTTGGTGATGCAGGTGGCGGAAATCTGATGGTCAGCTTCCGCGCAACCGCCAGTAGCGATCCGATCTCGCGGCGTGCTAGAAGAAACGGACATTCGTGTCGTCGGTTCGCTTCACCGTCCCCGGTTCATGACGCAATTATTGCTCTTCCCATTGATCGTTTACGCCACCTGCGGCCTCGCGCTCAGCCTCGTGGCGCATATTCTGTCGATGTTCGGAGTCGAGTTGGGCATGCCGGTGTTTGTCGCACTGCATGTCGGCATTTTTCCGCTTTGGATTCCGGTCGTGCTCCTGTCGATGAGAATGACGGGAGGCGGCACGAACCGCAAAGATTTCTGGAAGGTGGCGCTTTCCGGTTGTCCTGCGTGGATGAAGTATATGACCTACGGATTCTTCATCTACGCCGCCGTGAATTTCGCGATCTTCTTTGTTCTCGTGTCGCTGCATCCGCCGCCCAAGCAGGTCGGCGGAGCGCCTCCGTCGGTCGTACTGCACGGCTTCTCCGGTCATTGGATGGCGTTCTATTCAGCGGGGCTCGCGATCCTGGTGACGGCCTATCGACGTGGGCTTTCGAATCTGCAGCGCCGCTGTCCGTTCGGCCACAATGTCGGCTGGAGCGACCGGTTTTGCCCGGCATGCGGATCCTCGCTACCAGCGCTGCCGGATTCGCCGCGGAGCCTGCGAAGCTGACCGCGATGGCGCAAGCCGCGCGCGGCGTCGGCCGGCTCAATGCCGCCGAGCGGCTCGCCGATCTGGTGGCGAAGGTGGCGGGGATTTAATGCGCAAGGCAGGTCGAACGCCGGAGGAGGTTTGACGATGACGGGCCTGCTGATTCACTCCGTCTCGGAATTTTCGGATCTGATCCTTGAGGCACTTCGCCTGGCGGATGCGCGAAGCATCGTCGAAATCGGTGCGGAATATGGCGGCATGTCGACGCTGCTTGTCGAGCACTGCCGGGCCCGCGATGGGCAGTTCACCACCATCGATCCCGCACCGAAACGCGAATTCCAGGATTGGCTGGCAACCAATCCGGACATCCGGCATCTGGCCAAGACCAGTCTCGACGCGTTCGGCGAACTCGATGCGGCCGATGCCTGGGTCGTCGACGGCGACCATAATTGGTACACCGTCTATCATGAGCTCCGGCAGATCGAGGCAATCAACCGTCGCGCCGCAAAACCAGTCCTGGTCTTCCTTCACGATGTCGGCTGGCCGTGCGGGCGACGTGACATGTACTACGCCCCCGAACAGATCCCCGCAGAGCACCGGCATCCGCATCGCTATGACGCTGGAGCCACTCTGGATCATTCGAGCCTGGTCGAAGGCCGTGGATTTCGCGGCATGGGCCAATTCGCATTTGCAGCCGTCGCCGGGGGCGCGCGCAACGGCGTGATGACTGCGATCGATGATTTCCTGGCGGGGTCGCTCCGGGAGGGCAGGGAATATGGCTTCGCCGAGATCCCAGCGGTCTTTGGCCTCGGCGTGCTGTTCGATATGGACGCTGCCTGGAGCCAATCGCTCGCCGAGCTCCTGGTGCCGTATCACCAGAACAAGCTGCTGCGTGCGCTGGAAACCAACCGACTGCGCAACTACCTTCGCGTCATCGAGATTCAGGATGAAGCTGCGGGACGTGACGACCACGGATAGGCCGATGATACGGACATTTCCGCGACCAAAGGCATCGAAAAAGCCCTTGTCATGTCCCGCAAAAGCGGGGCATCCAGTATCCCGTGCCGCTGATTTGAATGTCGAGCGTCGCACAAACTGGATCATCCGCCCCAGCGAGCGAGGCGGACGATGACGTCAGGAACCGGACCATGAGACTGCCGCGCGAGATCGGACCCATTCATTTCGTCGGGATCGGCGGCATCGGCATGAGCGGCATCGCCGAGGTGCTGGTCAATCTCGGCTATACCGTGCAGGGCTCGGACGCTTCTGACAATTATAACGTCGAACGGCTGCGCCAGAAGGGCGCGAAGGTGTCGGTCGGCCACAAGGCCGAGAATGTCGACGGCGCCGACGTCGTCGTCGTCTCGACCGCGATCAAGCGCGACAATCCGGAGCTGATGGCGGCACGCGCGCAGCGCATTCCGGTGGTGCGGCGCGCCGAGATGCTGGCGGAATTGATGCGGCTGAAGAGCTGCGTCGCGATCGCCGGCACCCATGGCAAGACCACGACGACCACGATGGTGGCGACACTGCTCGATGGCGGCGGGCTCGATCCGACCGTGATCAATGGCGGCATCATCAATGCCTATGGCTCCAATGCGCGTCTCGGTGGCGGCGACTGGATGGTGGTCGAGGCTGACGAGAGCGACGGCACCTTCCTGAAGCTGCCCTCCGACGTCGTCATCGTCACCAATGTCGATCCCGAGCATCTCGATCACTTCAAGACCTTCGAGGCGATCCAGGACGCGTTCCGCGATTTCGTCGAGAACGTGCCGTTCTACGGCTTTGCCGTGATGTGCACCGATCACCCCGTGGTGGAAACCCTCGTCGGCAAGATCGAGGATCGCCGCATCATCACCTATGGCCAGAACCCAGAGGCCGATGCGCGGCTGATGGATCTGACGCCAATGGGCGGCGGCTCGAAATTCAAGGTCGCGATCCGCAACCGCGCGACCGGCGCCATCCACGAGATTGCTGATATCACGCTGCCGATGCCGGGCCGCCATAACGCATCGAACGCGACGGCGGCGATCGTGGTCGCGCATGAACTCGGCGTTTCCGATGACGTCATCCGCAACGCGATGGCCAGCTTCGGCGGCGTCAAGCGGCGCTTCACCAAGACCGGCGAGTGGAACGGCGTCGCCGTGATTGACGATTACGGCCATCACCCGGTCGAGATCGCGGCGGTGCTGAAGGCGGCGCGGGAATCCACCAACGGCAAGATCATCGCGGTGGTGCAGCCGCATCGCTTCACCCGCCTGCAATCGCTGTTCGAGGAGTTCTGCACCTGCTTCAGCGACGCCGATGCGGTTGTGGTCGCGGAGGTCTATGCCGCCGGCGAGGCGCCGATCCCGGGCATCGACCGCGATCATTTCGTCATCGGCTTGCGCGCCCATGGCCATCGCAACGCGATCCCGCTGCCGAACGCCGGCGAGCTCGCGAAGATTGTTCACGGTCTTGCAAAGTCCGGCGACCTCGTCGTCTGCCTCGGCGCCGGCAACATCACGCAATGGGCCTACGCACTGCCCGACGAATTGAAGGCGCTGGGGTGACCGTGACGTTTCCCGATATCACGCCCGATCTGAAAGCCGCGATGCCGGAGTTGCGTGGGCGGTTGCTTGCCAATCAGTCGCTGGCTGAGCTGACCTGGTTTCGTGTCGGCGGTCCAGCGCAGGTGCTATTCACGCCGGCGGATGAGAATGATCTCGCCTACTTCCTGACAAACCTTCCGAGCGAGCTGCCGGTCTATGTCGTCGGCGTCGGCTCCAATTTGATCGTCCGCGACGGCGGCATGTCGGGCGTCGTGATCCGTCTCGCGCCGCGCGCCTTCGGTGAGACGAGTGCGGCCGGCGATATCGTCACCGCAGGGGCCGCTGCGCTCGACAAGCGGGTGGCGGAGACCGCGGCGAACGCCAATATCGGCGGCATGGAATTCTTCTTCGGCATTCCCGGCACCGTCGGCGGTGCGCTGCGCATGAACGCCGGCGCCAATGGCGGCGAGACCAAGGATGTGCTTGTGGAGGCCACCGGCATCGGCCGCGACGGTGCCAAGCATACGTTTGGCAATGCCGACATGAAGTTCGTCTATCGCAACAGCGGCGTCGATCCGTCGGTGATCTTCACCTCAGCGCGCTTTCGCGGGACGATCACGGATGCCTATGCGATCCGCGCCCGCATGACCGAGGTACAGACCCATCGCGAGACCGCGCAGCCGATCCGCGAAAAGACCGGCGGCTCGACCTTCAAGAATCCGCCTGATAACAGCGCCTGGAAGCTGATCGATGCCGCCGGCTGCCGCGGCCTCAAGATCGGCGGCGCGCAGGTCTCGGAGATGCACTGCAACTTCCTGATCAACACCGGCAACGCCACCGGGCACGACATCGAAACCCTGGGCGAGACGGTGCGTGAACGGGTGAAGCAAAATTCCGGGGTTGAGCTACACTGGGAAATCAAGCGGATCGGAATGGAGCAGACCTGATGCGGGTGACCATTCTCTTCGGCGGTACCAACAAGGAGCGGCTGGTCTCGGTGGCGAGTGCGCAGGCGCTGCACCGCGCGCTGCCGGATGCGGATTTGTGGTTCTGGGACGTCGACGACACCGTGCATGCGGTGACGTCGGAAAAGTTGCTCAATCACGCGCGTCCGTTCGAGGTCGACTTCAAGCCCGACGATCGCGGCATCGGTCTCGCGGCGGCGCTTGACGACGCGAAGATCGAGGAGCGCGAGCTGGTGCTCGGCCTGCATGGCGGCCGCGCCGAGAATGGCGAGTTGCAGGCGATGTGCGAGATGCGCGGCATCGCCTTTACCGGCTCCGGTTCGGCCTCGTCGAATCTTGCGTTCGATAAGGTCGCGGCCAAGCGGTTTGCTGCGATCGCAGGGCTGAATGCGCCGCAGGGCGTGGCGCTCGAACAGATCGATCAGGCCTTCGCGGCGCACGGCAGGCTGATTGCGAAACCGGCGAAGGATGGATCGAGCTACGGGCTGATCTTCGTCAACGCGAAGCAGGACCTTGTCGCTGTCCGCAATGCTGCGAAAGCCGAGGAGTATCTGATCGAGCCGTTTATATCGGGCGTGGAAGCGACTTGTGGCGTGCTTGAGCAGTCTGACGGCACGATGTTCGCGCTGCCGCCGATCGAGATCGTGCCGGCCGAGGGAGCCTTCGACTACACAGCCAAATATCTCCTGAAGTCGACGCAGGAGATCTGCCCGGGCCGCTTCGCGCCTGATGTCAGCGCCGCGATCATGGACCACGCATTGCGGGCGCATCGTGCGCTGTCCTGCTCCGGCTACTCGCGCAGCGACTTCATCGTGTCGCCGACAGGGCCGGTCTATCTCGAGACCAACACGCTGCCCGGGCTCACCGCGGCGTCGCTTTATCCGAAGGCGCTGAAGGCGCAGGGCATCGCGTTTGCCGATTTCCTGCACGACCAGATCGAATTCGCCCGGCGCCGCACGCAGGGCTGGGGAGGGAGCCCGGGAGCCGCGGTGCCCTGAGGGAACCCGCACTGTTGCTAAAATGCAAACGAGTTCGCGGCAAAGTACTCTCAACGTTGATCAAAACACGCCATGGGCGGGCCCCGTTTACCGTTTGTTTACCAGCAGGCCCGAAGGTTAACGCTGGCGGCGCATGTAGCGCTTGGCTGCCGGGGCGTGAGCGTTGCGGAATACCGCTTCGAGGAACGCAACCAGGGAACAGGGGGTCACTCTATCCCACCGGTATCGTCGAGACGTCACCTGCGCCGGGACCCGCGATGTGCTGCGGGCACAACGTATGACGAGCTCGTGCAATGGATGGAGCAGGACGCCTCACTCGATCGCTGCGATCGCAGGGGCCTCAAGCTGACCTGAAAGCAGCCGCTATTGGAGCGGCGGTGCTGCTGCGCGAGTATATCGGCGTGCATCTCGCCCGCCGTCGGCGTCCTGCCTGGCAGAACGTCATCGATCGCGAGCCGCCCAACCGTTTCATCCAGCTGGTCGAGCGCTATCTGCCGCGCCGCGTCGGCCTCGCCGCGACGCTTGCGATCCTGTTCGGCAGTGCAGGCTTCGGTATCGTCAAAGGTGGCCATGTCGACGAGTTCGTCGCAACACTGAGCGATACCCGCAATGCACTGGCCAACACCGCCGGCTTCCGTATCACCACCGTCGGCATTAACGGCCGCAAGCAGCTGAGCCAGGACGAGGTCCTCGCGATCGGCGGCGTCAACGGCCGCTCCTCGCTGTTGTTCCTCGACGCCGAGACCGTGCGCGACCGGCTGAAGGCCAATCCCTGGATCGCCGATGCGACGATCCTGAAGCTCTATCCGGGCCGGCTGCAGATCGACATCGTCGAGCGCACCGCGTTCGCCTTGTGGCAACAGGACGGCCGGCTCTCGGTCATCGCCGCCGACGGCGCCGTGCTCGAGCCATACGTGTCGCGACGATTCCTCAATTTGCCGCTGGTGGTGGGCAAGGGCGCCGACAGCCGGGCAAAGGATTTCCTGGCCCTGCTCGACCGCTATCCGCAGGTCCGCTCGGTGACCAAGGTTGCGATCTTCGTCGGCGAGCGGCGCTGGAACCTGCGCCTGAAGGACGGCCTCGACATCCGCCTGCCGGAGAACGACGTAGGCAACGCACTCGCCGCGCTCTCCAAGCTCGACAAGGACGACAGGCTGTTCTCGCGCGACATCGTCGCCGTCGATATGCGCCTGCCCGACCGTCTGATCGTGCAATTGTCCGAGGACGCCGGCAAGGCGCGCGACGAGCTGTTCAAGGACAAGAAGCCCAAGAAGAAGCCGGGTGACTCCGCATGACCGGCCTCGACCGCAATCTGACCCCGAAGACGCGCCCGATGCAGAAGCGCACCGCGCTGGTGGCCTCGCTCGACGTCGGCTCCAGCAAGATCGCCTGCATGATCGCGCGGCTGAGGCCCTCGCCGCCGAACGAGGCGCTGCGCGGCCGCAGCCATGCGGTCGAGCTGATCGGCTACAGCCAGATCCAGTCGCGCGGCGTCAAGGCCGGCGCCGTCGTCGATTTGGCCGAATGCGAAAAGGCGGTGCGCCATGCCGTGGCGCTGGCCGAGCGCATGGCCAAGGTCCGCGTCGAGTCCGTGCTGCTGTCGGTGTCCGGCGGCCGGCTGCACGGCCAACTGGTTGAAGCCGCTGCCGATATCCGCGGCGGTTCGGTGACCTCGGATGATATCAGCCGCGTCACGTCGGCCGGCATGCGCCATGCCACTGGCGAGGGCCGCACCGTGCTGCACGCGCTGCCGGTCGGGTACGCGCTCGACGGCGTCAAGGGCATCCGCGACCCCAGAGGCATGGTGGCGCGGCAGTTCGGCGTCGACATGAACGTGGTCACATCGGATGCGACGGTGGCCAAGAACCTGATGCTGGTGGTCGAGCGCTGCCATCTCAACGTCGAAGCCATGGCGGCGGGCCCCTACGTCGCCGGTCTGTCGATCCTGACCGATGACGAGGCCGACCTCGGTGCCGCCGTGGTCGAGATGGGCGCAGGCACGACCACGATCGCGACCTATTCTGGCGGCCGCTTCGTGCATGCATCCGGATTTGCGCTCGGCGGGCAACACATCACGATGGATCTTGCACGCGGCATCGGGGCGTGCATTGCGGATGCCGAGCGAATCAAGACTTTATACGGCACGGTGCTGACCGGCGGCTCGGACTCACGCGAGCTGATGTCCGTTCCGACCGCAGGCGATGATCGGGAGACTCCGCAGATCGTGTCCCGCGCCACGATCGCGAATATCGTCCGGCATCGCGCCGAGGAGATTTTTGAAATGGTCCGGGACCGGCTCGCGGATTCCCCCTTTGCGGCTGAGCCGAGGGCGCGAGTGGTGTTGAGCGGCGGCGCCTCGCAGCTCGCCGGCACCGTCGAGCTCGCCACCCGGATCCTGAACCGCCCGGTCCGCATCGGCCGTCCGCTCGGCTTCGGCCGGCTCCCCAACGAGGCGAAGGGCGCCTCGTTCGCGGTGCCCGCGGGCCTGCTGGTCTATCCGCAATACGCTCATCTTGAACATGTCGAACCGCGGCGTACGCGGCAGCTCAGGACAGGGACTGACGGTTACTTCGGAAAGGTCGGACGATGGCTTCGCGAGGGCTTCTGATGACCGCATCCCGGCTCACACGATTTTCACCAACTCCCGCGGCCGCCGGCCGGGGCGAACCAACGCGCGCGTAATCCAGAGAGGCAACCATGGCACTCAATCTGACCCCCCCAGACATCAGCGAGCTGAAACCGCGGATTACCGTCTTCGGCGTCGGTGGCGCGGGCGGTAACGCCGTCAACAACATGATCACCGCCGGGTTGCAGGGCGTCGACTTCGTCGTCGCCAACACCGACGCCCAGGCGCTGACCATGTCGAAGGCGCAGCGGATCATCCAGATGGGCACCCAGGTGACCCAGGGCCTCGGCGCCGGTTCGCAGCCCGACGTCGGCGCAGCCGCCGCGACGGAGGTCATTGACGAGCTCCGCGATCATCTCACCGGCGCCAACATGGTGTTCGTCACCGCGGGCATGGGCGGCGGCACCGGCACGGGTGCTGCCCCCGTGATCGCCAAGGCGGCGCGCGAGATGGGCATCCTCACGGTCGGCGTGGTGACCAAGCCGTTCCACTTCGAGGGCCAGCGCCGCATGCGCACCGCCGAGTCCGGCATCGCCGAACTGCACAAGGTGGTCGACACGCTGCTGATCATCCCGAACCAGAACTTGTTCCGGGTCGCCAACGAGAAGACCACCTTCGCCGACGCCTTCGCGATGGCCGACCAGGTGCTCTATTCGGGCGTCGCCTGCATCACCGACCTGATGGTCAAGGAAGGCCTGATCAACCTCGACTTCGCCGACGTCCGCGCTGTGATGCGTGAGATGGGCAAGGCGATGATGGGCACCGGCGAGGCCACCGGCGAGAAGCGCGCGCTGACCGCCGCCGAAGCCGCGATTGCCAACCCGCTGATCGACGACTCATCGATGAAGGGTGCCCGCGGCCTCCTGATCTCGATCACCGGCGGCAAGGACCTGACGCTGTTCGAGGTCGACGAAGCCGCGACCCGCATCCGCGAAGAAGTCGATGCCGATGCCAACATCATTGTCGGCGCGACCTTCGACGAATCGCTTGATGGTGTCATCCGCGTTTCGGTGGTCGCGACCGGCATCGAGCAGGCCGCGATCGCGCGGGCTGCCGCTCCTGCCGCTGCGCCCGCCGCCGCCGGCTCGCCGGAAAGCCGGCTGGCCGATCTGACCGCGCGCTTGCGCGCCGACAATCAGCGTCTTGCCGAGCGCACCCAGAAGATGGAACCGCCGACCGGCGTGACTGTCGCTCCGATTGCCGCGCCTGCCGCCGCCGCGCCGCAGCTGCGTCCCACTGCGAACAACGTCGAGCGCGCCGCGCTCGCCGCGATCGCCGCCGCGGTTGCTCCGGACAATTCGGCGCCGATGCAGCCGGGGTCCTACGGTGACGTGACCGTGCGCCCGATCGCCCAGAAGCCGACGCTGTTCCCCGATCACGACGCGGTCCGTGCCGAGCAGCACGAGCCGATGCCGCCCGAGACCTTCATCCCGCAGGCGGCCGAACGTTCGCCGGTCCGCGCCCCACGGATGCCGAAGTTCGAGGACCTTCCGATGCCGGCGCAGGCCGAAATCCGCCAGGCGCGCGGCGAGGGCGAGGAGGAACATCCGCAGAAGACCCGGCTGTCGCTGTTGCAGCGCCTGGCCAATGTCGGCCTCGGCCGCCGCGACGAAGAGACTGAGCCGCCGATCGCGGCGCGCGCCTCCGGCCCGACACCCTCGATGCCGCCGTTGCCCGACCGCCGGCCGGCCCGCAGCGTCGCGCAGCAGATTGCGTCGAACGAATCGCCGGTGTCGGAGTATGCGAAGCGCCCCGCCCCACAGGGGTTGGACGTTCATGGGCGTCCTGCACCTGTTGCGCCCGCGCCACAGGGCGACGACCATCTTGATATCCCGGCCTTCCTGCGCCGGCAGGCGAACTGAAGTTTGTTACAAATCTGGCGACCAAAGAAGGCCCCGGCGAGAACCGCCGGGGCCTTCGTCTTTAGGCGTATGGCCGGTCACAGTCCGGTGAGCAAGCAACTGATTTTAAATGATTAATTATTCTTCTTGTGGTCAGATGCCGGTCCCGAAAGGGCGTTTTTCGCTGCCGCAATTTGGTTAACCTCGGGCGTGAATGCGGCAGAGATGGGGTAACAATCGGTAAAGAAGCGTGAGTTGGCGCGGTTTAGGGCAATGACTATGGTCTGCCCGGACTTGGGGAGCTCGGACGAATCGGCCTTGGGGAAATTGGCCGCTTGTTTGGGCGAAGTCGGGTAGTGGGCATTAACGCATGAAGTTCAGTCGCCAAACAACGCTTCGGTCGCAAGCCACCGTGACGGGCGTCGGCGTTCATTCTGGTCTTCCTGTTCATCTGACCCTGGGACCTGCGCCTGTTGATGCAGGTTTTATTTTTGTCCGCACCGGTCTCGACAGTGCCGACCGTGAAATTCAAGCCGTCGCCGATGCCGTGATCGCAACCGATTTTGCGACCGTGTTGGGTGACCGCGAAGGGCCGCTGGTTTCCACCGCCGAGCATGTGCTGGCCGCGCTGCGCGGCATGGGCGTCGACAACG
Organism: Bradyrhizobium sp. LTSPM299; assembly: GCF_000938235.1. Taxonomy (NCBI): domain Bacteria; kingdom Pseudomonadati; phylum Pseudomonadota; class Alphaproteobacteria; order Hyphomicrobiales; family Nitrobacteraceae; genus Bradyrhizobium; species Bradyrhizobium sp. LTSPM299. The sequence goes on from NZ_JYMU01000013.1 coordinate 353,510, forward strand.
CCACCATCGAGGTCGACGGTCCCGAAGTTCCGATCATGGATGGCAGCGCCGCAGCTTTCGTCGCAGCGATCGACCAGGCCGGCATCGTTACCCAGCCCGCCGTCCGCCGCTTCATCCAGGTGTTGAAGCCGGTGCAGGTCAAGATCGGCAATTCCATCGGCGAGCTGCGTCCGTTCGCCGGCGGGTTCCGCGCCGAGGTCGAGATCGATTTCACCAACCCGGTGATCGGCCGTCAGAGCTTCTCCTTCAATCTGTCGCCGGAAGGTTTCCGCCGCGATATCGCGCGCGCCCGAACCTTCGGCTGCGTGGGTGACACGGCGCGGCTCTGGAGCGCCGGCTTCGCGCTCGGCGCCTCGTTCGAGAATACGGTGGTGTTCGACGAAACCCGCCTGCTGAACCCCGAGGGGCTGCGCTACGGCGACGAATGCGTCCGCCACAAGGTTCTGGACGTGATCGGCGATCTCGCACTGGCCGGCCTGCCGCTGCTTGCCAGCTACCGCTCGACGCGCGGCGGCCACAAGCTGAACCACGCGGTGCTGAAGGCGCTGCTCGCCGACCGGAGCGCCTGGCGGGTGGTCGAAGCAGAGACCGCACGGCGCCCCGCCCGCGGCCATGTGGAAGCTGGCGCAGGCACGGTGGGCGGCATGATTGCCCCGGCCTATGGTCCGGACGTGTCCTGATCGTCGCAGCCGGCGTCATTCGTTCTGGATAGCTTCGTTCGCCCCGGATTTCGTAGGTACCACAGCCGTTAGCAGGTGTGTCCGACCGCCTTAATCCGGGCGGAATGGCTACGTATTCGATTGGTCGAGGACCATTTTTCGGCTAAACAGGCCTGAGGTTGCACGACACTGCGCCAATGGCACGGGGAATATTGTATCCATGATCGCGGTTCATGGATGGAGTGGGGCTTCGCCGTTAACCGCATCAAAGGCGTCAGGTTTTATATTTCATGTCGGCAAAGCGGATGGCGCTCGAACCACGCAATTCTTCTGATGTCTCCGGCCTGAAGCAGGCCGGTCGCGCGCTACGTCTCGCGGCGGGCCTGATCGCGCTGGCACTGCCGCTGAGCGGCTGCGGTACCGGCGCGCTCTGGGACAAGTTCATGGCCAAAGACGACACCTTCGTCGATGAGCCCGCGGACAAGCTCTACAATGAGGGCTTGTACATGATGAACCAGAAGAAGGATCTGAAGGCCGCCTCGAAGAAGTTCGAGGAAGTGGACCGCCAGCATCCCTATTCGGAGTGGGCGCGCAAGTCGCTGTTGATGTCGGCCTATTCCTATTACCAGGCCGGCGATTACGACAGCTGCATTGGCTCGGCGACCCGCTACGTCACGCTGCATCCCGGCAGTCCGGATGCGGCCTATGCCCAGTACCTGATCGCCGCCTCGCATTACGACCAGATCCCGGACATCTCCCGCGACCAGGGCCGCACCGAAAAGGCGATCGCGGCGCTGGAAGAGGTGGTGCGCAAGTATCCGACGTCGGAATATTCCACCACCGCCAAGTCCAAGATCGAAGCCGCACGCGACCAGCTCGGCGGCAAGGAAATGGCGGTCGGGCGCTATTACATGGAAAAGCGCGACTTCACTGCCGCCATCAACCGGTTCAAGACGGTGGTCACGCAGTACCAGACCACGCGCCATGTCGAAGAGGCGCTCTACCGGCTCACCGAGGCTTATATGGCGGTCGGGATCGTCGGCGAGGCGCAGACCGCGGCCGCCGTGCTCGGGCACAATTTTCCTGACAGCCGCTGGTACAAGGACGCCTATAATCTAGTAAAGTCGGGTGGGCTCGAGCCAAATGAAGACACCGGCTCTTACATCTCCAAGGCCTTCAGGAAACTGGGTCTCGCTAGGAACTGATCCCGCATGCTGGCGCGTCTGTCGATCCGTGACATCGTCCTGATCGAACGGCTCGATATCGAATTTTCCCGTGGCCTTGCGGTGCTGACCGGCGAAACCGGCGCGGGCAAATCCATCCTGCTCGATGCCTTTGCGCTGGCGCTTGGCGGCCGCGGCGATGCCGGCCTCGTCCGTCACGGCGCGGAGCAGGGGCAGGTCACCGCCATGTTCGATGTGCCGAAGGGCCATCCCGCGACAAGGATCCTCGCGGAAAATGGCCTGGACGATACCGGGGAGATGATCCTGCGCCGCGTGCAACTCGCCGATGGCCGCACCCGCGCCTTCATCAACGACCAGGCGATCAGCGTGCAGACCCTGAAGGCGGTCGGCGCCGCGCTGGTCGAGATCCACGGCCAGCACGACGAGCGCGCACTGGTCGACGCCTCCACCCATCGCCAGCTGCTTGATGCGTTTGCCGGGCTCGAGAAGGACGTCTCGGCGCTGGAAGCGCTGTGGGACTCGCGGCGCACAGCCTATGCCGGGCTCGACGAGCACCGCGCCGGCATGGAGCGGGCGGCACGCGAGGCGGATTATCTGCGCCATTCATCCGATGAGCTGAAAAAGCTGAAGCCAAAGGACGGCGAGGAGACCGCGCTGGCCGAACGCCGCACCACGATGATGCAGGGCGAGAAGATCGCCAGCGATCTGCGCGAGGCGCAGGAGGCGGTCGGCGGCAATCATTCGCCGGTCGCGGCCTTGTCGGCGGCGGTGCGCCGGCTGGAGCGCCGTGCGGGAAATATGCCAGCGCTGGTCGAGCCGGCAGTGAGGGCGATCGACGTCGCCATCAATGCGCTCGAAGAAGCCGACCAGCACCTCAACGCCGCGCTGCGCGCGGCCGATTTCGATCCGGCCGAGCTGGAGCGAATCGAAGAACGGCTGTTTGCGCTGCGTGCCGCCTCGCGCAAATATTCGACCCCAGTCGATGGCCTGGCGGCGCTGGCCGCCAAATACGCTGCCGATGTGGCGCTGATCGATGCCGGTGCCAACCAGTTGAAGAAGCTGGAGGCCGCTGCTGCCGAGGCCGACCAGCGCTACGGAGCCGCCGCCGCAAAACTGTCGGCGGCGCGCGTGAAGTCGGCCGAAAAGCTCAACAAGGCCGTTAACGCCGAGCTGGCGCCGCTGAAACTCGAACGCGCCAAGTTCATGACCCAGGTCGAGACCGACGCGAAGTCTCCGGGCCCGCAGGGCATCGACCGTGTCGAGTTCTGGGTGCAGACCAATCCGGGCACCAAGCCGGGGCCGCTGATGAAGGTCGCTTCCGGCGGCGAGCTGTCGCGCTTCCTGCTGGCGCTGAAAGTGGTGCTGTCCGATCGCGGTTCGGCGCCGACCCTGGTGTTCGACGAGATCGACACCGGCGTCGGTGGTGCCGTGGCCGACGCGATCGGTGCCCGGTTGGCGCGCCTTGCCGGCAAGGTGCAGGTGATGGCGGTGACGCACGCGCCGCAGGTCGCCGCCCGCGCCAGCCAGCATCTCTTGATCTCCAAGGACGCGCTCGACAAGGGCAAGCGGGTCGCCACCCGCGTCAACGCCCTCGCCGCCGACCACCGCCGCGAGGAGATCGCGCGGATGCTGGCCGGCGCCGAGATCACCGCGGAGGCGAGGGCAGCTGCCGAACGGCTGCTGCGCGCGGCGAGTTAGTTGTTCCCATGGCCACCAAGGCGAAGAAAGCGCTGGTCGACGTCGCCAAGCTCACCAAGGCTCAGGCCAAGGTCGAACTGATGCGGCTGGCGCTCGAAATCGAGAGCCACAACGAGCGCTATTATCAGAAGGATGCGCCGACGGTGTCGGATGCAGCCTATGACGCGCTGCGCCAGCGGCTGGAGGCGATCGAGGCGAGGTTTCCCGATCTTGTCGCAAAGGATTCTCCGTCGCAAAAAATTGGCGCCGCGCCCGCGCGCGGTTTCGCCAAGGTGCAGCACGCCGTTCCCATGCTGTCGCTCGGCAATGCCTTCAGCGACGAGGATGTGACCGAGTTCGTCGAGCGCATCAGACGCTTCCTCAAGCTCGATGCCGAGCAGATTCCAGCGCTCGTCGCCGAGCCGAAGATCGACGGGCTGTCGCTGTCGTTGCGCTACGAGAACGGCGAACTGGTCCGCGCGGCGACGCGCGGCGATGGCTTTACCGGCGAAGACGTCACCGCCAATGTTCGCACCATCAAGGACATCCCGCATCATTTGAAGGGCCGGAATATTCCGGCAGCCTGCGAAATGCGCGGCGAAGTCTACATGCTCAAGAAGGATTTTCTCGAGCTGAACAAGAAGCAAGCCGAAGCCGACGACACCATCTTTGCCAATCCGCGCAATTCGGCGGCGGGATCGCTGCGCCAGAAGGACGTCTCGATCACCGCCTCGCGCCCGCTGAAGTTTTTTGCCTATACCTGGGGCGAGATCAGCGAGCGGCCCGCCGATACCCAGCACGGCATGCTGGCATGGATGGACAAAGCCGGCTTCGTCGTCAATCCGCTGATCACGCTGTGCAAGGATGTCGAAGATGTCCTCGCGTTCTACCGCAAGGTCGGCGAGGAGCGCGCCACGCTCGGTTACGACATCGATGGCGTGGTTTACAAGGTCGACCGGCTCGATTGGCAGGACCGTCTCGGGTTCGTCTCGCGCAGCCCGCGCTGGGCGATCGCGCACAAATTTGCGGCCGAGCAGGCCACCACTGTCCTCAACGGCATCGACATCCAGGTCGGCCGCACCGGCGCGCTGACGCCGGTGGCGCGGCTGGCGCCGGTGACGGTCGGCGGCGTGGTGGTGCAGAACGCGACACTGCATAACGAGGATTACATCAAGGGCACCGGCAATGACGGCAGCCCGATCCGCGATGGCGTCGATATCCGCGAGGGTGACACGGTCGTCGTGCAACGCGCGGGCGACGTGATTCCGCAGGTCGTCAGCGTGGTGCTCGACAAGCGGCCGAAAAGCGCAAAACCGTACAAGTTTCCGGATACCTGTCCGGTCTGCGGCAGCCATGCGGTGCGCGAGGAGGACGAGGTAGTGCGCCGCTGCACCGGCGCCTTGATCTGCCCCGCGCAGGCGGTGGAGCGACTGAAGCATTTCGTGTCGCGGCTGGCCTTCGATATCGATGGCCTCGGCGACAAGCAGATCCAGGAATTCTATCAAGACGGTCTTGTGATGTCGCCGGTCGACATCTTCACGTTGCGCGAGCGGGACAAGCGTTCGACCAGCAAGTTGATGGAGCGTGAAGGCTACGGCGAGACCTCAGTGCGCAACCTGTTCGACGCGATCGACGCGCGTCGAACCATCGATTTGCATCGTCTGATCTTTGCGCTGGGTATCCGTCACGTCGGCGAAGGCAATGCCAAGCTGCTCGCGCGGCACTACGGCAGCATCGACAATTTCCGTGACGCGATGCTGGCCGCGGCCGAGGGAAGCAAGGACGAAGAGAACACCACCGAGGCCTATCAGGACCTCAACAATATCGGCGGCATCGGCGAGATCGTCGCGGACGCCGTGGTCGAGTTCTTCGCCGAGCCGCGCAACGTCAAGGCGCTCGGTGAGTTGCTGCGCGAGATCGAGGTGAAGCCGGCCGAGCAGCCGCGCAAGAGTTCGCCGGTCTCGGACAAGACCGTGGTGTTCACGGGCTCGCTGACCAAGTTCACCCGCGACGAGGCCAAGGCGGTGGCGGAACGGCTCGGCGCCAAGGTCGCGGGCTCGGTGTCGAAGAAGACGGATTATCTGGTGGCCGGTGAGGAAGCCGGCTCCAAGCTGACCAAGGCGCGTGAGCTTGGCGTTGCGGTGCTGACCGAAGACGAGTGGCTGCATCTGATTGGGGAGTGATATGGCGTCATTCCGGGATGGTCCGCAGGACCAGACCCGGAATCTCGAGATTCCGGGTTCGATGCTTCGCATCGCCCCGGAATGACGAACAAGTCACATCATCCCCTGTTCTTCCTCCTCCGCCTGCTCGATCAGCTCCTCGCTGACCACGATCGTTCGCCGTGGCACGATGAAGATCATCGTGCAGGCGCAGGCGATCGAGATCGCGAATAGCGCCGAAGTCAGCGGCAGCGTGGTGGCGGAGTGGCCGCCGAGATAGGCGCCGAATTGCGAGATCAGCGAGCCGATGCCCTGCTGCAGGAATCCCATCGCGCCCGAGGCGGTGCCGGCGGCCTCGGGGCGGATGCTGATGGCGCCGGCGGCGGAATTGGCCATCACGAAGGCGTTGGCGACCATCACGATCATCTGGGTGCCGAACAGCCAGAGCGGCGCCTGGTTGAATCCCGTAAAGCTCCAGATCAGGTTCAACAGGCTGCCGCCCAATTGCAGCGCCAGGCCGAACCAGATCAGCCGCTCCAGCGAATGCCGCGGCGCGAAGCGCACGCACAGCAGATTGCCGACGAGGTAGGCGAAGCCCGTGCACGCAAACCACGCGCCATATTCGGCGCTGGTCCGGCCCATCTGCGTCACCACGATATAGGGGCCGCCACCGGCGAAGGCGAAGATGATCTGCGAGGCCAGCACCTGGCACAGCATGTAGCCGACGAAGGCGCGGTTGCGCAGCAGCTTGCCGAGATCGCCGCGAAAGCTGGAGCTGTCGGCGCGGTCGCGACGGGTTTCCGGCAAGGCCAGTGCAATGAAGATCGTGATCGTCAGCGACGCGCCGGTGATAAGGAACAGGATCGCGCGCCAGCCGAACGCGGTCTCGAGCAGGCCGCCGGTCAGCGGGCTCACCATCTGCGCAATCATCAGCGCGGCGACGACCAGGCTGATCATGGCGCCGACCCGCTCGCGCGGATAGAGATCGCGGATGATGGCGCGGCTGATCACCATGCCGCTGGCGCCGCCGAGCGCCTGGAAGAAGCGCGCCGCGATCAGCTGCGGCAGGGTCTCGGCGAACACCGAGCCGCCACCAGCCACGACCATCAGGCCGAGACCGGCGAGCAGCACCGGGCGGCGGCCGAACTTGTCCGACAGCGGCCCCATGATCAGCTGCGACAGGGCGATGCCGACCATGTAGAGCGACACCGTCATCTGCGCGACGGAGATGTCGCGGCCGAACGTGGTCGCGAGCACCGGCAGCGCCGGCACCAGCATATAGAGCGAGATCGGCGCCACGCCCGTCATCACGACGAGCATCAGCAGCATGACCTTCGAAGTGGCGAGGTTATCCGTACCCGCGTCGGGCGGCTTGCCCATCACGCCGTGCATTCAGGTCCGATCCAATGTTGTTAGTCGGACTGTAGCGATCTCAGTCGGGCGGAATACGCGTGTTTCGGCATGCGGCCATGCGTTTCGGGAGACTGCCGTCTCATTGTCTCGTGAGGCAACACGCGTTGCGCCACAACCTCCGCTGTCGTCCTCCGGGAAAGCGGGGGGCCCAGTATTCCAGAGGCAGTGATTGCTTAAACGATAGGCCGCGGCGTACTGGGTCCCCCGCATGCGCGGGGGATGACACTGAGTGCGCGGAACAGTGCTCGGACGTAACGACTTCTATTTCAACTCCGCCGTCGCCTCGTCGAGCCACAGCTTGGTGGCGTTGTCGTCGAGATGCGGGCGCACCGCGCTGACGACGCGGGCGTGGTAGTCGTTGAGCCAGTTCAGCTCGCCTGCGCTCAGCATGCTCGTATGGATCAGCCGGCGGTCGATCGGCGCCAGGGTCAGCGTCTCGAATGCGTTGACCGGCTTCTCGGAGCCCGCGATGTCGGTGCCGATGACGAGTTCGAGGTTCTCGATCCGGATGCCGTAGGCGTCGGTCTTGTAGTAGCCGGGCTCGTTGGACAGGATCATGCCGCGCTTCAACGGCGTGCTGCCGAGCTTTGAAATCCGCGCCGGCCCTTCGTGCACGCTGAGATAGCTGCCGACGCCATGGCCGGTGCCGTGCTCGAAATCGACGCCGGCCTGCCAGAGATATTGCCGTGCCAGCGTGTCGAGCTGCGCGCCGGTGGTGCCGTCGGGGAAGATCGCGCGCGCGATCGCGATATGGCCGCGCAGCACGCGGGTGAAGCGGTCGCGCATCTCGTCGGTCGGCTTTCCGATCGCGATGGTGCGGGTGACGTCGGTGGTGCCGTCCTGATATTGCGCGCCGGAATCGATCAGCAGCAGATCACCGGGCTCGATCCGGCGGTTGCTCTTGCGCGTGACACGATAATGCACGATCGCGCCGTTCGGCCCGGTCCCGGAGATGGTCGGGAACGAGACATCCTTCAGCGCGCCGGTCTGGCGGCGAAACGTCTCCAGCGCCTCGACGGCGTCGATCTCGGTGAGTCCGCCGGAAGGCGCCTCGCGGTCGATCCAGGCGAGGAAACGCGTCAGCGCCACCGCGTCGCGCTGGTGCGCGGTGCGAGTGCCGTCGATCTCGGTGAGGTTCTTCACCGCTTTCAACAGGCTGACCGGATCACTGCCGCGCACCGGCTTGCCACCGGCACCCGAGATCAGGCGGCTCAAGGCATCCGCCGCGGTCGCGCTGTCGAGCGCGATCGAGGCGCCGCGCTTGGCGAGCTCGGTGAGTTTTGTTGTCAGCGCCGCCGGCTCCTCGACATCGGCGGATTGCTCGAGATGGTCGCGCGTCGCATTGGAGAGCTTGCGGTGATCGATGAACACCAGCGGCCGGCCCTCCTTCGGCACCAGCGCGTAGGACAGCGGCAGCGGCGTATGCGAGACGTCGGCGCCGCGGATGTTGAAGGCCCAGGCCACCGCATGGCTGTCGGAGAGCACCAGCGCATCGGCGCCGATCTTGTTGATCTCGAGCCGGATGCGCTTGAGCTTTTCGGCCTCGATCTCGCCGGCGAATTGCGCGCCGTGGATCGTGACCGGGCCGAGCGGCGGTGCCGGCCGTTCGGTCCAGACCGTGTCGACCGGATTGCTGTCGACCGCGACCAGCTCTGCACCGGCCTTGGCACAGGCGGCGGCGAGACGTTCGGCTGCCGCCGACGTGTGCAGCCACGGATCAAATCCGAGGCGGTCGCCGCTCGCGAGGTGTCGGGTCAGCCAGTGCTCCGGCGGCGGATCGACCAGCGGTTCGACCTCCCACGCCTTGCGGTCGACCTGCTTGCCGGCCTGCAGGGTGTAGCGGCCGTCGACGAAGATTGCGGCTTCCCTGGTCAGCACGATCGCCAGCCCCGCCGATCCGGTGAAGCCGGTCAGCCAGGCCAGCCGCTCCTCGGCGGGGGCGACATATTCATTCTGCTGCTGGTCGGCGCGGGGAATCACGAAGCCCGTCAGCTTGCGGCGCACCAGCTCCTCGCGGAAGGCGCTCAAGCGCGCGGTCAGCGCCACGCCGCTTTCGGGTTCTTCGAATGTCTGGAAATGGGCTTCGAACATCGGCACTCTCGTTGGATTGAGCAGCATCTTGGCGCAAACGCGCCGCGTTTGTCGCGCGGGAAAACCGGTTTCCACCGGTCCGGATCATGCCTTCGGGTGGACTTGGGTTCAGGTGGACAAGTCCGCAATGCGGCCGGCATGATCACAATTTGGCATAACTTATGCTTGAATCGTGGCATAACCATTAGAAAGACGGAACGAATTCCACGGCAAATCGTTCGTCAGAAATATCGGGAGTGTCCGGGAGTGTCTCAACTCAATGGCGAGGAGATGCACGATGCCTGCATTCAGCTTTGAGAAGATCTCGCCGCCGGTCCGCCGCGGGCCGATCCCGCCCATCGAACAGAAGCAGCGCGGTGTCATCGTCCAGATCCTGGACCGCTTCGTCGAGGCACGCGTCCGGCGCTCGCTGAAGCAGGGCAAGGTCGTGATTATCAGCCGCGATCCTGCAAAGCCCGAATAGCCTTCCAAACAGATCGCAATCACCTCGCCAGGTCGGATGCCTTCACCACGGTCGCATTGACGACCTTCGTGCCCTCGAGTTCCCGCACGATCCGCTCGTCGGGGCCGACGATTCCAAGATCAAACTCGCGGTCGGGCGTCAGCAGCGTCATTCGCTGGCCGACGATGACGACGATGGTCATGTCGAGCGGCTCGCCGGACTGCGCCCATTGATGCATCTCGCTGCGGAACGGCTGCTTGCGCCAGGCGTCGGGGAAACCGGGGTCGCATCTGACCTCGAGGCCATCTTCCGACGTGGTCAGGACAAGCTTGGATCGGCTTGGTTTCCAGTGCTCCTCCAGCCGGTCATTGACCAGCCAGACGCAGCCGAACGACCGGCACTCCGCCGGACGGTTCGCGTAAGTCTGGCAGCCGCGCCCCGGCTTGCAATGCGGGCACCACGCGTTGGCCGGCTTTGCCAGTTGCTCGATCGCCATTACCTTGCAGCAGAGCGTGCAGTCGCCGCACTGTCTGCCGGTTGAGGTCATTTCACCGCGCGCAGCAACAGGCTGCTCCAGCCCTCGATTCTGACATGCCGCAGCGGCACCAGCCCGCGGGCGCGGTAGGCAGCGATGACCGCCGGCGCCTGGTGCGTCAGCAGGCCCGACAGGATGACCTGCCCCGACGCCGCAAGGTGCTGCGCCATCGGACCGGCCAGCTGCCGCAGCGGATTGGCGAGGATGTTGGCAAGCACGAGATCGAACGGCCCGTCCGCGGCAAATTGCGGTGCCGCAAAGCCGGTGGCGCTGATCACATCAAGCAAATGTCCAGCCCCGTTGAGCCTGGCGTTCTCCTCGGCAACCCGCACAGATAGCGGGTCGATGTCGCTTGCCAGCACTTTGGCGTGCATCGCCTTGGCGGCGGCGATCGCCAGCACGCCGGTCCCGGTGCCGAGATCGAGCACGCGGCGCGGGTGATACGCCTTCAGCACGTGGTCGAGCAGCAACAGGCAGCCGCGCGTGGTGCCGTGATGCCCGGTGCCGAAGGCGAGCGCCGCCTCGATCTCGATGCCGATCTTGTTCGGTGGAACTCGCGTCCGGTCATGCTGGCCGTGGACGACAAAACGGCCGGCCGAGACCGGGACGAGGTCTTCCAGCGACGCCTTCACCCAGTCCTTTGCTTCCACGGTGTCGAAGGTCATGGCGGCCGCGACATCAGCTCCCACGGCCTGTCCGACCAGCTCGCGCAAGTGCGCCTGGTCCGGCGGGTCGGCAAAATGGACTGTGACAGCCCAACGGCCATCGGGCCGTTCGAACGCCGTGAAAGCCGCAGAATCGTCGAAAATCGCCTCGGACAATGCGTCAATCACGCGTTTTCCGGTCAATTCGTCTGTCAGCATGACGCTGGCGCGATGTGTGGAGGGTGTCATCGCATGCCGGTAGCGCGGTTTTTGCTATGATTTCAACTCAGATTTCATTCGATTATCGCGAGGATCGGGTAGTGCATCAGCTGACAGTACCGGATGTTCACAAAGCCGACCCCAACCTATCAACAGGATACCATGGGCGTTGTGGCGAGGTTATTGGCCAGCATTCCACAGCCGATCCACAGTGTTTTTCACCACTCCTCCGGGGAAAACTCCAGAGACCTGTACAGGACCAGTCCACCGCTTCTCCACAAGCTATCCACAGGTTGCCGCGGGCGGCGGCCGCGTCTCCGAGCGCGTGCCCTACGAGAACAGCCTCCGATGGTCCGCCAGGATGGCCCGCGCGGAATTGTGGCCGGGGGCGCCGGTGACGCCGCCGCCGGGGTGGGCGCCGGAGCCGCAATGGTAGAGGCCCTTCAGAGGCCCGCGGTAATCGGCATGGCCGAGCATCGGGCGTGCCGAGAACAACTGGTTCAGCGTCAGTGCGCCGTGGAAGATGTCGCCGCCGAGCAGGCCGAACCGCCGCTCGAGGTCGAGCGGCGACAGGATCTGACGGCCGATCACAGTACTCGCGAAGTCGGGGGCGTATCGGTCAACCGTCGCGATCATGAGATCGGCGACCTCCTCGCGATGATCGTCCCAGGATTTGCCGTCCGGCAATTGCGGCGCGACGTGCTGGCAGAACAGGCTCGCGACGTGCTGGCCGGGCGGGCTGAGAGAGTCGTCGAGCATCGAGGGGATCAGCACCTCGACGACAGGTGCGCGGCTCCAGCCGAAATCGTGCGCATCGCGCCAGGCGCGATCCATGTAGCCCAGATCAGGCGCGATGATGATGCCGGCGGTGAGGTGATCGCCGGGGCCGGGCAGCGCGGTGAACGAGGGCAGGGTGGTAAGCGCGACGTTCATCCGGAACGTGCCGGAGCCGTTCTGCCAGCGTGAGATCCGTGTGAGGAATTCGGACGCCAGCGCGCCCGCCGGCACCAGCCGTGTGTAGAGCAGTTTTGGATTGACGTTGGAGGCAACATATTTGGCGCGGATGGTCTCGCCATTGTCGAGGATGACGCCGCAGGCGCGACCCTTCTCGACGATGACCTCGCGCACGCCGGCGTCGGTCTCGATCTCGGCTCCATGGCCGCGCGCGGCACGCGCCATCGCCTGCGTGATCGCACCCATGCCGCCGATGGCGTGGCCCCAGACGCCCTTCTTGCCGTTCACCTCGCCAAAGGCGTGGTGCAGCATCACATAGGCCGAGCCGGCCGCGTAGGGGCTGGCATAATTGCCGACGATGGCGTCGAAGCCGAACAGCGCCTTGACGAGATCGCTCTCGAAGCGCTCGTCGAGCATCTCGCCGGCCGAGCGCGTGAACAGATCGAGCAGGCTGCGTTGCTGCTCGAGCGACAGCCGCCGCAGCCTATTGGCGCTGCCGAGCGCGTTGAAGGCCTCGCTCACCGCACCGATACCGAAACCCTCGACGACATTCGGCGGCGCGCGCAGCACGAACTGGCGCAGCACATCCGCGATCGCCTCGAGCTCCCGCGAGAACACGTCGATTTCAGCGGCGTCGCGCGGGCTCAATCTTGCCACCGACTCCGCGGTGCGGCCCTCGCCGGTCAAGAGATAGCTGCCGTCGGGCGCGGGCAGGAAATTCTGGGCGCGGCGCTCGACGATTCTGAGGCCGTGATCGGCAAGTTTCAGGTCAGCAATAATCTGCGGATTGAGCAAACTCACCGTGTAGGCGGCGACCGAATTGCGGAAGCCCGGGACGAACTCTTCGGTCACGGCGGCGCCGCCGACCACCTTGCGTCGCTCCACGACGCGGACCCGCAAGCCCGCCATCGCGAGATACGCCGCGCAGGTGAGGCCGTTGTGCCCCGCGCCGATGATGACGACGTCAGTTTCGTTCATGTCCGCTTCAAGAAGGAGGGATGACAATCTGTCGTCGCGCCGCAGCGGCGCTTCGTCAAGTCCGCGTGAGTGCGGTTTCTTGCCCGTCCTGATGCCATATGCTCAACTCACACCGTCCGGCGCGCTGCCGTCCGGCCATCCGTGTCCGGCGCCCGCCGGGTCCATGCCGGAGCTTCCATGATTTCTGAGCCGTCCGCCTCGCGAAACCGGTTGGTGCTGGTCGTCTACACCGCCGCGATCTTCGTCAGCGCGCTGCTGTTGTTCTCGGTGCAGCCGCTGTTCACCAAGATGGTGCTGCCGCGGCTCGGCGGCTCGCCGGCGGTGTGGTCGGTGGCGATGGTGTTCTTTCAGTCGCTGCTGCTCGGCGGCTATGCCTATGCGCATCTGCTGATGAAGCTCAAGAACCGCGTGCTTCCGGTCGTGGTGCATCTGCTGCTGCTTGTTATCGCGCTGCTGACGCTGCCGCTGGCGATCAAGAGCGGCTGGGGCGAGCCGCCGACCTCGGGCTATGCGTTCTGGCTGCTCGGCCTGTTCGCGGTCTCGATCGGCTTGCCGTTCTTCGCGCTCGCCGCCAACAATCCGCTGCTGCAGGCCTGGTTCGTGCGCACCGGCCACCCCAACGGCCCCGACCCGTATTTCCTCTATGCGTCCTCGAACATCGGCAGCTTCCTGGCGCTGTTGTCCTATCCGGTGCTGCTGGAGCCGATGTTCACCCTGCGCACCCAGAACCTGATCTGGACCGGCGGTTATGGCCTCCTGATCGTGCTGATCGCGGGCTGCGGCACGCTGCTGCTGCGCTCGCCGGCCAATGCAGGCGCGCTCAACCTGCAGGTTGACGATGCGGCTGCGCCGGCACCGTCCTGGACGGTGCGGGCGCGCTGGATCTTCCTCGCGGCGGTGCCGTCAGGCCTTTTGATCGCGGTCACCGCGCATATCTCGACCGACGTTGCCGCCGCGCCGCTGCTCTGGGTGCTGCCACTCTCGCTGTATCTGTTGACCTGGGTGCTGGTGTTCCAGTCGCGGCCACTGCTGCCGCACAGATGGATGCTGCTGGCCCAGCCGCTGGCTCTCGCCGGCGTCGTCATCCTGCTGGCGGTCGGCGGCGAGCAGAATCTGCTGCTGACGCTCGGCGGCCATCAGCTCTGCTTCTTCATCATCGCGATGGCCTGTCACGGCGAGCTGGCGCGCACGCGCCCGGCCGCGAAATATCTCACCGGCTTCTATGTCGCATTGTCGTTCGGCGGCATGATCGGCGGCATCTTCGCAGGACTGATCGCACCGTTCACCTTCTCATGGGTCGCCGAATATCCGATCCTGCTGGCGCTGGCGGCGCTGTGCCGCCCGCCCGGCGGCGCCGAGCGGCTGCCGCGCTGGAGCGCCTGGTACTGGCCGTTCCTCGCGGTGCTGGCGGTTGCGTTGATCGCGCCGTCCTATTCGACCGGCAACGTCTTCAACTGGCTCGACGACTGGCGGGTCTGGGTGATCGGCGCGGTCGGCGTGCTCTCCGCGCTGCTGGCACTTGCGCTGAGCGCCAGCCGCTGGAAGATCTTTGCCACCGTCGCCGTCGCGCTGGTGCTGCTGCGCGCCTATCCCTCCGACGACGGCCGCGTCGAAACCGTGCGCAGCTTCTTTGGCGTGCACAAGATCGTGGTGACGCCGAACGGGCAGTATCACGTGCTGATGCACGGCACCACGATCCACGGCGCCGAGAAATTCAAGAACGACGACGGCACGCCGGTGACCGGCCGGCCGGAGCCGATCAGCTATTATCACAAGGACGGCGGCATCGGGCAGGCGATCACGGCGATCCGCGAGCGCAAGGGCGCGCCGCTGAAAGTGGCGGTGATCGGGCTCGGCTCGGGCACGCTGACCTGCGCGTCACAACCCGGCGAAGACTGGAAATTCTTCGAGATCGACCAGTCGATGGTCGATACCGCGCGCGATCCGAAATACTTCACCTACATCCAGAACTGCGAACCGAACCTGAAGCCCGTCATCGGCGATGCGCGGCTGACCTTCACCAAGGAGCCCGACGGCGTCTACGACCTGATCATCGTCGATGCCTATTCGTCGGACGCGATCCCGATCCACCTCGCGACCGAAGAGGCGATGGCGATCTACAAGCAGAAGCTGGCGCCGCAGGGCGCGGTCGTGATGCACGTCTCCAACCGGCATCTCGAGCTCGCCAGCGTCATCGTCGGCATCGCCGACGCCAACGAGATGAAGAGCTGGGTCTACAGCGAGGATTCCGGCCGCGACAATGAGTATATCTTCGCGACCTCGGTCGTGGTTTCGGCGCGCGAGGAGGCCGATGTCGGCAAGCTCGCATCATCGGACGTCTGGGCCGAGACCGAGGCCGACGAAAACCAGCGGGTTTGGACCGACGACTATTCGAACGTGCTGGGTGCGGTCTACCGCCGCCTGCGCGACGGCGAGCAGTAGCTTCGACCGTCGGTCATTTGTTGTCGACGGTCGCCGGCTTGTCCTGGCCCGGTAAGTGGTCCTGGCTTGGTGCCGCCGCAGTGAGCAGCGGCATCGTCGGTTGCTGGCCCTCGTCTTCGTCGAGGAATTCCTGCACCTTCGCCTGGATCGACGACTTGACGTTGTCAGGACCGCGATCGCTGAGATCGTTGTGCTGGAATTCGGTCCTGACCACCTTGATGCCGGCCTTGGCGCAGATCTCATCGTCAGGCACGACGCCCGGGTCCGCCTTGAACACCGGATCCTTCGACCGGAACGAGAGGATCTTGATCTTGCCGTCGGTGATGAAGGGGACGCGCAGATTGTCCAGCGTGACGACCTTCTTGACCAGGTCGGGATGTTGCTTGGCGAAGAACATCGAGATGTCGCCGCCGTTGGAATGGCCGATCATCGTCAGGCGCTGATAATTCGCGTTGGGATAGAGCTTCTTGATCTCGTCGATCGCAGCCATGATGTTGAAGACGCCGCGATTATATTGCATGCGGCGGCCGGCATATTCCTCGCCGGCCCGGGTCACCATCGGAGCATCGGTGTCGAGGTCGTGCTGAACGCTGATCACGAGGTAGCCGCGCGAGGCGAAGACGTTGGTGAGGAATGAATACTCGGTGTTCTTGACGGTGTTGCCATGGCTCAATATCGCGACCGGCAGTTCGATCATCTCGGCCAGGGCCTGCATTTCCTTGTCGCGGCGTACCGCGATGTCGACCGTCACGTCGCGGTCGTCGCGCAGGACGTCATGAAATGTCAGCGTCGTGTGGCGGATGGCCCAGCGGTCCGCCGAGTAGTAGGCAGCGATCGCGACAGTGCACAGGCAAAGGACGACGATGCCTCGTTTCATTGTGACCTCTGATCTTGCGTAGCGTGGACGCGCTCTGGCTCTGATTCAACAGGCACTCCGCATCACATGGCCTCCAAAAAGGCCCAGCGGCGCTATCGCTGCCGATTAAAGGGCTATTTTTACAATCCGATGACAACGCGACGACGAGCCACGGCGTGTGAACGCGGCAACGGCTTTGAAGGGTCACAAGCAGGTGAACGGGGGCCGGAGGAACTGACGGCGCGCTGTCGTCACGGCGCCGTCAGCTGGGGAGCGGTCGCGTCTCAGTCCTGATAGAAGCCGCGCTGCTGCTGATAAGTGGGCCGTGGCTGATAGTAGCCCTGCGGCGCGGGCGCGTAGCCCTGGTTGCCGTAGTACTGCTGCTGGCCGTAGTAGCCTTGCTGGCCGTAGCCTGGCTGAGCGTAGCCTTGCTGACCGTAGGCTTGCGCGTCGTAGACCCGACGGGTCGTCCGCGACGACGGCGGTGCGGGGTAGCGCTGGTCGCTCGAGTTGCCGTCGGCCGGATAGATATAGCCGTCGTCGGTGCGCGGCTGCGCCGGATAAACGCGCGGCTGCGGCGTCAGTACCACCGGCTCGCCGGCGGCGCTGTATTGCTGGTCAACCTGCTGCTGCGGTGCGCTGCGGGCGACGGCAGTGCCGTTGCGCGGACGCGGATTGCGCGCTATCGCGACCTGCGCCGAGCCGGTCAGCGTCACCGTAGTGTTGAGCACGCCTTCCTTTTCGACCAGCGCGTACAGCGTAGTTGCGTTGTCGCGCGACAACCGCACGCAGCCGTGCGAGGCGGGCGTGCCGAGACGGTTGACCGAGTCGGTGCCGTGGATCGCGTGCCCGACCTTGGTGAAGAAGATCGAATGCGGCATCGGCGCGTCGTCGAATTCCTTGGAGTAGTGATCCTCCTCCATCCGGAAAGCGCGGAAGCTGCCGTTCGGCGTTTCGCGGGAGGGGATGCCGCTCGAGACCGGCCAGTGATAGCGCTCGATGCCATCGACCGCGACGGTCATCTGCTGATTGTCCTTGTCGATGGTGATATCGACCTTCGCCTGCGCTGCGCCGGCGGTGAAAAGCATCAAACTGGTGACAGCAACGAGGAACGAACGCATTTTACTTTTGGCCTCCAGGCCTGATCGCGGCGCCGCGGCTCTCCGTCCCCCGGCACCTAATATGCACGGAATACAGCCTTGGTTCCAGTGGCGCGCTAGCCCATCGTTAATCCAGCGCGCGGCGCAAACAAGGCCGAAGACGGGCTTGTCGGTCGCGGCGTCCTGACTTTTTCGCGAGCGGGGCCGCGACATCGGCCTCGATTGGTCGCGAACACGCAACCATTTGGCCGCAAGGGCGTTTCATGGTCCCGCCCGGCGTCGCCATCGCGGCGCGTTGCAAGGAATCAAGATGAACAAGACCAAGGTCAAGACCGCGGCCGTCGCTCCAGCCGGCCAGTTCGCGCGGCACCTGCTTGCCGGCGCAGCTCTCGCTTTGGCGCTGCTGGCGCTCCCCCATGCCGGCCATGCCCAGGGCATCGTCCGCGGCGCCCAGGAAGGGGCCTATGAAGGCGACCGGGCTGCCGGACCGGTTGGCCGCGTGGTCGGCGGCGCCGTCGGCGCCGGTGTCGGAGGCGCCATGGGCGCGGTCAACGGCGTCCTCGGGCTCCCGAACCGCGGCTGGCGGCGCCACGGTTGCCGCGGCTACTACAACAGCTACGGTCATTTCCGCTGTTATGGATAGGCAGTCATTCCGGGGCATGCGGAGCATGAGCCGGAATCTCGAGATTGTGGCTTCAGATCTCTGATCGTGACGCGAGATTCCCCGATGCGCAATTGCGCATCTGAGGTTCGCGCTTGGGCGCGCCCCGGAATGACTTGCTTTCGCAAGTCAGTTCTTCAGCCGATATCCGGTCTTGAAGATCCACGCCACGGCGGCCATGCAGATGACCAGGAAGCCGATCGTCATGGCGAGGCTCAGCGCGACGCTGACATCGGCGATCTCGTAAAAGCTCCAGCGGAAGCCGGAGATCAAATAGACCACCGGATTGAGCAGCGTGAGAGTCCGCCAGCCCGACGGCAGCATGTTCACCGAATAGAAGCTGCCGCCGAGGAAGGTCAGCGGCGTCACCACCAGCATCGGGATCATCTGCAGCTTCTCGAAGCCGTCGGCCCAGATGCCGATGATGAAGCCGAACAGGCTGAAGGTGACGGCGGTCAGCACCAGGAAGGTCAGCATCCAGATCGGGTGGTTGATATGCAACGGGACGAAAAGTCCGGCAGTGGCCAGGATGATCAGGCCGAGGATGATCGACTTGGTGGCGGCGGCGCCGACATAGCCGATCACGATCTCGTAGTAGGAGATCGGCGCCGACAGGATCTCGTAGATCGTGCCGACGAATTTCGGGAAGTAGATGCCGAACGAGGCGTTGGAGATGCTCTGCGTCAACACCGACAGCATGACGAGCCCCGGCACGATGAAGGTGCCGTAGCTGACGCCCTCGACCTGGGTGATGCGCGACCCGATCGCAGCGCCGAACACCACGAAATACAGCGAGGTCGACACCACGGGCGAGACGATGCTCTGCAGCAGCGTGCGCCAGGTGCGCGCCATTTCGAACAGATAGATGGCCCGGATTGCGCGGTAGTTCATGGCGCCCTCACCAGGTTGACGAAAATGTCTTCAAGCGAGGATTGCTTGGTATCGAGATCGGAGATCCGGATGCCGGCGTTGCGGAGATCGCTGAGCAGGCTGGTGATGCCGGTGCGGTCCCCCTTGGTGTCGTAGTCATAGGTCACTGCGCGGCCGTCGCCGGACAGTTCGAGATTGTAGGCGGCCAACGCCGGCGGCACGGCGTCGAGCTTGCTCTGCAGGTGCAGCGTCAGCTGCTTCTTGCCGAGCTTCTGCATCAGCGACGCCTTGTTCTCGATCAGGACGATCTCGCCCTTGTTGATGACGCCGATGCGGTCCGCCATCTCTTCGGCTTCCTCGATGTAATGCGTGGTCAGGATGATGGTGACGCCGGCGGCCTGTAAGCCGCGCACCACTTCCCACATGCCCTTGCGCAGCTCGACGTCAACGCCGGCGGTGGGCTCGTCGAGGAACAGGATCTGCGGCTCGTGCGACAGCGCCTTGGCGATCATCACGCGGCGCTTCATGCCGCCGGACAGGGTGACGATCTTGTTGTCCTTCTTGTCCCACAGCGACAGGTCTTTGAGCACCTTCTCGATATGGGCGGGGTTCTTCGGTTTGCCGAACAGGCCGCGGCTGAAGCTGACCGTGGCCCATACGGTCTCGAACGCGTCGGTGTGCAGTTCCTGCGGAACCAGCCCGATCATCGATCGCGCCGCGCGATAGTCGCTGGCGATGTCGTGGCCATCGACCAGGATCTTGCCCTGACTCGGATTGGCGATGCCGCAGATGATGCTGATCAGCGTGGTCTTGCCGGCGCCATTGGGGCCCAACAACGCGAAGATCTCGCCTTTGACGATGTCGAGATTGATGTTGTTCAGCGCCTTGAAACCGGAGCCGTAGGTTTTCGAGAGATTGGAAACGGAGATGATCGGCGACATGGGCGGAGCGATGATGTGGGGGGTGGGGGCGCGAAATGGCGGCCCGGGGAAGGCGGGGGGTTAACGGCAGATAGGGACGATCAATCCGTTCTGCAATCACCCAATGGGGCAGAAATTTATTCTGCGGCGCGGCGCGAAAGCCGATTCAGTGCTTCTTCTTCGCGGGCTTCTTGGCCGCAGCGGCCGGCGCGGGATGCGCGGCTGGCTCGGTCTCGGCCACTTTGGCGACGGTCAGTATCTGCAGCTGGTTGTTGACCGCTGCGTTGGGATGCGCGGGGTCGAGCAATTGTTCCTCGCCGAGCCCGACCGACTGCAGGCGTTTCGGGGCGACCTTGAAGGTGTTGACGAGGATGTCCCTGATGGCGTCGGCCCGGCGCTGGCTCAGCAGCACGTTGTTCTCGCGCCGGCCGGTCGATTCGATGTGGCCGACAATCAGGAATGTGTAGGGCAACAGCGATGCGTGGTTCAGGGCATCGGCGATCCGGCCGACGGTCTGGTAGGACCCCGGCAGGACGATCGGCGTGTCGACGTCGAACTGGACGTCGACATTGAAGGTCGGCAGATTGGCCAGATCAGGTGCGATCGGCGGCCGCTTTTGCGGCGGCGGCTCGTTCTTCCCGCGGGACTTCGAGCGTTCGGCGGTCTGCTGACGCAGCGCGGGGATGTCGAGATCGGCGGCCGTCTCGAAATGATCCAGCTTGGCGATGACGTCGTCGCGCGTCACCGCCGTTTGCGCATGCGCCGGAAGCAGCGGCGTCGCCAGCAGCAGGAGCGTGCCGAGCATGCCGACCTCGCGCAGGCCTTGAATCAGCCGACGCATCACTGATACCCCGCATCGATGATCGCCTGGGTGCAGTTGCGGCTCGCGCCCTTGGCCGTCACGAGGCAGGGCACCGACTTGCTGGTTTCCTTGGTCGAGCCGCCGCACACCTTGACGATCTCGCGGGCGCAGGCGTTGGCAACGGTAACGCGCGCCGCGATCCGCTTCTGGATCGCGTCGAGGGTCGAGGGATAGCCCGCCTTGCAATCGGCCGATATCACGTCGCGGTTGCGCGACAGGCATTCCTTGAGGCGGCTGGCGTCGAGGTTGACGCCGCGACAATTGGCGGTGATGTCGGCGCCGCAGCTCTTGGCAAGCGCCGCTGCCGCATCGCCAAAGCTCATCGTCTCCGCGGCCGCCAGCGACGGCGCAGTGAGCGCGATGACAAAAAGGAAAAAAACTCCCCGGACCATGCGGCCATCTGAACCCATGAAATCAGCGATGGTCAAGGGCTACGAAGAGAGGAGTGACTTTAGTCACGCCCGCTCCACGAAGCTGTCGACCACCTTCTTCTCGCCGGCCTTCTCGAAGGCGATGGTCAGCTTGTTGCCGTCGATCTTCACGACATGGCCGTAGCCGAATTTCTGGTGGAATACGCGGTCCTCCAGCGCGAAGTCGGACGTCGTGCCCGTGGATTTCGCCACCAGCTCGCCCTCGATCACCATCGGGCCGCGCTTGGCCTGTCCGAAGCCGCCCGACGAGGCGGAGGCACCGCTGCGCGAGCCTGAGGTATCGCTTCGCGACCCCCGAAATGACGACTGCCGCTCCTCGAACCCGCTGCCACTGCCGCCACCGCGCGCTTGGCCGCGGTTGCGATTGGCCTGGGCGCGCTGCCAGCCCGGGGTCGAGTAGCTCGAGCCGAACGCCTCCATATCGTCGAACCGCGATGCGCCATAGCCGCCGCTGCCGCCCCAGCCGGAGCCGCCCTTCGATTCGGTGATCTCGACATTGTGCGCCGGCAGTTCGTCGAGGAACCGCGAGGGGATCGTGGTCGACCAGGTGCCATGGATGCGGCGGTTGGTCGCGAAATAGATTTTTGCGCGGCGGCGGGCGCGGGTTATCCCGACATGGGCGAGGCGGCGTTCCTCCTCGAGCCCGGCGCGGCCCTGCTCGTCCAGCGTGCGCTGGCTCGGGAACAGGCCCTCCTCCCAGCCTGGCAGGAACACATTGTCGAACTCCAGGCCCTTGGCCGAATGCAGCGTCATCAGCGACACCGCCTCGTCGTCGGCGCCGCCGTCGCGGTCCATCACCAGCGAGATGTGTTCGAGGAACCCTTGCAGGTTCTCGAACTCCTCCATCGAGCGCACCAGTTCCTTGAGGTTGTCCAGCCGGCCCGCGGCGTCCGCCGAGCGGTCCTTCTGCCACATCTCGGTATAGCCGCTCTCGTCGAGCACGATTTCGGCGAGCTCGGTATGCGAGGTGACCTCGCGCTGGGCGCGCCAGCGGTCGAACTGCATGACGAGTTCGCGCAACGACCCGCGCGCCTTCGGCTTTAGTTCGTCGGTCTCGACCACGGCGCGCGCCGCCTCGAACAGCGGAATGCGGCGCTTGCGGGCATGGTCGTGCAGCATCTGCACGGTGGCATCGCCGAGCCCCCGTTTGGGCACGTTGACGATGCGCTCGAAGGCGAGATCGTCGGCCGGCGAGTTGATGGTGCGCAAATACGCCAGCGCGTCGCGGATTTCGGCACGCTCGTAGAATCGGGGGCCGCCGATCACGCGATAGGGCAGGCCGAGCGTGACGAAGCGATCTTCGAACTCGCGCATCTGGAACGAGGCGCGGACCAGAATGGCGACATTGTTGAGGTTTTCACCCGCGCGCTGCAGCTCCTCGAGCTCCTCGCCGATCGCGCGCGCCTCCTCTTCCGAATCCCAGGAGCCGGTGACGGTGACCTTCTCGCCGTCGACATCCTCGGTGCGCAACGTCTTGCCGAGCCGGCCTTCATTATGCGCGATCAAATGCGAGGCGGCGGCAAGGATGTGGCCGGTGGAGCGATAATTGCGCTCGAGCCGGATCACCTTGGCGCCGGGAAAATCATGGTCGAAGCGCAGGATGTTGTCGACCTCGGCGCCGCGCCAGCCATAGATCGACTGGTCGTCGTCGCCGACGCAGCAGATGTTCTTCAATGGCTGTTGAGATTGTCCCGGCGTCATTCCGGGATGGTCCGCAGGACCAGACCCGGAGTCTCGAGCTGAGTCCTCTTTACCTCTAGATTCTCCGGTGCGCGATTGCGCAACAGAGTTCGCATCTTCGATGCGCCCCGGAATGACGGAGGAGTCGACATGCCCCGGAATCACGGCCGAAAGCGGCACGCCTTGTCGCGACGGCGCCTGCGACAGCAGCCGCAGCCACAGATACTGCGCGACGTTGGTGTCCTGATATTCGTCGACCAGGATGAACTTGAAGCGGTTCTGGTACGACCGGAGCACATCGGGGTTCTCGCGGAACAGCCTGATATTCTCCAGCAGCAGATCGCCGAAATCGGCGGCGTTGAGGATTTTCAGCCGCTCCTGGTAGGTCGCATAGATCTTGCCGCCCTTGCCGTTGCCGAACGAGGCGGCCTCGCCTGCCGGCACCTGCGACGGCGATAGCCCGCGGTTCTTCCAGCTGTCGATCAGCCCAGCCAGCATCCGCGCCGGCCAGCGCTTGTCGTCGATGTTCTCGGCCTTCAGCAACTGCTTCAACAGCCGGACCTGGTCGTCGACGTCGAGCACCGTGAAGTTGGATTTGAGCTGAACCAACTCGGCATGGATGCGCAGGATGCGGCCGCCGATCGAGTGGAAGGTGCCGAGCCACGGCATGCCCTCGACCGCCTGTCCCAGCATCTGGCCGAGGCGCAGCTTCATCTCGCGCGCCGCCTTGTTGGTGAAGGTCACCGACAGGATTTCCTGCGGCCGCGCACGGCCCTGGCTCAGGATATGCGCGATCCGCGTGGTCAAAACCCGGGTCTTGCCGGTGCCGGCGCCGGCGAGCACCAGCACGGGGCCGTCGAGCGTCTCGACCGCCTCGCGCTGCTCCGGATTGAGGCCGCTGAGATATTGCGGACCGGCGGCCGCCCGCGCACGCGCGGCGATGCCGCCAGCCAAAGGCTGGTGCTCGGGAACGCCGTGATGAGGCAGTTTGCTCGGTTCGGTCATGCGCGAATCGTCTTAGGCCCCACGATGGCACCGCGGGATGGTGAAGGAGAGCCTTCTTAGCAGGGATTGAAGGCCATATAGGGCCTCGCCGGCTGTTTTGACAGGTTTTATCTGATAGCCGCGGGCCGGCTTTTGCCGAGAATTTGGTTCCTGATGTCGGAGAAAATTTCGCGGGTTCGCGGTCAGGAACCTGCGTTTCCGCTCTGGCTTGTTTCAACAGGCAGTGCGCCGGGCATCGGTCCGGGCGAGGAAGCGAAACGAAGCGGAGGTTTTGGTCATGCTGAGCTGGGTCGTCACATTCCTGGTCGTCGCCCTGATCGCGGGCATTCTGGGCTTCGGCGGTATCGCCGGCGCCTCCATCGAAATCGCCAAGGCGATCTTCTTCATCGCCATCCTGCTGTTCCTGGTGTCGGCGGTGGTCGGATTGGCGCGCGGCCGCACGAGGGTCTAGCCTAACCAGACGCGTCGCGCCGACAAGTGCGGCGAATCGGCCAGCAGCGACGGCGGCCTGACGGGACCGCTGTCACTGCTCTACCAAGTCGTCATCAGCGCTTGATGATCACGATTTCGAGGTATTCGCTCGGAACGATCATGGTGCCGTCTTCGGCGCGATTCATTTGGGCGATCAGCGCGAGAAGATCGTCTCTCAGTCCCTGCTGGTGCGCCGCGTCGAGCGCCGCGAAAGCCTTGAGCATCGGGCCGTAGTAACTCTTGAAGACGTCGAGGAAATGCTCAGGTGATCGGTAGCGGAATGCGAAATTGCGTCGTTCGGCCTTAACCGAGCTGGCTGAGGGTCCAAACATCTCTCTGATGCGCGGCTCGGTTCCCCACAGCGCCGGCGATTTTGCGCCGGCGGGCGGCGGCAGGTACTTGCCGAGCGTCTTGAAGACCTGCCCGATAAAGCCCTCCGGCGTCCAGTTGGCTAGGCCGATCTTGCCTCCGCTCTTGCACACCCTGAGCAGTTCGGTCGCGGCGACGTCCTGATTGGGTGTGAACATCACACCGAAGGTCGAGACCACGACGTCGAAAACTGCGTCGCCGAAACACAGCGCCTCCGCGTCCGCTTCCTTGAACTCGACCGACAAGCCCTCCGCGGCGGCGCGGAGCCGGCCGCGCTCGAGCAGGCTCGGGACATAGTCGGTGGAGACGACATCGCACCAGCGACGGGCCGCCGCGAGGGTGACATTGCCGTTTCCGGCGGCGACGTCGAGAACCCGCTGTCCCGAGCGAATATCAAGGGCCTCGCAAAGCTGCTCGCCGACAATCTGCAAAGTGGTGCCAACGACGGCATAATCGCCGGAGGACCATGCACCATGCTGGCGGGCCTTCAGCGCTCCGAGGTCGATCTGGCCGGGCTGATGGCTGTGGGCGGCGGTCGGCGTCATCATGGTTGTGCCTCCTTCGAAGCTTGCGGGCTTTGCCATCTTGGCGAGGCCGGGGTGTAGGCCGCGGTCCGGCCGGCAGCTATCCAGTTTGCGACACGGCTATCCCGATCATGAACTTTTTCGCGTGGGGTCGAGACCCATGATCGAGGTTTTCGGGGTTTCTGAAATGATTGCGGAGCAAATCCGTCCTTCTACGGCATCGCCGCTGCCGCGCAGCGTTCGTCGCGCGCTTGATGCCATGCATGAGAATGCCGCGCGCAACTGGCGTGTGACGGAGTTGGCCGTTGTCGCCGGCACCTGCGGCAGGACGCTGCAACGGCAATTTTTGGCGTTTCTCGGCAAGACGCCGGGCACCATGCTCCGCGACATCAGATTCGAGCGCGCGCGGCGTGAGCTGCTGCAGGGTTTGCCTTGCGCCAGGGTCATGGATGTAGCGCTGCGCTGCGGCTTCACGCACTTCGGGCGTTTTTCCGTCGCGTATCGCCGCCGCTATGGCGAGGCACCATCCCAGACCCTGAAGCGGCAGGCCGTGGTCGTTGCCGCGCTCGCGTCGTTCCCGTCATTCCTCGTGTTGCCTTGCGATCGGCCGACGGTCGCCTTTGGCCCGATCGAGGCTTGTGCGGAACACGGTGAGGTGGCGGCCAACGTCACCGACGATCTCGCCACTGCGCTCACGCGCGCCGGAATTTCCGTTGTAAGCAAGCAGCGCACGGCGCGCTATCATCTGGCCGGCGCGATGCGAGGATCGGGTGCGCGGATGCACCTGACGTTGCGGCTGATCGAGACCGGAACTGGCCGCCAGCTCTGGGCGTATCGCTCCGACGGCGCTCTCGATGACGACTCCATCCCGGAACAGCTCGCCGCGCGGATTGCCGCGGCGCTTCAGCCGTGCCTGCGTCTTGCCGAGGTTGATCGCGCGCTACGGAAGCCGGACAGCGACCTCAGTCCGCATGACCTCGCTCTCCGAGCCATGCCGGGTGTTCTCTCCCTCGACGCCGACGGCAACTCGCGTGCCCTCGAATTGCTGGAACGGGCGATGGACCAGGATCCCAAGCACGCGCTGGCGACGGCGTTGGCAGCCTGGGCGCATATTCAGCGTGTGGTCTATCATTTCACCACGGCGGCGCAGGCGGAGCGGGCTCGAAGCATTGACCTGGCGCGGAAGGCAATGGTGCTGTCCGGCGACGCAATCGTGCTTGCGGTGCTCGGTAACGCCCTGACGTTGCTCGACGACCTCGATTCCGCCGAATTGGTCATTCGCAAGGCGCTGTCGGTGGACGGCGGGTCGGCCTGGGCGTGGAGCCGCAGTGGGTGGATCGACGTCTATCGAGGCGAACCCGAATCTGCCATCGAACGTTTGAAGATCGCGCTCGACCTCGCGCCGCACGACTCCCTTGCGTTCAACAGCATGGTCGGGATCGGCTGTGCACATTTCAAGGCGGGCAATTATGTGGAAGCTGCCGGCTGGCAGGAGCGCGCGCTGATCGAGCATCCGTCGGCGATCTGGGTGCATCGAACATTGTGTCCCGCCTACGTGCTTGGCGGGGGCAAGTCCGCAGCCCGTCGAAGTTTCGGCGCGCTGCGGGAGCGATATCCGGAACTCACGGTGTCGGAGGTGCAACTGGGAATGCCGCCGCTGCCGCAAGGCTATTGCGATCTTGTGGTCGGCGCGCTGCGCGACATCGGGCTCCCGGCCTAGGTCCCCAAACGCCTATTTCGAGGGCATCGCCACGTTGCGGCCGATGCCCTCGGGACGCGCCACGGCCGCGTGGCTGCCCAAGATCGCCTGAGCGCGGGCGCGGATGTCTGATGGAAACGGCGCCACTTTTCGCGCCTGCATGTCCATATGCAGGGACATGTTCTCCGAGGTCGCCGACAGCCAGCCCTCGGTGGCGTGGCGCATCTCCTGAAATGTGTGCAGCCGCTTTTCGTCGGCGCCGAGCAGGATGATCGTGATCTGCACGGGATCGCCGAGGTGGATCTCCCTGATATAGCGGACATGGCATTCGGCGGTGAAGGTCGAGCAGTGCCGCTCCTTCAT
Organism: Bradyrhizobium sp. LTSPM299; assembly: GCF_000938235.1. Classification (NCBI taxonomy): domain Bacteria; kingdom Pseudomonadati; phylum Pseudomonadota; class Alphaproteobacteria; order Hyphomicrobiales; family Nitrobacteraceae; genus Bradyrhizobium; species Bradyrhizobium sp. LTSPM299. The sequence goes on from NZ_JYMU01000013.1 coordinate 380,721, forward strand.
ATAGGCCGGGCCGATGCCGATCTGCAGCCACATTTCGTCGATGGCGCGGTCGAACATCACATTGTAATAGGCCATGTTGAGATGGCCGTTATAGTCGATCCATTGCGGCTCGATCTGCATCACCGAGGATTTGAACGGGGCAGGCGGAAGCGGCACCTCCCCGGCGGCAGTCACGTCAGTCATTATCCATCCCTGTTGGTTCGATAGGTTCTTGACCCCTTATACAAGCTTTGCCACGGTCGGCTAAAGCCGGAGGAAATTCGACGTGGCGACAACGATTTCGAGCAATGTGACGCGACCTGAGCCGCAGGCCCTGAAGGGCGCCATCGATGCGCTGGCGGCGCGGTTCGGCAATCGGCTCGTGACGTCGCTGGCCGTGCGCGAGCAGCATGCCCATACCACCACATGGCTGCCGACCCAGCCGCCGGATGCGGTGGTGATGGCCCAGGAAACCGCCGACATCCAGGACGTGGTGCGGATTTGTGCCAAGCACGGCGTGCCCGTGATCGCGTTCGGCACCGGAACCTCGCTGGAAGGCCAGGTCAATGCGCCCGCGGGCGGCGTTTGCCTCGATCTGCGCGACATGAACAAGGTGCTCGAGGTCCATGCCGAGGACCTCGACTGCGTGATCCAGCCCGGCGTGACCCGCAAGGCGCTCAACGAGCATCTGCGCGACCAGGGCCTGTTCTTCCCGATCGATCCCGGCGCCGACGCCTCGCTCGGCGGCATGACGTCGACCCGCGCCTCCGGCACCAACGCGGTGCGCTACGGCACGATGCGCGAGAACGTGCTGGCGCTCAAGGTGGTGCGCGGCGACGGTGAGATCATCACCACGGGCACGCGGGCGAAGAAATCCTCTGCCGGCTATGATCTGACGCATCTGTTCGTCGGCGCCGAGGGCACGCTCGGCATCATCTCGGAACTCACCATCAAGCTGCGCGGCATCCCTGACACGATCGCGGCGGCGGCGTGTTCGTTCGAGACCGTGCGCGGCGCCTGCCAGGCCACCATCCTCGCCATTCAAACTGGAATTCCCGTCGCGCGGATCGAACTGCTCAACGCCGAGCAGGTGCGCGCCTGCAATGCCTATTCGAAATTGACGCTGCCGGAGACGCCGCTGCTGCTGCTGGAATTCCACGGCAGCGAGGTCGAGGTCGCCGAGCAATCGAAGAATTTCCGGGACCTCGCCGCCGAATGCGGCGGTGGCGACTTCAGCTGGACCACCAAGCCGGAAGACCGCACAAAACTGTGGCAGGCGCGGCACGACGCCTATTGGTCGGTGAAGGCGCTCCGCCCCGGTGACCGCATCGGCGTGGTCGCGACCGACGTCTGCGTGCCGATCTCGCGGCTCGCTGACTGCGTCACCGAGACCGAGGACGATCTGAAGCGGCTCAATCTGCTGTCGCCGATCGTCGGACATGTCGGCGACGGCAATTTCCACTGCTCGCTGGTTTGCGACATCGACAACAAGGACGAGATGGCGCGCGGCGAGGAGTTCATGCACCGCCTGGTCGAGCGCGCCCAGGCGATGGGCGGCACCTGCACCGGCGAGCACGGCGTCGGCCAGGGCAAGCAGAAATATTTGAAGGCCGAACTTGGCCCCGAGGCCCTCGACGCGATGAGGGCGCTGAAGCGCGCCCTCGATCCGCAGAACATTTTCAATCCCGGAAAGATCGTCCCGGCTGTCTAGAGCATGATCCGGAAAAGTGGAGACCAGTTTTCCGAAAAGATCATGCTCAAAGAATAAGCTATTGGGATATTCCGGCCACAGGACGTGGCGATGTTGTGGTTTAGCAAGGCCAAGCGCATCGAGGTCTGGGACGAACCCGTCGAGGAACAACTCGGCGACATCGAGGCTGCGCAGAAGATCCGTGCGATTTGCCGTACCGCCGCCGACAGCGCCGAGAAGGTCGGCACATCAGAGGGCCGCTCGCCGAAGAAACTTGAGGTCGACCGCGACCGCTACCAGCGCGCCGCCAAGGCCGCGATGGCGCTCGCGATGAAGATTTCAGACGAACTGGTGCGCGACGCCGCGGTCCGCGAGATCGTCGGCCTCTGCATGAAGGCCCACAACATCAAGACGGCGCGGGCGCTGTACCGTGCGATCCACGCGGGCTCGATCAAGGCCGAGGTGCTGAAGGAGCATCCGACGCTGGAGGCGGAGGCCGGCTGAGTTGCTCCGGCTATGGCGTGTACTCATGAATTCGTAACGTCCGTTTACCCTCGACAGCGGACGTTGAAGCCGACATGTGTGCATGTCGGCCCGGGCCACAAGCGATTCTCGCCGCTCAGGCCTCGACACGGAAACCGACTTCGATCACCGCATCGTGCGGGATTTTGAAGAAGTCGGGCGCGCGACTGGCGATCCTGTTAAGGAACGTGAACAGCGCAAAGGTGAAAGGATCCATCGACGATCCAGTTTCGCGGCGCACGATGGTCTCGTGCGCGAGATAGTAATTTTTGTGGTCGAGATCGCCGTCGAAGCCGAGCTTGTTGCAATTGATTAGGGTCAGCGGGATGTCCGGCGTCTGCATGAAGCCGAGCCGGACCTGGATGCGATAGAAGCCGTGGCCGAGGCGATGCACGGAGTGGCGTTCGCCGAAGGGCACGCGCGGCCGGCGATCAGAAGCAAAGGTGAGTAGCACCACCGTTTGGTGGAGCACGCGGTTATGCTCGATATGGCGGAGCAGCATCGGCGAAGCGCCATGCTCGACCTTAGTGAGCCAGACACCCATGCCGGGCGCGCGGCCGATCACCGCTTTGTCTGCATAGTCCAGAAATTCCTTCAGCGGCATCGACATCTCTTGCAGCCGGTGTCGCACTGCGGAGGAGCCCTTGCGCCATGACAGCATCAGCGCTGCGATCAGCGTGCCGACGAGCAGTGGAAACCAGCCGCCCTCGACGATCTTCAGCGAGTTGGACACGAGGAAAGTGGAGTCGATCGCACCGAAGATGGCGATGACGGGAATTGCGAAGCTTTGCGGCCATTTCCAGAGCGATACCGCGACCCGATAGAGCAGGATTGTGGTGATTAGCATGGTGCCTGACACCGCGATGCCATAGGCCGCAGCAAGATTGTCCGACGAGCGGAACAACACCACCGTCAACAGCGTGCCAGTCATTAACAGCCAGTTGGCCGCGGGCACATAAACCTGGCCTGCCTCATCGAACGAGGTCGGGATGATGCGCGCCCGCGGGCATAGCCCCATCTGCATCGCCTGGCGCGTCAGCGAAAACACGCCGGACACCAGCGCCTGCGAGGCGATGATGGTGGCGAGCGTCGCCAGCCCTACCATCGGGATCAGCGCCCAGCCAGGGACAAGCTTGTAAAAGGGATTATCGGCAGCGGATGGATCGGCGAGGATCAGCGCGCCCTGCCCAAAATAGTTCAGCAGCAGCGCCGGCAGCACCAGCGCAAACCATGCGCGCCGGATCGCAGCCGCTCCGACATGGCCCATGTCGGCATAGAGTGCCTCGCCACCGGTGAGCGCGAGGAAGACGGCGCCGACAACGACAAAGGCGACCTTGGGATCCCCGAGCAGGAACTGCGCTCCCTCGAGCGGATTGACGGCACGCAGGATTGCCGGTGCGGCGATGATGTTGACCACGCCGAGCAGGCCAATCACGGCGAACCATGCCACCATGACCGGACCAAACAGCTTTCCGATGCTCTCGGTCCCATGACGCTGAATCACGAACAGGCCGACCAGGATCGCGATCGTGGCCGGCAGGATGAAATGCTCGAAGCTGGGAGCGACTAACTTTAGGCCTTCCATTGCCGAAAGCACGGAGATAGCCGGCGTTATGACGCCGTCCCCATAAAGAAGAGAAGCACCGATCACGCCGAGGAGGACCAACAAGGGAAGTTTCGCGCCGTCCCCGACCTTATCCGCCGCGACCAGTGACAGCAGCGATAAGATGCCGCCCTCGCCTTCATTATCGGCGCGCAGGATCAAGACGACGTATTTCAAGGAGACCATGGCGATCAGCGCCCAAAGAATGAGCGATACGATTCCGGTCACCTCGGCTGCGGCGGGAGCCGGGTGGCCGAGCCCAGTAAGCGCCATCTGGAAGGCATAAAGTGGGCTCGTTCCGATATCGCCGAAAACCACGCCAAGTGCGGTCAGGGCCAAAAACCATTGATTGCCCGCATGATGCAGGTCTTTCGCCTGGTCGAGCGTGGGCTCCGGATGGTCGAAACCGAGCCCTCTCACCGAACGATCGATCAAGTCGCTCAAGGCTGCACCTCGCACGGTGGACGGAATCTACCTCTGCAAAATGCAAGCGCCGTGCCGGAACACTCCTCAGGACTGGCAGTAACGGATCGAACTCGAACAATACGGCTTAGTCGATGTCCGCTTTCACGGCTTTCGGCCGAGAGCGGGTACGCATTTGCTCTGACGTGAAAGCGACCCAATCACGGCCTGCACGTCACCGAGATCGACACGCGAGTCGGCAACGGGTCAAAGCCAGAAAAATCCTAAGCGGAGCACAAGACGTGCGCTCTGCTCCCGAGAGCCGACGTTATGAGCACGCGCTCTATGCCTGCCCGCCCAGCGCGCGCACGGCTTCATCGACGCTGTGAAAGACGTGATCCTTCGGCAATACCTCGTAGAGATTGAACCGCTCGAACGCATCCTGCGCGCGCGATGATTCCAGCCGCGCGACGGCGACCGTCACGCTCTCCTCGCGGCACTCGCGGAACAAATCGTGCAGGCACTGCGCCGCGGTGAAGTCGATCTCGATCATGCCGCTGGCTTCGATCACCAGCAGCCGTGGCGTCGGTGTCGATGCGGCGATGATCTTGAGCACCTCTGCGTGAAAGCCTTCTGCATTGAGGAACGACAGTGGGGCCTGCAGGCCGACGACGGCCATTCCGGGCTTGCGCTCGCCCGCGGTGTGCGGGCCCGACGGCCACCAGATCGTGGTGCCGGGGACATGGACGAACTCGACCACCTTGCCCCGCGTCGTGGTCCAGATGCCGTGCAGCAGCGACAGCGCGATGCCCACCGCGACGCCTTGCTCGATCGGCAGCACGATGATCGCGGCTGCTGTCGCCACCACCAGCAGGAATTCGTAGAATGACTGGTGGAAGATCGCGACGATCTGCTTGACGCGGATGATGCGCAGCGCGACGAACAGCAGCACGCCGCCGAGCGCGGCGTCCGGCACGTGCTGCAGCAGCGTCGCGCCGAATGCCAACAGCGCGAGCACGATTCCCGCGGCGACCAGCCCGCCAAGCTGCGTCCGGCCGCCGGTTTCCGACACGATGCCGGTCCGCGGCGGTGAGGCATTGACCGGGAAGGCGCCGAACAGGCCGGCGAGGAGACTGCCGGCGCCGGCACCGAGGAAGTCGCGGTCGACATCGGCCGGCTTGTCCGGATCCGACAGAAACGATCGCGTCGTCGCCGCCGTCTGCACCATCACGACAACAGCGATCAGGATCGCTAGCGACGACAGCTTGACCCATCGCTCGGGGGCAATCACGGGAAGCGACGGCGTCGGCAGTGTCGCCGGCACGGTGCCGACCACCTTCACGCCCTTGCTTTCGAGATGCCAGGCGATCACCGCGATGGTCGCCGCGACCAGACCGATCAGCGCGCCCGGAATCCGTGCGCTGATCTTTTCCGATCCGGCGACCAGCGCCAGCACGCCGAGACCGATCACCAGCGTATAGGGGTTGGTCTTGTCGATTTCGCCGGCGAGAACGCTGAGCTTGTAAAGCGTCGGTCCGTCGGGCGAGGCGAGGCCGAGCACGCCGGGCAGTTGCGAGACCAGGATGTGGACCGAGATGCCGGCGAGGAAGCCGACGGTGACCGGCGTCGACAGCAGATTGGCGATCCAGCCGAGCTTGAACAGGCTGCCGGCAACCATGATCGCGCCGACCAGGAGCGCCAGCGCCATTGCCAGCGACTGATACTCGGGCGTGCCGGCTGTTGCCATCAGCGCCAGGCCGCCGGCGAAGATCGGCGTGATTGTGGAGTCAGCTCCGCAGGACAGGAAGCGGTTGGCACCGAACATCGCAAAGCCCAGCGATCCCGCCATGAAGGCAAAGAAGCCGATCTGCGGCGAGAAGCCGCCGAGCCGCGCGGTCGCCATCTGTTCGGGGATCGCAATCGCGGCCAGCGTCAGGCCGGCGATCAGATCGCCCGGGAGGTCGCTGGGACGGAAGGCTTTCAGCGAACGGAAGATCGGCCAGTTGGCGCGCGGTGTATGATCCCTGGCCATCGATTTCGAATCTCTTTCGGCGTCTGCTGCGGTGAGAGGAAATAGTCCGCCATCGCACGGCCAAAATCCAGCTAAGTTCCGCGTGTGCGGCCGCGAAGGGCGGTAGCCAGAGCATGACGAGATCAGGTTGAATAGCCGCCGCGAAGTCTGTGCTCCCTCTCCCGCTTGCGGGGGGCGAGGGACGCCTGCATTTATTTCGGAATAATGGAATAATGCAGCTGAGTTGCCCGACATGTCGAGTGCCGTGCCGAACGCCGGCAGCCGCCGGCTACTTTGCATGGGGTTGTTTTCGATATTTTGGCCGTGCGTCCCTATCGGGCGCGCGTTTCGGTGATCGCCTTGCGGATCGCCGCCAGCGGCGCGGCGTCGTCGAAGTCAATTGTGTCGCCCTGCATCCTCACGCCGAGATCGCGCCACAGCGCGGCGAGATCGGGCGTCACCGGCTTTGGTCCCATTTCGTTGTGCATGCGTGTCAACACGTCGACGCCGACAGCCTTGTCAGCGGTCGCAAGCACCCGATCGATCGACCAGTCCTTCTCGTGATTGCCGCCGGCGGCAAGCACGCCGCGCATCGCATCCTGCAGCCCGAGCCGGTTGCCGGTGCGTTTGCGGATCTCGATATCCGCAAGCAGGCAGAACATCGCGCCGCCCCAATATTTGCGGCCCCATGTGTCGGTGTTGTCGAGCCCCTCGTCGCCGGCCTGCGGCAGGCCCTTCGGCATGTCGCGCATCATCGCCTGCCAGATCTCTCGCGCAGTGAGGTCGCCGGCCTGCACCCGCGCAATCGGCTCGATATAGACGGCGAGGCCTTCGGACAGCCAGCCGTAACGATCGTCGAGGTCGGGCAGGGCGGTGTGCACCATCTCGTGCACCATCACCCAGTCGCGCTTCAAATCGTCCTCGTCGGAGGCGCGGCCAAGCATCACGCGGATCGCGGCGCCGCGATAGCCCCAGGTGGTGCCGCCACGGACGCGCGGGCCGTCGACGGGCACGAGCAGCAATCGCAGTGAATCGACAGGGAAGCGGCCGTAATAGGTCGACACGGCTTTCGCCGACATCTTCACCCAGTCCAGGATTTTCTCCTTCGGCAGCGCGATGTCGCCGGGCGCGAAACCGACATGGATCGTCGCGCCTGGGACCTCGAGGTCTGTCTTGGGCAGCCTGTCGAAGGCGTCGTAGGGCATGCGATCGCCCCGCATGAATTCGGACTGCGCCTCGACGTGCCAGGACACGACGCCGATCAGCAGCGAGGCTACGAGCATGGCCGCGGCGATCACCCGATATGTCGGGATGCTCTTCATCGCGACACGCTGCGAGACGCCGGCGCTTCGCGCTCGGCCAGCGCCGCGGCGACCTGTTCGTGGAGATCGTCGAGCAGCGCGGCCAGCAGAACCTCGCCCTTGGCCCGCGTCGCCAGCGTCGGATCGCCGTAGCTGCCGGAGCGGCTGTAGTTCGGCGAGTTTGTATCCGATGGCGTCAGGCGACCGGGCACTTCATGCCGGATGGCAGGGCTTGCCTCGGCACGTGCCATCTCGACCATATCAGGGGCGATCGCGAGCATCAGCGAGGTCTCGAGCTCGTCGGCATGGCTGCCGTAGCTTTGCTGGCTCAGCGTTTCGGCGGCGTGCACATAGCGCGGGCCTTCGTAGATGCGCAAATGGTGGACCTTGCCGCTCTCGAGGCGGCTCAGCGCCCGTTCGGCCGGCGCCAGCGTGCTGATGCCGGTGTTGAGCACGAACAGGGCCTTGCAGCCGCTGCCAAGGATCTCGGCGGCGATCTCGTGGATCAAAGCCTCGAAGGTCGCGCCCGACAGGCTGGCACTGCCGGCATATTCAATGAAGGCGGGATAATAGCCGTAGGTGACGGTCGGCCAGATCAGCGCGTCGATGCGCTCAGCCAGCCGTGCGGCGAACCATTCGGCCTGCAGGCGGTCGGTGTTGAGCGGCAAATGAAAGCCGTGTTGTTTGGCAGCGGCGCCGACCGGCAGGATGGCTGGGTGACCTGCCGCAATCCGATGCGCCACCTCGTCCCAGGTGAGGCGCTCGATGAAGTGGCTGCTGATGTCGGCGCCCATGCCGGGCCCTCTATTCGCGGACGGATGCTGCCGTCAGGAGTCCTGCCGTGATCCAGCCGTGCAGATAACCGGCGCCGCGCGCGGCCGCGCCGTCGGGGTCGTCGTAGGTTGCGAGCATTTCACAGAGCACGCCGAACGGAATGCCGTTTGTGGCCTCGTCCCACATCATGGCTTCCTCGATCGGCAGCTCGCGGAACATCGGCGTGGTGTCCTGGCGCCAGATCAGCGTGCGATACGGCTCCGCAAGCGTTTCGGCTTCAGGCGGCGCCTCGTCGTTCTTCAACGCCATCCAGACTGCGGCCGCATTGGTCGAGAGATCGATCCTGGCCGCGCTCGGATGCGGTTCGAACACCAGATCGTTCCACATCTCGGGCGCGAAGCCGGCCATCGCTTCCAGCGCCAGCACGGCGCCTTCCTTGGCATCGAAGGCGTCGTTCAGCGCCTGCTCCAGCGCGGCGAGATCGGCCAGCACGGGATGATCGCTGTAGGGCTCGTTGGATCGCAGGAAGTCCGGCAACGCTTGCGAGAACCAGCGCAAATTCGGATGCTGCGACGGCCGCGCCTTGACATAGGCATGGCCCATCTCGTCAAACGTCTCGTCGCCGAGATAAAGATGCAGCAGCTCGTGGTCGTTGCGCATCGCCTCGACCAGCCGCGAGCCATAGGCATAGCGATAGACGCCGAACAGCGTCTCACGCTTCTCCTGGGGGCTGTCGAGGATTTCGGCCAGGATCTTGTCGTCGCCGGTCAGGATGCCGTGCTGGAAGTCAGCCTGCTGGCGTGCGAAGTCGCTCATCGCGCCAGCGCGCCCGGGGGCAGCACCTTCTCCGCGATCTCGCGCGTCCTGACGACTTCGACCATCAGCTCGTCGAGCGGTGGGATGTTGTCGTCGCGCTCGATCATGGTCGAGACTCGCCCGAACCGCTTCAGTGCCGCGACATAGAGATCCCAGACGTCCTCGCACACCGGATGATCGTGGGTGTCGATGATGTGCGTACCCATGTGGCTGTGGCCGGCCATGTGGAATTGCACGACGCGGTCAGCAGGGATGCCGTTGAGGAAGGTCAGCGGATCATAGCCGTGGTTGAAGGCGCTGACATAGACGTTGTTGATGTCAAACAGCAGCCAGCAGCCCGAGCGGCGCGACAGCTCGGAGAGGAATTCCCATTCGGTCATCTCGGAATTGTTGAACTGCACATAGGTCGAGACGTTCTCGAGCACGATGGCGCGGCCGAGGACATCCTGCACCAGTTGCACGCGGCTCACGACATGGTCGAGCGCTTCCATTGTGTAGGGGATCGGCAGCAAATCGTGCAAATTCTTGCCATGCACGCCGGTCCAGCACAGATGGTCGGAGACCCATTTCGGCTGCGCGCGTTTCGCGAGGTCCTTCAGGCCCTGAAGGTACTCGAAATTCGGTGGCGCGGTGGAGGCGATCGACAGCGAGACGCCGTGCATCACGACCGGATAGCGCTCGCAGATCTGATCGAGGATGCGCAGCGGCTGGCCGCCCGGCAGCATGTAGTTCTCGCTGATCACTTCGAACCAGTCGATCGGCGGATTGCCGTTGAGGATCTCGTCGTAATGTTGCGCGCGCAGGCCGAGGCCGAAACCGAGGAACGGCGGCTTGGCTGATTGCATCGGACGCTCGCTGCGCGCCGTCGATGGATCGGGCAATCGGCTTGCGACGTTCATGGCGTCTCCGCGCTGCGGGCGCCGTGACGTCGGCGCCTGACTTGCAAAACGATGATTGGTGAAACTATCACGGAAACGGGGCCCGGCCTACACCGGGCCCCGTATGATCCGAAGCGCTTACGCGGGCTCGAACTTGCCCTTGGCGGCGTCGCACTTGTCCTTGGTCATGGCCGAGAAGCCCTGACCCTTGCAGGCGTTCTGGCCCTTGCAGGCATGATTGCCGCCCTTGCAGGCGCTCTGGCCCTTGCAGGCATTGGCGCCGACGCAATGGCCTTCGCCGGCGGCATAGGCCGTGGTCGACATGGTGGCACCGGCGAGGAACAAAGTGGCTGCAGCGGCGGCGATCGCGGCTCCAGACCTGGAAGTAACCTTCATGAGCATCTCCTCTGGAATAACATTGAAGGTGCGCCGCCCGCTGGCCGCGACAGTTCCGGCCAAAGGCTGCACCCAGCGTTAGCTACGCGCGCGGCGCGCATTGGTTACATCGCGGGCGAGCTTTATTTTAGAATTTATTTTCGTGGTGGCTCGTAAAGAAAAAGGCCCGGCGGCAGCGCCGGGCCTTCGTTGCATCGATCCGGGACAATCAGCCCTTGACGTAGGCGCCGCCGGACGCTGCGCACTTCTTCTCGGAGGTCATCGAGAAGCCGGTGCCCTTGCAGGCGTTCTGACCCTTGCAGGCGTTGGCGCCGCCCTTGCAGGCGCTCTGGCCCTTGCAGGCGTTGCCGGCCATGCACTTGCCCTGGGCAGCGCTCGCTGATGTCGTGGTGGTCGTGACCACCGCGCCGGCGAGGAACAAGGTCGCGGCAGCGGCTGCGAGTGTCGCACCGGACTTGGAATTCAACTTCATGACGATCTCCTCGATGGTTGTTTGAACACTGAGTGTGACGCTGTGGGCATCCGACGATCGTTCGATCCCAGACCACAACGAGTGGACATTCGGAAAACAATCAGATCGCAGCGGCTGTCGGAGGACGGTGCTTCCGCGGTCTGAATGCTCTTCCAAAAACAGCTACGGGACGTCAGGTGATTTGGTTACAGAGTTTCAAAAGAAAATTTTGTTTTGGCCGGTTGGACAACCCGTTCATGTTGAACCCCGCGGCGCCGGGAGTATTTCATTGCGTCCGGGCGATGTACATGCTGCGTTGCACAACCGGATTGAATCAGTTCTGGGCTGCGCGCGCCGGCTTCAGCTTGGCCATCTGCGCGACGTTCGCCTGCAGTTCTGCCGCATTGAACGAGGGAAACGAGCAGATGCGGTTGCTGCAGGCAAAGGCCGCGGGCTCGCCGAGGTCGGGATATTCGACATCGGGATTCGGCAACTTGCCTTCGCGCGGGTCGAACCAATCGAGCCGCTTGTAACGGGCGGGCACGGCGCGGGCGATGGCGTGCAGCGCCTGCGCGCGGCTGTCATCCTTGTGTCCGACGATCGTCATATGCGTCGGCTCGACCGCAAGTTCCTCATCGGCGAGCAGCACGCCGGGCAGCGGCCGCTGCATGTCTGATGCCGCAGCGCTGAGGTAGCGCATCGCGTGCGCGGCTTGTTCGCGATAGGCCTCGGTGCCGTAGTAGCGATTGAGCATGTTCATGAAGCGCGCGAGAAGGATCTGGTCGTCGATCAGCTTGGCCGGCTTCGCGAACACGCCGGCCTTGCCTTCCGATGTCTTCGAGGTGAAGAAGCCGCCGGCCTCGTCGCGGAAGGTCGCGGCGAAATCCCCCGCCTTGGCGGCCGCGGTCAGCCAGTCGCGGTTGCCGGTCGCGGCGTAGAGATCGAGAAAGGCCTGCCCCATCGCGACGCTGTCGCCGAGGAACGGCCCGCCGCGATCCTTGTCGCCATGGCGGAAGCCGCCATCCGGCAGCGCGCGATTGGCAAGCACCCATTTGGCCGACCGCTCGGCGATCGCCAACACCTTCGGATCGTTGCTGACTGCGTAATAGGCCGCCAGTCCCGAGATCGCCCAGCCGTTCTCGCGGGCATAGAGGTTGCTATCGATGCGGGGCAGGCCGAGCTTGCGGCGCTCAGTGTCTGGCAGCGCGTAGTATGTGTGTCCGTCGACATCGTGGTTGAGATCGGCATCCTGGCTCGCATAGAAGGCGCCGTCAGGGCTCAGGAGGAAACTCGTGAGATAGCGCTCGACGTTGCGCGCGGCGGCGAGAAGTTTCGGGTCCTTCCACAGCGCATAGCCCTGGCTGTATTGCCGCAGATATTGCGACTGGAACGACATGATCTTCTCGAAATGCGGATGGCTCCAGCTGCCGGCCTCCGAGTACTGGAACACGCCGCCCCACACCGGATCGATCAGCGCCACCGCGGCATCCAGCGTCTGCCGCGCGCGCTTGGTGGCAACGGCATCGCCAGCCTCGGCGCGCGTGAGCGAGAGGTCGAAACTGTCGGCGTCGATATATTTCTGGTTCTCGCCCCAGCCCGCGAGCTTGTCGTCATAGGAGTCGTCAAAGGTCTTGGTCAGCTCGGTGCGCTGCTCCTTGGTCAGGAAAGCGGACGCCGTCGGCTTGACCTCGAAGGCTTCGCCAACCGAGGGGCCCGGCGAGGGATCGTCGATGATGGCCTTGAGCAGCGCCTGCATCCGCTCCGGCTCGATATAGCCCCTGATCTTCGCGATCTCGGTGCCATCTGGCGCGAATACGATGGTCGCCGGCCAACCCCAGTCGCCGTAGCGGCTCGACAGGTCCGGGTTGGCATCCTGGTCGACGCGAACGGGGAGATATTTTGCCGATAGCAAGTCCTGCACCGTCGGATCGGCGTAGGTGGTCTTCTCCATCACGTGGCACCAGTGGCACCACACCGCCTCAAGATCGAGGATGACGAAGCGCTTTTCGGCCGTGGCATGCGCGAACAGATCGTTGTTCCAGTCACCCCATGCCGGCCCGTCGGCCGCGAGCGCGGGCGAAGCGGTCAGCGCGGCGAGCATTGCGATGGTGCGGACGAGTTTCATGGCGGCTCCTGGAGCACGAGGCGTTGGGAGCTACGCGCCGCCCGGGATCGGGGCTCGCGATGTCACGGGATTGTGAGCCGCTACCTCAGGTCGATTCCTTCGGATGCCCCGTTGCGTTCACCAGCAAGCGGTCCAGCGAGGCGGCGCCGGGGCCCGCGATCGCAAGCCACATGAAGGCGGCGAAGTAGGTCATCTCCTCGAAGCCGAACAGCGTCTCCAGCGAATCGACGTCGCCCCATTTCGCCGACTTGATCGCGACGAGCATCACCACCGCCAGCATCGCGGCGGGGATGCGGGTGAACAGGCCGAGGATCAGCATCACGCCGCCGAAGCATTCGACGCCCGAGACGAAGGGGGTGAGGATGTGCGGGAAGGGAATGCCCCAGTCGACAAAGTTCGCGGTGACCTGCGCGAGGTTGGTGAGCTTGCCCCAGCCGGCCAGCATGAAGGTGTAGCCGACGATGATCCGCATGATCAGCGGCCCGGCCCAGGAGAAATACGCGGCGATCCGCGCCGGCAGCAAAATCAGCAGGTTGACGATGAAATTCATGGGAAACCCCTCTCGAACATGTCGTCACGCGGCCTGCGCCGGTGTTCAGGGCGAACGCGCGTCAATCGGCTCGAGCCGAAAGCTACGGCCGCGTCATGGGAGGAGTTTCGTTCAGGTGAGCCGCTTGTTACAGCGGCCTAACCGATATTTTGCAGCGCCGGGAAGGTTTCCAGCAGCCAGACGCTGACAGTCGACACGCTGCCGGTCAGGAAAGCGATGCCGGTGATCACCATCAGCACGCCCATCGCGCGCTCGACATTGTGGAGCTGGCGCTTCATCCGGGCAAACAGCGAGGAGAACTGCTCGACCAGGAAGGCCGCGAGCAGGAACGGGATGCCGAGTCCCGCCGAATATACCGCAAGGAGCCCGGCGCCTCTGGTCACGGTGGCCTCCCCCGCGGCGATCGAGAGGATCGCGGCCAGGATCGGCCCGATGCACGGCGTCCAGCCGAAGGCGAAGGCGAGGCCCATGACATAGGCGCCCCACAACCCGACCGGCTTGGGCGCGGTCAGCCGCCCTTCGCGCATCAAGAGCCCGATCCGGGTCACGCCGAGGAAGTGCAGGCCCATGATGATGATGACGATCCCGGCCAGGATCGAGAGCTCGGCCGACCATGCGCGGATCAGGCCGCCGACAAAGGACGCGCTGGCGCCGAGGGCGACGAACACGGTGGAGAAGCCGAGCACGAACATCAGCGCCGCAATCATCACCGCGCGCTTGGAGGCCGCCGTCGCCCCGTCCTGGTTGACCTGCTCGATGGTCGCGCCGGTCAAATAGATCAAATAGGGCGGCACCAGCGGCAGCACGCAGGGCGACAGGAAGCTGACAAGGCCGGCGATCAGGGCCGCCGGGATCGAGACGTCGTGCATCAGTGAGCCTTTGAGGGTAACTGTCCTGTCTTGGCGTGTACGCAGCCAACAATCCAGAAGTTTCGTTATTGGTCGGTTCAACTATGGTCACAGGCCCGTGTCCGTCGTCCCGACTTGCGTCCGCGCCGGCGAAACAAATGCGGATATGTTCCGTAATGCGGTAGAGATACCGCGAAACCGGGTTATCCAATGCGCATCGGCATCCGCAGTGCCATCTCCGCCCTCGTGCTGACCTCGATCGTGGTCAGCGCCGTCGGTGTGCATCTGCTGTGGTGGCGCACTGCACAAAAGGTCAGCCAGACGTTGGCCGACACGATCAACGACCAGATCGTCTCTGCCGTTGGTGACGAGCTGCAGTCGATCACGACCGAAGCGCGCTCGTCGATGATGGCGGTGCGCACGCTGCTGGCCGGAAAAGTGTTCGAGACGCGTGACGCCGAAAAGCGCGAATTCGTCTTCAAATCGCAGTTGCTGTCTGAACCGACCATCTCCTGGGTTGCATTCGGATGGCCGGACGGATCGTTCTTTGCCGGACACAAGCTCGGCGACGCCGTGATCGAAATGTTCGAGATCACGCCCGACGCCAACGCGTCTGATGCGAAGATGCGGCGCGACCGGTACGAATTTGTTGGCAATGACCTGCGGCTCAAGAGCAGCCAGATCGAGGACACCAAATATCGGGTCGCCGATCAGGAATGGTTTCGCGTATCCATGGAAACCAATGACGAGCACTGGTCCACGCTGACGACGCTTCCCAGCGGCGAGCGGCTGGCGGCGGCCTTTGCTGCGCCGATCGACGTCGATCAAAAGGCCACCGGCGTTCTGTCCATCATCATCGAACTGACGCGGGTTTCGAATTTCCTGTCGCAGCTCACGGTCGGAAAATCCGCCGGCGCCTTCATTCTGGAGCGCGACGGCAGCGCCGTGGCGTCCCCCGATCCGGACGCCAATGAACTCAACGCACTGAAAACCGATCATCCGCTGTTTCCCGTCGCGGTCGATGCAATGCGGCAGGCCGGGAGTGCCTACAATCCGAACGAAGGGCAGCCGTTTCACACCCAGGTGACGCGGGATGGCAAGGCCTACAAGGCCGTGCTGACGCCGATCTCGTTTCCGGGCTGGTCGCTGGTGACTGTGGTGCCGGAGTCGGAGTTTCTTGGTCCGGTCCAGTTGACCATCCGGAAATTGCTGATCGGCCTGGCGATCCTGATCGTCTTTGCCGGGCTGGTATCGGCATGGCTCGCCCAGCGCCTGATCGCAGCACCCCTGATCAAGGTGATGGGCGAGATCAGGCATGTCGAACGCTTCGATCTGGACAAGGTCGAGCGGCACCCGTCGCGGCTGACCGAAATCGAAAACCTGTCCGGTGCGATCGGAGACATGGCGCAAGGGCTCGCCGCGTTCCGCAAATATATCCCGGCCGATCTGGTCCGGCGGCTGGTCAGCGACGGCAACGGTGCGCGGCTTGGCGGCGCGGTACGGCCGATGAGCGTGATGTTCATCGATCTCGCCGGCTTTACCGGGATGTCGGAACGATCGGGCGACCGCATCATCCCATTGCTGTCGCGTTATTTCGATGCCGTCTCGGGGGAAATCCAGAAGCAAGATGGCACCATCGACAAGTTCATCGGCGACGCCGTGATGGCGTTCTGGGGGGCGCCGGCGGAAAATCCCGGTCATGCCGTCGATTGCTGCCGCGCGGCGCTCGCCTGCCAGCGTGCGGTTGCGCAGGCCGGTCTGGTCGACGACACCGGCGAGGCGATCAGGATCCGCATCGGCATCAATTCCGGCGACATGCTGGTCGGGAATATCGGCTCGGAGGTGCGACTGAACTATACCGTGATCGGAGACGCCGTGAACATCGCAAGCCGCCTCGAGAGCACCAACAAGGTCTATGGTTCGACCATCATCATCGGCGAGGCGACGCGGCGGCTGGCAGGCGCTCGCATTCTGGTCCGCGAGCTCGACCGGCTCGCGGTCTACGGCCGCGCCGGCGGCTTGCAGATCTTTGAACTGATCGGAATGGCCGATCAAAGCGCAACGCCTCCCGATTGGGTGACATCCTACGAAGCCGGCCTGGCAGCATGGCGCGCCGGTGATTTCACCGCGGCGATAACAGCGTTCGAGAAGACCCTGGCGCTGCGCGGCGGGGATGCCGCATCAGCGCAGATGATCGCGCGCTGCCAGCATCAGCTCGCCAATCCCAGCGATGCGGATTGGGACGGCACCAGTGTGGCGCGGACCAAGTAGGTCGTCGTCAAATCTGTCTCTTCAAGTGTTGTTGATGGCACGTCGCTCCCTTGCCACCACCGCGGATGGCCTTAGAATTCGAGGCTGTGCATCCGGCCTGCCGGGAGAGCGATGGTGATTGCGCGTCGGGACTTTCTTCTCGGAACGATCGCGAGTGCGGTCTGTTCGGTGCGGGCGGGCGCCGGCTTCGCGCCGGATGAGGACATCAGAAATATCCTGCGGGATCGCGTCGATCGAGCCCGCCAAAGCCTCGGCATCGTCGCCAGCGTATTCGATCCCATCGGCCAGAAAACGGTGGCCCATGGCCACAGCGGCGCGGCCAATGATCGGGCGCTGGACGGCGACACCGTGTTCGAGATCGGCTCGATCACCAAGGTCTTCACGGCGTTGCTGCTGGCCGAGATGGTGACGCGCGGCGAGGTCGCCCTCGACGATCCGGCCGCAAAATTTCTTCCCGCTGACGTGAAGATGCCGGCTCGCAGCGGAAAGCAGATCACATTGCTGGATCTTGCGACCTATTCATCCGGGCTGCCGCGTGTCCCCGACGGAATACCGGCCGACGGTGACAATCCCTATGCGGCCTACACCGTCGAACAGCTCTACGCGTTTCTCTCCGGCCACACCCTGCGCTTCGATCCAGGGACGCATTACGAATATTCCAATCTGGGATTCGGTCTGCTCGGGCATGTGCTCGCGCTGCGGGCCAACATGAGCTACGAGGACCTTGTGGTGTCGCGGATATGCGCGCCGCTGGGGCTGGCGGATACCCGGATTTCGCTGACCTCCTCGATGCGCGAACGCCTGGCGCAGGGTCATCTCTCCAATCTCAAGCCGGCCTCGAACTGGGATATTCCCACGCTTGCCGGTGCCGGCGCGCTGCGATCGACCGCCAACGACCTGGTCAAGTTCATGAACGCGACCTGCATGGCCGGCGCCGGCGCGCCGCTGCGCCCGGCGATCGGTCTTTTGCTGCAAACCCGCCGCCCAACGAACGTTCCGAGGTGGGAAGTCGGCCTTGGCTGGTTCGTCCTGTCGGCCAACAAGGATGAGATCGTCTGGAAGGACGGCATGACCGGCGGATACGGCACCTTTGTCGGGTACTCCACCTCGCTGCGCTCCGGTGCGGTTGTGTTGTCCAACACGGCAAATTCCGTCAACGACATCGGGTTCAACCTGGCTAATCCTGCGAACAAACTCGCCCAATATCCTCCGGAGGTGACGGTCGATCCTGCGATCCTTGCGGCCTACGCGGGCGTCTACCAGTTGGGACCGAATTTCGCGCTGACGATCCGCGCGGAGCCGGAAAGGCTGTTCGTGCGCGGGACCGGACAGCCCGAGTTTGAATTATTTGCCGAGAGCGAGAACCGCTTCTTCATGCGGATGGTCGACGCGCAGGGAACCTTTCTGCGCGACAAGGATGGAAAGGTCGACCGGCTGCTCTGGCATCAGGGCGGAAGATATCAATATTGCCCGCGGACGCCTTGACGGGGTCGAACACGATCACTGACGAAATGCAAAGCTCGGACAGTTCGTGTCGCGAGAATGCGATGCTGCGTCCCTATCCAAAGATGTCATCGCCCGGCTTGACCAAGCGACCCAGTACGCCGCGGCCCATCGGCTCAAGCACGACTGTCTCAGGAATACTGGATCGCCCGGTCAACCCAGGTCAACCCGGGCGACGACATCTCGAGATGGTGGACCGCTCAGCGAAATCATAATTAAGGGCCATCATGCCGAAGCATGTCCCACCATCACCGCTTGCGCGCAGGCCGCGGCGCCGTCTCGAATTCGCGACCGCGAATCCGCACCAGATCATCCGCCGAATGCGCCAGCAGCACGACCGTCGCCTCGCGCGCGGCGTCCGCGTCGCCGGCGGCAATCGCATCCAGCACGGCGCGGTGCTCGATCAGGGCGCGCGGACGGTGCGAACCGGTCGCGGCGATCGCAAAGCTCTGGCGCAAGGTGATCTCGAACATCTGGGCGATTGGCCAGAAGAACTCGTTCCGTGTGGCAAAATAGATCGCCTGGTGAAAGGTGATGTCGGCGGCGACAAATGCCTCGTCGGTTCTTGCCGCTTCCATGCCGTCACAGCCGGTGCGGATCAACGCGATGTCGTCCTCGCTGGCGTGGGTCGCCGCGAGCGCGGCCGCGGCCGGCTCGACCGCGGTGCGCAACTGAAACAGTTTTGCAAGATATTGATCCATATCCGATGTCTCGAGGTGCCAGCGCAGCACATCGGGATCGAGCTGATTCCACTGCTCGGCTGGACGGACACGCGTCCCGCTCTTCGGCCGCGACTCGATCAGGCCCTTGCCGGTGAGGGTGCGGATCGCCTCGCGCACCACGGTGCGGCTGACATCCATCATCTCGCAGATCTGCATTTCCGGCGGCAGCGTCTCGCCGATGCCGATCTCGCCGCGGACGATGCTGCTGCCGACCCGGTCGGTGACCTGGCTGTGCACGTTCCGGCGCAACGCGTTGGAGGTCTGGAACATCGGGGAGCCTCGTTGCGGTTGGTGCGTGCGCGTCGGCGGGCCGCGCCCTTGCACAATCCGGTTGCGGACTTGCGCAACCGGATTTGTTTTGTCATACATTATGACAAATAGCCTGCCAAGCTCGCTGCAATCAATGCGACGGGCAACAACCATGCGTTCCTCGGGAGGAGCACCATGATGTCGAAGCGCCTGAGCCGCCGAATTGTGTTGCAGTCGTCGGTTGGAGCCGGCGCGTGGTTCGCCGCCGCACCCGCGCTGATCAGGCGTGCCGAGGCTGCGACCATGAAGATGCGATGTTCGTCGTCGCTGCCCAACGATCCCAAATTCGCCAACGGCCGCGTCTACTACGACAATCTCGTCAAGCAGATCAAAGCGAACGGGCTCGGCGAGCAGATCGACGTCACCTTCTTCCCCGACAACCAACTCGGCCAGGAAATCGACGTCATCAATTCGGTGAAGCTCGGGGTGATCGACCTGATGGTGTCGGGCTCGTCGATCTCGGCCAACCTGGTGCCGCTGGTCGGCACCTTCGACCTCGGATACCTCTTCTCGAGCTTCCCGCAGCAGACCAAGGCGTTCGACGCCGGTGGCGCGAAGCCGATCGAGGATGCGCTGCTCAAGGGCGGCAATATCCGCATCATCGCCTGGGCTTACAATTTCGGCGCGCGCAGCGTGCTGTCGAAGAAGCCGGTGAAGACGCCGGAGGATCTCGCCGGGTTGAAGATCCGTACGTTGCCCAACCCGATCATCACCGAATGCCTGCGCCTGATGGGCGCCGCGGCGACGCCGCTGGCGTTCGGCGAGATCTACACGGCGCTGCAGGCCGGTGTGCTCGACGGGCTCGAGCATGACCCGCCGACCATCCTCGCCAGCAAGTTCTACGAGACCGCAAAGAACTACGCGCTGACGCAGCATATCTTCTCGCCGCTCGCGGTCTATTTCAGCGACACCACGTTCAACCGCATGGATCCCAAGCTGCGCGAGGGGTTCCTCGATGCCGCCAAAAAGGCCGCGATCGATACCCGCGTTCACGGCCTTGCGGTCGAGAAGGAAGCGCTGGCGGCGCTGGCGGAGAAGGGCGTCACTGTCGTGGAATGCGACAAGGAAGCGTTCCGCAAGCGCGTGCTGCCGCAGACCGATAATTTCATCAAGGCGCGGCCAGAGGCGAAGGCCGTCGTCGACATGATCCGCGCGACCCAGGCCTGAGGCGGTCGCGATGTCAGTCGCCGCAGTCGCGCCCAGCACCAGCTATCGGATCACGGCGCCGCTGCTTGGCTTGAGCGACGCGATCGCTGCGGTCCTGCTCGCCGCCGACCTCGTGGTGGTCTGCGTCTCGGTGCTCGCCCGCTATTTGTTCAATGCGCCGGTCGAGTGGTCCGACGACGTCGCCCGCGGCCTGATGGTCGGGTCGAGCTTCTTCGGCGCGGCGAGCGCGCTGGCGCGCAGCGAGAACCTCGGCGTCGCTTTCTTCGTCGACATGCTCGCCTCGAGCGCGCGGCGTGTCGTCGATGCCGTCGGCGCGCTGCTCGTCACCATCGTCGCCGGTTACGTCGCGTTCAACGCTCTCAAGATGGGCTGGCTGACCACCGGGCAGACATCGGGCTCCGGCCTGCCGCTGGAATGGACGTTCTATCCGATGGGCGTCGGCGCGCTGTTCATGACGATCTTCGCCTTCGAGCTGTTCTGCAGCCGGCCGCTGCGCGACATGATCGCGGGCATCGTCGCGACCGGGGTGATCGCCGGCCTCTATCTGGCCTGGGATGCATTCGCGCCGTCGTCGGTACCGTCTTCGCAAACGCTGATGCTGGTCGGCTTCTTCGTCACGCTGGTCGGTGGATTGCCGATCGGATTTGCGCTGGCGCTGGCGGCGCTGATCTTCCTCTGGGTCGAGGGCACGCTGCCCGGCGTGATTTTCGCCCAGCAGATGGCGCGCGGCATAGACAATTTCGTGCTGCTGGCGATCCCGTTCTTCATCCTGGTCGGCTACCTGATGGAAGCCAACGGCATGTCGGTGCGGTTGATCGAGCTGTTGCAGCGCGGGGTCGGGCGCATGCGCGGCGGGCTCAATGTCGTGATGGTGATGTCGATGGTGCTGTTCTCGGGCATCTCAGGCTCGAAAATGGCCGATGTCGCCGCGGTCGGCTCGGTGCTGATCCCGGCGGCGCGGCGCTCGCGGCAGAACCCGGGCAGCGCGGTGGCGCTGCTCGCCGCGTCTGCTGTCATGGCGGAGACGATTCCGCCCTGCATCAATCTGATCATTCTCGGCTTCGTCGCCAATCTCTCGATCGGCGGACTGTTCGTCGCCGGCATGTTGCCTGCCGCCTTGATGGCTGTGGCGCTGATCGCGGTGTCGATCATCTTCGGCAAGCGCCCGGCTGATGTCAGCGACACCGAACCGCGCGCGGCGGTGTCCGGCCTGTGGACCGGCGCGATCGCGTCGTTCGGGCTGATCTTCATGATCTTCTTCGGCTTCAAGAGCGGCTTTGCCACCGCTACCGAAATCTCGGCCTTTGCCGCGGTCTATGCGATTGCGGTCGGCAGCCTGCTGTTCCGCGAGCTTGGCGTGAGGAGCCTCGCGCATTGCTTCGTGCAATCGGCGACGCGCTCGGGGCTGGTGCTGTTCATCGTCGCGGCGGCGCAGTCGCTCGCTTTCATCCTGACGCTGCAGCAGGTGCCGCACGCGGTCGGCGAGTTCATGCTCTCGATCTCCGGCAGCCACGGCGTCTGGCTGTTCCTGCTGTTGTCGATCGCGGTGCTGATTGTGATGGGCTCGGTGCTCGAGGGCGCGGCGGCGCTGATCATCTTCGGGCCGCTGTTGCTGCCGGTCGCGGTCAAGCTCGGCATCGATCCCTTGCATTTCGGCGTGGTGCTGGTGATCGCGATGGGGTTAGGCCTGTTCGCGCCGCCGCTTGGGCTCGGGCTCTACGGCGCCTGCCTGATCGGCAATGTGCCGATCGAGCAGACCATCAAGCCGATCCTGGGCTATCTCGGCCTGCTGCTACTGTGCCTCCTGGTGATCGCCTTCGTGCCCGCCATCAGCACGGCGCTGCCGCGTGCGCTGGGTTATTAGAGCATGATCCGGAAAAGTGGAGACCGGTTTTCCGAAAAGATCATGCTCAAACTAAGAAAAGGGATGCGCGCGTGAAGGTTCTGCTCGCCCATACGCCGCAGATGCGCCGCGACTATTATGGCGAGCGCAGCTTGAGCGGGCTGCGTGCGGTGGCGGACGTCAAGCTGCATGAGGGTGACGAGGCGCTCGACGCGGCAGCCCTGGTGACCGCCGCTGATGATGTCGACATCATCGTCGCTGACCGTATGACGCCGGGCCCCGGCGAAATATTTCCGCGTCTGCCGCGGCTGCAGGCCTTTGTGCGCTGCGCTGTCGACATCCGCAACATCGACGTCGAAGCTGCGTCCACCGCCGGCGTGCTGGTGACGCAGGCAAGCCCCGGCTTCATCCAGTCGGTCGCCGAGCTCGCGGTCGGCTTCATGGTCGACCTGTCGCGCGGCGTCTCGCGCGCTACCGCGGAGTATCACGCGGGGAGGACTCCCGACGTTGTGATGGGCCGGCAGCTTGCCGGCAGCGCCATCGGCATCATTGGTTATGGCGCCATCGGTCGCGCTCTCGCCGGGATCGCAAAGGTGCTCGGCATGAACGTGCTGGTCGCCGATCCCTTCGCCACCATCGACGACGCCGCGATCCGGCGTCTGCCGCTCGACGATCTCCTGGCGCAGGCAGACTACGTCGTCTGCCTTGCGGTCGCCAATGCGCAGACCGAGAACCTGATCGGGGCGGCCGCGCTGGCGCGAATGCCAAAGCACGCATTCTTCATCAACCTGTCGCGCGGCAATCTCGTCGACGAAGTGGCGCTTGCGGTCGCATTGCGCGACAACCGCATCGCCGGTGCGGCGATGGATGTCGGCCGCGCGCTCGACCAGATGCCGACACCGGGGCTTGCGAAGCTCTCCAACGTGATCGCGACACCGCATGTCGGCGGCCTGACGCCGCAAGCGATCGAGCATCAATCGGCGGAGACAGTGCGCCAGGTTGCCAAGATCATTGCCGGCGAAATTCCCGTCGGTGCAGTCAATGCCGATCGGTGGTCGCGACGGCCAAAGCCATGAACGAAGGTTGCGAGGTCAATGCGGGGATGGGGCTGGACAAGACCTTTGTCTCTGGCCCAAACTTGAGTTGACCGAAACCGCAGCCATTGAAGCCGTGGACAATGAACAAACGGACGTCCGCAACCAAACGACGGGCGCCGCAAAGAGGGAGTGCATCACATGGCCGTTTCACGCCGTGACGTTTTGTTGGGCAGCGCCGGTGCACTCGGCGCCGCATCCTTCTCGTTCCCGGCTCCGGCCATCGCCCAAACCGAACCGATCAAGATCGGCTGCCTCGCGGCGATCACCGGTCCAAGCTCGGCACCAACTGTCGGCTTCAATCGCGGCGTCAATTTCGCGGTCGAGGCCATCAATAGCGGCGGCGGGGTGAAGGGCCGCAAGATCGAACTGGTGATGCGCGACACCCAAGGCGATCCGACCAAGGCGGTCAACGCCACCCAGGAGCTGATCAGCCAGGCTAAGGTTCATGCGATCTGGGGACCGCTGAATTCGGGCGAGGCACTGGCGACCACGCCGATCATGGCGCGCGCCAAGATGCCGGATCTTCACCCCTGCGTCGTCGAGACCCTGATCGATCCGGTCAAGTTCCCCAATGCGTTCCGCATCGCGCCATCAAATAGCCAATGGGACGATGCGGTGCGCAATTATTGTCTCAAGATCCTCAAGGTGAAGAAGGTCGCAGTCATCGGTGACACCACCGGATACGGCGTCACTGCGGTTGGCGCGTCGGTCACGGCCTTCAAGAAGGACGGCGCCGAGGTGGTCTATCAGGCCAATGTCGATTCGACCCAGCCCGACATGACGCCGGACATGCTGCGTGCCAAGAACGCCGGCGCCGAGGCGATCGTGGTGTGGAGCGTCTCGACCGGTATGGAGGCGCGCATGTTCAACACCCGCGCCGCGCTGAATTGGGACGTTCCCTTCGTCGGTCATCCCTCGCTGGCGTCGGGCGAGCTTGCCAACCTCGTCGCCAAGCCGGAGAACTGGAAGAAGGTCTATGCGATCGGCTACAAGAGCTGCAGCTATGACAGCGCCGG
Source organism: Bradyrhizobium sp. LTSPM299 (assembly GCF_000938235.1). Taxonomy (NCBI): domain Bacteria; kingdom Pseudomonadati; phylum Pseudomonadota; class Alphaproteobacteria; order Hyphomicrobiales; family Nitrobacteraceae; genus Bradyrhizobium; species Bradyrhizobium sp. LTSPM299. Next base: position 404,995 of record NZ_JYMU01000013.1, read on the forward strand.
CAAGCTGCCGCCGAAGAGCGCGGATCTGGTCGCGCGCCTGGCCAAAGCCAACGTCGCGCTGAACGACACGCTGTTGTGGTGGATCGCGGGCGGCATCGATTGCATCGAGCTGATCGCCAAGGCAGTTGCGGAAAGCGGCTCGACCGACGGCGCTGACATCATCAAATACTGGAACACGCTGTCGGCCTATCCCGGCTATTTCGGCAACTACCATTTCTCGCCGACCGAGCATAACGGCTACCTGACCGAAGAGATCGTGATGTCGGAGTCCAGCACTGCGAAGAACGGCACCTTCGCACTGGCGCCGGGCTACACTTAAAGCGCGGGCGAGGGGCAGAAGATGCTCGCCTCGATCCTTGCCTCCGGTCTCGCGGCGGGCGCGATCTACGCGCTGGTCGGCGTCACCTACAACACGATGTTCTCGACCTCGCGGGTGATGAGCTTCACCGCCGGCCAGCTCGCCATGTTGGGCGGCGTGTTCGGCTCGATGTTCACGTTGAAGCTGGGCCTGCCGGTTGCCATAGGCTTCCTGCTGACGCTCGCTTGCTGCGCCGTGATCGGGATCATCACCGAATTCGTCGCGGTGCGGCCGGTACTGAAGAATCTCGACCAGCACCTCTACGTGCTGTCGACGCTCGCGGTGGCGCTGATGATCCAGCAGATCACCGCGATCAAATGGGGCACCGAGCCGCAACCGTTCCCACGCGTGGTTGGGCTGGGTGAGGGGGTCCTCGACGAGAAATTCTGGCTACCGGTTGTGGCCTGCGCCGTCACGATTCTGGGCCTCGAATATCTCTACCGCCGCACGCTGGTCGGTCGCGCCTTTCTGGCCATCGCGGAGGACAATTTTGCGGCGCGGGCGCTCGGATTGCCGGAACGGAATCTGCGGGTCGCAAGCTACGCGCTCGCGGGCGTGGTTGGCGGCATCGCCGGCTTCTCCGGCGGGCAACTGCTGCTCGCTTTCTTCGCCAATGGCGCGTTGCTGAATTTTTACGGCTTCGTGCCGGTAGCGCTCGGCGGGCTCGGCAACAATCGCGGGGCGATCATCGGCGGGCTGGCGCTCGGCCTGTTCCAGCAGGCCGCGAACTTCCTGGTCGGCGGCATCTTCTCCTCGATCGCCGTGTTCACGCTGTTCATCGTGGTCCTGCTCGCCGCGCCGCAGGGACTGTTCGGTGCGTCGACCGCGCGGAGGGTGTGATGACCGCGCTCACTGCCACTCCGTCCCGGACCGGTAGTGGCGCATGGCGCACGGCCTTGCCGCAGGTCGCGCCGTTCCTGGGCATCCTCGCACTCGCATTGCTGCTGCCGTTCGTCAGCAACGACTATTGGGCGCTGATCGGCACTCGCATGGCGATCTACTGGGTGCTGGTATCAGGCCTGAACCTGGTCGTCGGCTTCGCCGGTCATCTCGCGATCGGCTACGTCGCGCTGCTGACGCTCGGTGCCTACACGACCAGCGTGCTGGTCGCGGGCAATGTGATGCCGGCTATTCCGGTGTTTGCCGCGTTGCCGGTCGCAGGCTGCATCGGGGCGATTTTCGGCGTGATCGTCGGCCTGCCGGCGCTGCGGCTGCGCACCTTCTACTTCGCCATGTCGACGCTGGGGTTTGCGACCATCGTGACCCAGATCGCGCTGGCCTGGCAGAGCGTGACCGGCGGCGGCATCGGCATCGCCGGTCCCGAATTCCCGGCGCCATTCAACACGCCGTGGGGTTTCTACGGCCTCTGCATCGCCTTCGCGGCTGTTACCACCTGGATGAGCGCCAATATCGCGCGCAGCCGGTTCGGGCGCGCCTTGATCGCGGTGCGCGATGCCGAAGTCGCCGCCGAAGCCACCGGCATCTCCAAGCCGAAGATGCTGGTCGCGATCTTCCTGTTCGCCGGTGCGCTTGCCGCGATCGCCGGCGGACTGTTTGCGACGTTGCAGACCTACATTACGCCGGATGCCTTCACCTTTGATCTCTCGGTGCTGTTCTTCATCGCGATCCTGATCGGCGGCCGCGGCTCGATCCTGGGGCCGATGCTCGGCACCATTATCCTGACCATCCTGCCGGAGATCGCTTCACCCTTGGCGGCATGGTCGACATTTCTCTACGCCGTGCTGCTGCTGGTGATCGTGCTGGTGATGCCCGGCGGCATCGCGGCGCTGCTCGATTTCCGCAACCGTCGTCCGCTCGCGAGCAACCGCGCCATCGTCCCGCGGCCGGCTGTTCTCGCCGAGATCGTGCGCCGGCGGGCCGGCGGCAAGGCGCTGAAGCTGCGCGGCATCGCGCTGAGCTTCGGCAATGTGAAGGCGATCGACGGGCTCGACCTCGACGTCGCGCCCGGCCAGATCCACGGCCTGATCGGTCCGAACGGCAGCGGCAAGACCACGACGCTCAACGTGATCTCGGGCTACTACGCCGCGAAAGCCGGCACCATGACGCTTGGCGACGAGGTGCTGCCCGCGGGCCTGCCCGTGCTGCGCGCCGTCAGCGGCATCGCGCGCACCTTCCAGACACCGCGCGTGATCGGCGAGGCCTCGGTGCTGGAGAATGTCATGATCGGCGGGTCGATCGAGGGCCGGGCCAGTTTCGTCGAGGCAATGCTTGATTTGCCGCGCAATAGCGCGGACGAGCGCTTGCTCGCCGCCAAGGCGCGGACGCTGCTCGGCGTCGTCGGGCTGGAAAGCCTCGTCGATGTGCGGGCCGATCGCCTGCAGCACAGCGAACTGCGCTTCATCGAGATCGCACGCGCGCTGATGCTCGATCCGGATTTCCTGCTGCTCGACGAGCCCGCGGCAGGTCTTTCCAATGACGAGATCGCGCGGCTGGCTGCGCTGATCAAGGCGGTCTGCAGCCGCGGCACCGGCGTGCTGCTGGTCGAGCATCATGCCGATCTGATCTTCGACATCTGCCACCAGGTCACGGTGCTCAATCTCGGCCGCACGCTGGCGGCGGGAACGCCGGCGGAGATTCGTGTCCACAAGGAGGTCATCAGTGCTTACCTCGGCGGCTGAACCTCTGCTCGCGGTGCGCGCGTTGGAATCCGGTTACGGAAAAATCCGCGTGCTGCACGGCATCGATCTCACCATCGCCGCCGGCGAAGTTGTCGCCTTGCTCGGTCCCAACGGCGCCGGCAAGACCACGCTGCTGCGCGCGATGTCGGGGCTGCTGCCTGTTACCGCCGGGCATATCCGGTTCGACGGCCGCGATATGACCAATGCCACGCCGCGCGATGCGGCGCGTGCCGGCCTCGTGCATGTGATCGAGGGCCATCGCGTGTTCACGCAGATCTCGGTCACCGACAATCTGCTGCTTGCCGGCTACGATCTGCCGCGCGCCGAACGCAGCGGGCGAATCGAGGAGGCGCTGTCGTTCTTCCCGGAGATCGCCGAGAAGCGCCACGAGCGCGGTGGCGCGCTCTCGGGCGGACAGCAGCAGATGCTGACGGTGGCGCAGGGCCTGGTCCGTCGTCCCCGGCTGTTGATGCTGGATGAACCCTCCGCCGGCCTGTCGCCGGTGCTGGTCGACCGCGTCCTCGATGTCATCGACCGGTTGCGCCAGCAGGGCACCGCCGTGCTGCTGGTCGAGCAGCTGCTGGAAAAGGCGCTAGCGTCCGCCGACCGCGTCTATGCCCTGGTGCAGGGCGCAATCGCGCTGGAGGCGCCGACCGGCGAAAGCGACCTGCCGCACCGGCTCGAGCGCGCTTATTTCGGCCACGAAAGCCATGCGCTGGGGGTTTGAGGCGCCTTATCCCGGCCTCGCTTAAAGGTAGGGCTTGGCGTTGGACGCCGATTCTGGCTTCATAGGCACATGTGGCCGGCCCCCGATCGTGCCTGGGCGTGCCGGAGTCTGTAAACGGACAGCAGATCGGGAAGGTGGTGTTGATGCTGTGCCCGGCCTGTCAGACTGAGACCCTCGGGGAAGATGGCGTCTGCCGGTCGTGTGGCCTCAGCTTTACCGCCGTCTGTCTGAATTGCCAGCATGCCAATCTCGAATCGGCACGGTTTTGCGGTGCCTGCGGTGAGCGCCTGGTCCAGGTCCAGCCGGTTGGCGAGCGCAAGGTCGTCACCGTGATGTTTGCCGACATTGTCGGCTCCACCGAATTGATCGGGGACAACGATCCCGAGCTCGCCCTTGATCGCCTTCCGCCCGCGCTGGCGCGGATGGGCAATGCGGTCCAGCAGTTTCACGGCACCATCATGCGCAGCATGGGCGACGGGCTGATGGTCATCTTCGGCGTCCCCCATGCCCAGGAGGACCACGCGCTGCGTGCCTGCCAGGCGGCGCTCACGATGATGCAGTCGTCGCGGGACAACGACATCGTGCTGCGCGTCGGCATTCATTCCGGGGAAATCGTCGCGGGCGTGCCCGACAGGTTCACCAAGGAGCAGAGCGTCTACGGTGCCGCCGTACATCTGGCGAGCCGGCTCGAGCATATGGCCCAGCCGGGCGACATCTGCGTCACCGAGTCGACGTTCAAGCTGGTGCAGGCATCTTGCGATGCGCGTGCCTTGGGCCATCAGGACGTGAAGGGATTTCCGCGGCCGATCGGCATCTACCGGCTGGTCGGCATGACGCCGGCGCGCGCGCCGTTCCGTGATGCTGTCGCCGGCACCTATCGGGGGCGCGATGCCGAGCTTGCGATCCTCCAGCAGGCGTTTGCCGGGGCCGAGCAGGGCGCCGGCAAGGTGATCGGGATTTCGGCGCCGCCCGGCATCGGCAAGAGCCGTCTGTGCTTCGAATTCGCCCGCAGCGCCAGGGAGCGTCTGGTGCCGGTGCAGGAGGCAAGCGCATCGCCCTACGACCATTCCGGCCCGCTGCAGCCACTGCTGGAATTCTTCCGCAACTTCTTCCGGATCGCCTCGAGCGACGATGCGGAGGCGGCGCGCTCCAAGATCGCGGAACGGATCGAGTCCTCGGTCCCGCATTTGATGGACGACGTGGCGTTGCTCGCCGATTTTCTCGGCATCCGCGATCCGCAATCCCCGGCGCCTGCGATGGAGCCAAAGACGCGGCACACGCGGCTTGTCAATCTCGTGGTAAGCCTCGTGCGCGACGGCACGCGCACGCCGTCGGTGATTATCATCGAGGACATCCACTGGCTCGACGAGGCGAGCATCGAGTTCGTCTCGGCGCTGGTGAATGTCGCGCATGTCAGCCGCGCACTGATTATTCTCACCTACCGGCCGAGCTATCATGCGCCGTGGCAGGAGGGGCCGGAATTCAAGGAGATACGGCTCGTCGAACTCCGTGATGAGGATATTTCCGCCTTGATCGAGGACGTGATCGGCGATCATCCATCCACCGGCGCAATTTCCGGCAGCATTGTCGAACGAAGTGGCGGGAATCCGTTCTTCGCGGAGGAATTGATCCGGTCGCTGATAGATGGCGGCGATCTCACCGGCAGGCCTGGCCATTACGAGACGTCCGGGCAGGTATCGCCTGAGACACTGCCGGCGACGGTCCAGACTGTGATCGGTGCGCGCATCGACCGCCTTGCGCCGATGGACAAGGAGGTGCTGCAGATCGGCGCTACGATTGGACGGGAATTTCCACTTTCGGTGCTGGCCGAAGTGACACGCACGACCTACACCGATCTCGTTGGCATTCTCGGCCGATTGTCGCAGCTTGAGTTGATCCAGGCGGGGGCCAGCGAGACTGAGCAGGTTCGCTTTGCCTTCCGCCATCCGCTGATCCAGGAAGTTGCCTACGCCATGCAACTGCGCACACGCCGCGTCGAGTTGCATGCCGCGGTGGCCAGGGCGCTTGAGCGCTTCCACCACAATCAGCTGAGCGAATATGCCGACCCGATCGCCCATCATTTCGAGGCGGCGAAGGATTATGCGCCGGCGGCCGCCTACACCGCGCGCGCTGCGGCCTGGATCGGCACCACCAATTCGCGCCTGGCGATGAAGTCGTGGCTGAAGGTCCGCCGGCTGCTACAATCGCTGCCTTATTCGTCCGAGACCAATCAGCTGCGCATGCGTGCATCGCTGCAGATCGTGGCTCTTGGCTGGCGCGATGGTATGACTGTCGAAGAGGCCGCGCCGTTCTTCAAGGAAGCGCTCGATATCGCGCGGGATTTGAAGGACTCGGTCTCGGAGGTGTTGATCCTCGCCGCCTTTGGCCGAATCTCCACCTGCACCGGCTCGGCGGATGAATACGCAAAGCAGGTGTTGCAGGCGATTGATTTGTCCGACAGCACGGACCTCAGCGTCCAGGCGATACTGCTTGTGTTCCTCTGCCAGGCCTACGGCCACGCCGGCAAGCTGCGGGAAGCGCTCGCGGCCGGCGATACCGCCCTTCGCCAGATCGACAACATCCGGAAATCCCACGAGGCGGTGATCGGATTCAATGTGAAGCGCTGGGCTGAGAGCCTGCGCACACGGATCTTGGCGCGGATGGGCAGCTTCGACATTGCACGCAACTGCATTGCGCAGTTGATATCGAGCGAGCAGGAACACCCCGATGCGGCCATCCAGTCAATACCGCACCATGCCGGCGCCGAATTGGCCTGGCTGATGCATGACCGGGAGCTTGCCGGATTTCATAGTCAGCGCATCGACGAGATCGCTGCTACAAGCAGCATCCCTTACCTCGCGGTCTATGCGAATGCGTTCCGCGGGCTTGCGCTGTCATTATCCGGAGATCACGTCGGGGCGATTCAGAAGATTGAATCAGCCATTCACCTTGCGCGGGAGGTTTTTGCCGGCCTGGAATACGAAAGCGACATGCTGGCGTTCTTGGCGGAAATCCATCTTAGGAATGACAGTCCTGCCGCGGCCTTCCGCGCTGCCGAAAACGCCATCGCGATCGCGTCGGAGCGGCGATCGCGCCTTGCGGAGTGTCGTGCCACGCTGGTGCTGGCACAGGTGGTCAGCGCAGGAAGCGTACAGCATCCGGGATATCGGCTGAGTGACCTGCTGGCCCGCGCCCGGGACCTTATCGAGGAGACCGGCGCGCGGCCTTTCGAGAGCCTGTTCCCGCTCGCACAGTCGTCGGCGGGGTCTTGCGGACAAGAAGCGTGAATTCCTGAAGTCCGTAGCCGGTGATCAACTCCACGCGGCCAAACCGCTCGCAAAGCGGCGTCCACCGCTCCGGCGCGGCGCGATACAGCCCCGCCTCGGCAGGGGCCTCATCGCGAGGCAGCATGAAATTCACGGCAAAACCAATCCGGCTGCTGGCCTCGAGATCGGTGAGAATCGCCTCGACATAGACTTCCCATTTGTCGACGGGATGACCGAGCCGGACGTTGAAGGTGCCGCTTGTGAGCGAATAGTCGGCGAGTGCGCCGCACTGCGAACCCTCGGCGAACTCGGCCTGCGTGTTGCCGGCCCAGCGGGTACGGGCGGCAGCGATCATCGCCGGCGAAATGTCGATACCGCGATAGGTCACCTTTGCATCGCCATGCCGCATGGCCAGGAATTCCAGCAACGCGCCGTAGCCGCAGCCGAAATCGTTCAGGCTGAACGTTTGCCCGAAATCGCATAGCTTCAGGAGCTGGACGAAGCGCAGATACTGCGAGAGCACGTTCGGCCAATCAACCCCGAGCGGGGTCGGGCCGTGACGCTCCAGCGTTCCGGAATAATAATCGCGAACCTTGGCGTGCAGTTCGAGCATCGCCGAGGTTTCACGCTATTTCTTCCGCTTGCCCGCCTTCGGGTGGCCGGCCCCGATCGTTGGCATCGAGATCGTGAGAAAAACCAAAGGGGAAAAACTCAGGACGCGATCGCCGGCCGTCACCTTCACGACGCCCTTCGGTTGGTCCCCTGAGTGCGAGGTAAAGAACACCGACAACGGCTTGCCGCTCTCGAGATTGCCTTGCAGCGACGCGATGATTTGATTGTGTCCATTCAGCTTCGACGGCTTGCCGTCGACCGACGCGCCCGCCTTCTTCAGCAGATTCAGATACTTGAAAAACCCCTCGCGATCCTCTTCGCCAACCGGCGCAATATTGAGCAGCCCGAAGGACATCCGCAGCGTATGCTGCGGCGAGAAGACCTTGAACTCCTTCTGGAACTGGACCATTTCGCCCAGGGCTTCAGCAATAAATCGGGAATTCATCTGTTGTAGAAGATCCGGGACGTAACGGTCGGCAACCAAACTGCCCATGGTATTTCTCCCCAAAAAGCCATGATAACCCGATTCCCTGCTTTCGGCGAGATGTCGGCGGATGGCTAGCTCACGGTACAATCACCAAATCGCACCGCTGTCTATGAATTGCTTCACAGAGTTGACCATGCATGATGCAAAGTCGACGTCTTTCATGAGCCGCCATGTCCGGTTGGCTTCTTATCCATCCCATTCCACAGTGCTTTCATGCGCCCCCGCTTTTTCTACGGCTGGATCATCGTCGCGGTGACCTTCGTCACCATGGCGATCGGGGTCAACGCGCGGACCGCGTTCTCGCTGTTCTATCCGCCGATCCTCAGCGAGTTCGGCTGGGAGCGCGGCGTCACCGCCGGCGCATTCTCGTTCGGCTTCGTGGCCTCGAGCATTGCGAGCCCACTGATCGGCCGGTTGATGGACCGACGCGGGCCGCGCGCGGTGATGGAGATTGGCGTCCTCTTGATGGGATCGGGGCTGCTGCTGGCGCCGCTGACCTCGCAGCCCTGGCATCTCTATCTCACCATCGGCGTGCTGGTCGGTTCCGGCAGCGTCTGCCTCGGTTATTCCGGCCAGTCGCTGTTCCTGCCGAACTGGTTCACCCGCCGCCGCGGGCTGGCGATCGGGCTGGCCTTCGCCGGCGTCGGGATCGGCTCGGTAACGCTGCTGCCATGGGTGCAGCACATGATCGAGCAGACCGGCTGGCGCACCGCCTGCACCGCGATGGGGATCGTGGTGTTGGTCGTGCTGGCGCCGATCAATCTCTTACTGCACAGGCGGCCCGAGGATATCGGGCTGCAACCCGACGGTGATGCTGCGCCGACGGCGACATCGGCCAGGCCGGCCTCCAACATCGTCGATCCGGCTTGGGCCAGCGTCGACTGGACGCTGCCGCGCGCGCTGCGCACCACGCAGTTCTGGTGGATCGCGATCGGCTATTTCTGCGCGCTGTATATCTGGTACGCGGTGCAGGTGCACCAGACCAAGTTCCTGCTTGATATCGGCTTCAGCTCCAGCGTCGGCGTCTGGGCGCTCGGGGTGGTCAGCTCGCTCGGCATTCCCGGCCAGATCTGGCTCGGCCATCTGTCCGACCGCATCGGCCGCGAATGGGTCTGGGCGATCGCCTGCTTCGGCTTCGCGATCTGCTTTGCCGCGCTGGTGGCCCTGAAATTCTGGCAGGTCATGCCGCTGATCTATCTGATGGTCTTCACGCAAGGCGCACTCGGCTACGGGCTCACCTCCGTGATGGGGCCAGTGGTGCTCGAGATATTCCAGGGCAAGCACTACGGCAGCATTTTCGGTACCATCATGCTCGCCGCGCTGGCCGGTGGCGCCGCGGGACCGTGGGTGACCGGGCAATTGTATGATCTGTCCGGCAGCTATACGGCGGCGTTCATCCTTGGCATCGCCGTCAGCCTGCTGTCGGCCATTGCGATCTGGCAGGCCGCGCCGCGCAGGGTCCGCGCCGTCGCGGGGCAGATGCATAAGATCGGCAGCGCGACGTGAGCAGGATCAGGCGGGCGCAACCCCGATCGCCCGTTGCAGATCGGTGATCGCGCGCAGGAAGCTGTCGGATGGCGTGGTCTCCGGATCGATCAGGCGGTGCAGCCGGAAACCGTCTTCCAGCGCCAATACGATCGCACCGGTCCATTCCGGGTTGATCACGCCGTTCCTGCCGGAATTTCTCAGCGTGGTCGCGACGATGTCGGTGATCAGCTTGCGGCGCGCGCGCAGCCGCTTGGCGAGCTCGGGCCGGCGCTTCTCGGCGCGCGCTACGAACAGGATCATCTCCATATGCAGGAGAGGCGAGCGGCCGAGCGGATCCTGCCGGCTGCGATCCATCGTCCTGAGCGCCTCGAGGAAATCCGGAAGGTACTTGTGCCTGTCGAGCAAATCGAGATTGCGCCGGATCGTTTGCTCGACGTGATCCTCGAGCATCGCGATGATCAACTCGTCCTTCGTTTTGAAGTTCGAATAGAAGGCGCCGCGGGTGAAACCGGCCGCGGCCGCGATCGCCTCGATGCTTGCGCCGCCGATTCCCTGGTCCTCGAACACCCGCGCCGCCGCCTCGAACAGCTTCTCGCAGGTGTCGTCCCGTGTCGGTCTGGTTCGAACCCTTGACATCCGCGCAGTTTAGGGCATATTGCAACTCAATACAAGAGTGTATCGAGTTGCATTTGACCAAACCAAGATAGCCAGGCCGTTGCAGGTCCGGCCCCGAGGATAACACCAAGGCGCGTCAAGGTGCAGGCACCGGCGCAGCCCAGCGAGCGAGGGTCACCATGAACGAGCATGTTCAGTCGGCGAGCAATGAACCGCTTTTCAATCCACTGGCGCCTGAATTCATCCGCAACCCCTATCCGTATTACGAGCGGTTGCGCACCATGGACCCGATGCACGTCAACGCGCACGGCGCCTTTGTCGCCAGTCGGCATGCCGAGGCGAGCCTCGTGCTGCGCGACAAGCGCTTCGGCAAGGACTATGTCGAGCGCAGCATCCGCCGCTACGGGCCCAAGATCATGGACGAGCCGGTCATGCGCAGCATGGGCCACTGGATGCTGCAGCAGGACCCGCCGGATCACACCCGTCTGCGCGGCCTCGTGGTCAAGGCCTTCACCGCGCGCCGGGTCGAGGACATGCGGCCGCGCATCCAGCACGTCGTCGACGAGACGCTCGACCGCATCATTCCGCAAGGGAAGATGGACCTGATCGAGGATTTCGCCTTCCGCCTGCCGGTCACCATCATCTGCGACATGCTGGGAATCCCCGAGGAGCACCGCGAGGCCTTCTACAATGGCTCGCGCGATGGCGGACGCCTGCTCGAGCCGGTGCCGATGACATCCGAGGAGATCAAACAGGGTAACGCCGGCAACGCGATGGCGGCGATGTACTTCCACCAGCTGTTCGAACTGCGTCGCAAGCAGCCCGGCGACGACCTCACGACGCAGCTGGTGCAGGCCGAGGAAGACGGCCAGAAGCTCACCAACGAGGAGCTGACGGCCAATATCATCCTGCTGTTCGGCGCCGGCCATGAGACGACGGTGAACCTGATCGGCAACGGTCTGCTCGCGCTCTATCGAAACCCGGACCAACTCGCGTTGCTCAACGCCAATCCCGGCCTGATTACCAATGCGATCGAGGAGTTCCTGCGCTACGATTCCTCAGTGCAGATGACCGGCCGGGTCGCGCTGGAGGATATCGAGGATCTCGGCGGCAAGCGCATCCCGAAGGGCGAGAGTGTGCTGTGCCTGCTCGGCTCGGCCAATCACGACCCGGCGGTCTATCCCGACCACCCCGAAAAGCTCGACATCGAGCGGCCGAACGTGAAGCCGCTGTCGTTCGGCGGCGGCATCCATTTCTGCCTCGGCGCCCAGCTGGCGCGGATCGAGGCGGAGATCGCGATCTCGACCCTGCTGCGCCGGCTTCCGGACCTGCGGCTCGATGACGCGGAGAATCCGGAGTGGCGGCCGACCTTCGTGCTGCGCGGGTTGAAGAGCCTGCCCGCGAGCTGGTGATCGCTCGATCTTTCGGGCGCGTCGCGATCCCGCCGCGCACGCGCTGTTGAGCGGAAAACGCCGTCCGGCCTGAAGTCACAGCAGCAAAGCTGCTGTGACTTCGCCATACTTGTCTCTATATATTGAGCTGCTCCGGTTCAGGCTCGGCGTAGGCACGCTGCCGCGGAGCGGGCTCAAAGGGAGACACCGTGCAGACGACGCTGCTCGGCCTGGCAATCGCCTTCATCCTTGCACTGGTCGCCGCGCTGGTCGGTCCGTACTTCGTCGACTGGAACCAGTTCAGGCCGCAGTTCGAGGCGGAGGCGAGCAAGATCATCGGCGCGCCGGTCCGCGTTGCCGGGGACCTCGACGCGCGCCTGCTGCCGGCGCCCTCGCTGCGGCTGAAAACGGTCACCGTCGGCGGCGCCAACGACCTCGGCAAGGTCCGCGCCGCCAAGCTCGACGTCGAATTCAGCCTGAGCTCGCTGATGCGCGGCGAGGTGCGCGCCACCGAACTCACCATCAATGGCGTGTCGCTCGATCTCGGGCTCGACCCGAAGGGACGGATCGACTGGCCCACCTCCAGCGGCACCTTCAATCTGGCGTCGCTGGCGATCGACCGGCTCAATCTCACCGGCCGCCTCGCGCTGCACGATGCGGCGAGCCGCGGCACGCTCGAACTGAGCGACATCGCCTTCAGCGGCGACGTCCGCTCGCTCGCCGGCGCGATCCGCGGCGACGGCAATTTCATGTTCGATGGCAATCGCTATCCGTTTCGAGTCTCGTCGGGGCAGGGACCCGACGGCAACGGCACGCGCCTGCATCTCAGCATCGATCCGGGCCAGCGCCCGATCTCGGCCGATCTCGACGGCGTCCTGACCTTCGAGGCGCGGGCGCCGCGGTTCGAGGGGGCGGTGATGCTGGCCGGCACGCCTGGCCAACGCGGTAGCGGCGATCAGCCGGCATGGCGGATCGCCACCAAGGTCAAGACCGACTATTCGGCGGCCCGCCTCGACCAGGTCGAGGTGAGCTACGGCGCCGAGGACCGCGCGCTGAAACTCGCAGGCTCCGGCGATATCCGGTTTGGCGCGGCGCCGCTGTTGCGCGCCTCGCTCTCGGCGCGCCAGCTCGACGCCGACAAATTCGCCGCCAAGGATACGAACAAGGATGCGAGCAAGGATGGCAAGGACGGAAATGCCGAGCCGGCCCGCGTGCTGCCGGCGTTGCGCGCATTCGTCTCGGGCCTCCCACAGAGCCCGATCCCGGCGCAGGTCGAACTGGCCACCGAGCAGGTCATGCTCGGCGGCCGTCCGCTGCAGGACATCTCGGCAGAACTGCATTCGGACGCCAAATCCTGGACGGTGCGCCGGCTGGAGTTCCGCGCGCCGGGCGCCACGCGGGTCTCGATGAGCGGCGCCAGCGCGCAGGCGGGCGCGTCCAACAGCTTCAAGACCGCGCTCGATATCGAATCGTCGGATCCCGACGCGCTGATGACCTGGCTGCAGGGTCGTGGTGACATGGCCTATCGCAGCCAGAAGCCGCTGCGGCTGCGCGGCGACGTCACGGTGTCGCCGGCGGGCTTTGCGATCGACGCCATGAAGGCAGAGATCGAGGGCGGCGCGGTCGAAGGCCGTGTCGCGGTCTCGCATCGTGAGGCGAGCACCGGATCGAAGGTCGAGGCGCAGTTGAAGGCTGACAGGCTCGATCTCGACGCGACCGTGGCCTTCATCCGTTCGCTGGCCGGCCCGCAGGCCGAATGGCCCGACGAGGCGCAGCTCTCGCTCGATATCGGGCGTGCCATGTCCGCGGGCCAGGAATTGCGGCCGCTGGTCGCGAAGTTCGCCTATAGCCCGAAGGACATCGTGCTCGAGCGTGTGCAGATCGGCCAGCCCGACAATGTCACGCTGGACGGCAGCGGCAATTTCGACCGCATCAATGCGACCGGCAGACTGGCGATTGATGCGACCGCCGCGTCGCTCGGCCGGCTTGCCGCGATTGTTCAGCCGTTCGCGCCGTCATTCGCCGCGCGGCTCGGCGGACCCCGGGCCGATGCCGGTCCTGTCCACGCAAAGCTTGCGCTCGATCTCAGCAAGGGCAAGGGACAGGCTGCCGATCGGAGCAGTGCGCAAGCAATGCTCGATCTCGATGCGCCTCAGGTGAAGGGACGCACCGTGATATCGGCGATGCCGCCGACCGCTGCGATCCGCGCGCTGGATCTCGACGCGATTGGCCGCAGCGACATTGCGGCGGAGGCCAAATTCTCGGCTGGCGAGGGAAACGCCCTGCTGGCGTTGCTGGGCCTTGATCGTGCAATCGTAGCCGGTGCCGGCCCGGCGCAGTTCGAGGGGACCGTGAACGGCGCGTGGCGCGCGCCGTTGCGGCTGAAGGCCAGGCTCTGGGGCGCCGGACTTGATGCGGATGCCGATGGCACTGCCGAGCCATGGGCAAAGGACGCCAAATCGAGCGTCAGTCTGCGCGTCCGCAGCGCCGACATCAGTCCGCTGCTCGATCTGAAACCGCCTGATCAAGCCGGAAACATCCGCCTGTCGTCGCGCGTGACGCTGGCCGGAGACAGACTGACCTTCGACGATCTCGACAGCATCGTCGCCGGCTCGCGGCTGCGCGGGCGGCTGGCGCTGACGCTCGCCGACGAGAAGAGCATCGAGGGCGAACTCGGCCTCGATCAGATCGCGCTGGCGCCGGTCTTTGTGACCGCGATCGGCGCTGCAGGGCATGATGCGACCGAGCCGCTCGGCGCGGGGCTGACCAGGGGCTGGCGCGGCAAGGTCACGTTCGAGGCGCTTCGCGGCGCGCTGCCGGGCGGCGCCGAACTGCAGCCGGTCAGCGGCACTATCAAGTCCGACGGACAGTCGCTGACCTTCGATGGCATCAAGGGCAAGATCGGCGGCGGCGAGGCGACTGCTACCGTCGACGTGCGACAAGGCGCTAATGGACTTGCGCTGAATGCGAACGTTCAGCTTTCGGGCGTCGACGGTTCGGCGCTGCGCTATCGCGGCCTGTCGATGCCCAAGGGCCGCGCGTCGATGCAGATGACCGTGTTGAGCCAGGGCCGCAGTGCTTCCGCACTGACGGGTGCGCTCTCCGGCAGTGGCACCGTCACGCTGGACGGGGTGACGCTTGCGGGTCTCGATCCACGGTCGTTCGAGGTTGCGATCCGCGCCAGCGACTCCGGACAGGCGACCGACGACGTCAGGCTGAAGCAGATCGTCGAGCCGGTGCTGGCGGGCGGCACGCTGTCGATTCCGTCCGCGCAGATTCCCTTCAACATCCGTGACGGCCGCCTCCGCGTCGGCGCCACCACGCTGGCGGCCAACGGCGCCAATGCGACCGTATCGGGGGGCTACGACATTCCGGCCGACCAGGCTGACATTCGTGCCGCGCTGGCATCGACGCTGATCGGCACGGCCAACAATCGTCCGGAGATCCAGATGCTTGCGGTCGGCACGCCCGACGGACTGACGCGCAGCGTCGACATCGCGGCATTGTCGTCGTGGCTCGCGGTGCGTGCGATCGACCGCGAAACCAGGCGGCTCGATGCGATCGAGCGCGGTGAGCCGCCGCCACCGCCGGAGCCGATGCCGGCGACGATTCCGCAGCCCAGCGCGCCCGCAACCGAGACGCCGAACGCCAATTCGGCGCCGGTGCCTCCTGCGGACGTGCCGCTGCCGCGCCGCGTGCCGCCGAAGCCGAAGATCGTGGCGCCGCGTCCGCCCATCGTCCCGCCGGTGGCCGCAGCGCCTGCGCTTGCCATTGCGCCTCCTGCACCGATTGCGAGCCAGTCGCAGGTCACACCCTTGCCGCCGCCGATCGAGGTCAAGCCGCTGCCGGGCGCAGTGAAGCCGAAGCCGCGTCCGCCCCTGTCACTGACGCCGCAGGTCGCCAATCCGCCGCCGCGGCCGGCGATACAGAATTAGCTTACGGCTGGTGCTGGAGAATATTGACGAGCTTGCCAAAGGGATCGCGGACGAAGAAGCGCCGCACGCCCCACGGCTCATCCGCCGGTCCGTATTCGATCGCAATGCGGGCCGTCGTCACGCGACGGAGCGCGTCGTGGAGATCGTCGACCTCGATCGAGAGATCAGGCACGGGCGTGCAGGAGCCGCCTTCGGATGCGAAGCTGATTTGAGCCTGCATCGTTTCGGAAGAGCCATAGGTCGCGATCCATCCGAAATCCATCAGCGGCTCGAGCCCCAGGATGTATTGATAGAATGTCTTCGCTGCCGCCACGTCAGTGGCGGCAATGTTGGCGACGATGCGTTTGACTTTCATGCTGATATCCGCGCGACGATACGATCGCCCGCTCTATAGCATAGCGGCGATCGGTCGCGGGAAGCGGAGAGGCCGTCAGAGCGTTTTCCAGCGAAGTGGCCGCCGGTTCGCGGGAAGAAAACGCGTCAAAACAAAAATCTAGAGCCCGTTCCGATTCCATCGGAACGGAAAGGGCTCTAGGCCTGCTGACGCGTATCGACGGGCTGCAGCCTTGCCTCCGGCACGGCCGGTGTGGCGCGCGAGCGGAAATAGTCCAGCACGAAGAGGCGGATCGCGGAGGAGAGATTGCCCTGCTGGCGATTGCTGTCGATCTCGCCGACCAGTTCCGACAGCGTCATGTTTCGCAGACCGGAAATCTCCTTCATTCCGTTCCAGAACGCCTCTTCAAGACTGACGCTGGTCTTGTGTCCGGCGACGACAATCGAACGTTTGACGACGGGAGATTTCATGATGCGTCTCCGCCGTCGATGCGATGTTGCTCAAGCTGACGAGCGTTGTGCTCGGCAAGATGTTCATCGCGCGCGCGTTCAGACTTGGTGCGACCAAATAGCGCACGATTTGTTTCGGCCTGCTTCGCCACTTGTTCGCGCTCGCCCCGCTTCTTGAATCGTTTCAGATTGACCACGTCGCCCATGCTCGTCCCTCATCGTCCCCTTATGCGAATTGGTGATGCATCGTGACGAACGCAAGAGTGGTCGCGCTGCGCGCCTGGCTCGATATCCATCCAGAATCCCCGGTTGATGCCTCGTGATAGCATCAAAGAATCAGTTTCGCTCTGCGAAAACTTGACATCTGTCTTGCTGTAACATGCGTCAGCGCGGAGCCGATAGATGACCGGCCTTAGTCTTTAGGCGTTATGATCTATAATTATATCACGCAGGTTGTCTGCAATTGTCCGGACAATGATCATGCACTCAGCCCGGGTGTGTCATTTTGTCCGGCTGCACGAGCCGATCAAATTCATCTGCAGATACAAAGCCGAGCCGCAAAGCTTCTTCCTTCAGCGTCGTTCCGCGCGCGTGCGCAGCCTTGGCGACCTTGGCCGCATTGTCGTAGCCGATCTTCGGCGCGAGCGCCGTCACTAGCATCAGCGAGCGCTGCATCAACTCGCTGATGCGCTTTTCGTCGGCGCGTATGCCGGCAACGCAATGCTCGGTGAACGAGCGGACGACATCGGTCAGCAATTGGATGGAATTCATCATACAATATGCCAAAACGGGCTTGTACACGTTGAGCTCGAAATGACCCTGGCTGCCGGCGATCGTGATCGCCGTCTCGTTGCCGAACACCTGGCAGCAGACCATGGTCACCGCTTCGCATTGGGTCGGGTTGACCTTGCCCGGCATGATCGACGAGCCCGGCTCGTTCTCGGGCAGGATCAACTCGCCGAGGCCCGAGCGCGGACCGGATCCGAGGAAGCGGATGTCGTTGGCGATCTTGAACAGACCGGTCGCCACCGAATTGATCACACCGTGAACCAGTACATAGGCGTCGTTCGAGGCCAAGGCCTCGAATTTGTTCTCGGCGCTGGTGAACGGCAGCCTGGTGATCCTGGCTGCGTGCCTGGCAAAGGTCTTGGCGAATCTCGGCTTCGAGTTGAGGCCGGTGCCGACCGCGGTGCCGCCCTGCGCCAGCGGAAACAGATCCTTCACCGCCACCCGCAGCCGTGCGATGCCGCTCCCGATCTGCGCGGCGTAGCCTGAGAATTCCTGGCCGAGCGTCAGCGGCGTCGCATCCTGGGTGTGGGTGCGTCCGATCTTGACGATCCCGGCGAACGCCTTCTCCTTCTTGCGCAGCTCGCGATGCAGTTCGGTCAGCGCCGGAATCAGATCGGCGATGATCCGCGTCGCCGCCGCGATATGCATCGCGGTCGGGAATGAATCATTCGACGACTGGCTCATGTTGACATGGTCGTTCGGATGAATCGGCTTCTTGGTGCCGAGTTCGCCGCCGAGCGTCTGGTTGGCGCGATTGGCGATCACCTCGTTGAGGTTCATGTTGGTCTGGGTGCCGGAGCCGGTCTGCCAGACCACCAGAGGGAAATGATCGTCGAGCTTGCCCTCGATTACCTCCTTGGCGGCGCGAACGATGGCGCTGGCGCGGCGCGCATCGAGCAGGCCGAGATCGCGATTGGTCTCTGCGGCCGCGAGCTTGACGATGCCGAGCGCGTGAACGATCGCGATCGGCATCCGGTCATGGCCGATCTTGAAATTTTGCCGCGAGCGTTCGGTCTGCGCGCCCCAGTAGCGGTCGGCGGGCACGTCGATTGGACCGAAACTGTCGGTCTCGCTGCGGGTGGTGGTTTTGGTAGTCGTTTTGGCGGTTGTTTTGGAACGTGTCGTTGATCGAGCCATGGATGGTTTCCGTGCGTCACGATAGCGTGATCCCGCAATGGGCCGGTCCCGCGCGACAACGCGACGTCGCGCGAAAGCTCATGCCCATGCAGAAGATAGTCCGGGATGACGATCTGTCATCCTGATCTTCGCAAGCACCCTACAAGGTCGAGGTTTGATCCGCGCTTAGATTATTTCTTGGATTATTTCTTGCGGAAACGATCGAGCCGCACCACTTCGGCGCCTTCGCTGGGCTTCGCCGGCTCGTCGTCGGTCTCGGCGGCCCTGGTCTCGGCCGCTGCCCGGAGCGGGGGCGCGGGGAGGGAGGTGGCCGGCGATGCAGCCGGCACTTTGGCCGGGGACTCTTCGACCGCTGCGTCTGACACATCGAACAGCAGATCGAACGGCGCGGACGGATCGAGGAAGCGCGTGACCGAGGCGAACGGCACGGTCAGCCGCTCGGGAATTCCGCCGAACGACAGGCCGACCTCGAAGCGTTCCTCCGTCACCACCAGGTCCCAGAACTGGTGCTGCAGGATGACGGTCATTTCCTCCGGATATTGCGCCAGCAGCCGCGGCGAGATCTTCACGCCATCGGCGGTCGACAGGAAGGTGATGTAAAAGTGGTGCTCGCCCGGCAGGCCGTGTTCGGCGGCGTCGGTCAGAACCCGGCGCAGCACCCCGCGCAGCGCGTCCCGCGCCAGCACGTCATATCGGATGTGATCGGTCGCCATGGTGATCCTGTCGCTTTCGAAAATAATGCCTGGCTCGGCAGCGCCGCCGGACCGCCCGACTCGCCCCTTTGAGCCATGCTACCCTGCCGGGAGCCGGAAATCAGCAGGGGCGGCGCCGGAAATGTGGGCGGGAAGCGCCGGGTCTGGAATCCGGGTCTGGAATGAAGTGGAGGCTTCTGTTGCCAGGTGCCTCCGAACCCCGCCTAACGGAGCTTAACCCGTTAGGACTTTAAGTGTGGTCTTTCAAACTGCGTTACGCAGCCTGAGCAACCGGAGCAAAGTTGTCGTTGGCAACTATTGCATTAGCCCGATAACGGCGGAACCATACCGAGAAAAAACACGCCCTTTACGCCCTCGTCGATCCTATTTCGCCCCCGCCGAAAGCCACCCCATGATCGGTCGGTCAGGATGGGTTTTGGTGGAGGCGCCGGGTACCGCCCCCGGGTCCGAATGGTTTATTGCGACGGCCATTTATTTCCATAGCCGGCGAACCGGCAGCCCCAATATAGGCGGCAACGCTGGAGAAAAATAGAGCCGATTCAGGGCTCTTGAGGTGTGAAAACACGCCGATTTGGGTTGGTCTGCGTCGTGCGGTCGTCCTAGATTTTGTTTATGCCTCCGGATTCCCAGCCGGTTGCCGTCCCGGCGCCGGACGTTCCCCCGTCATCTTCGCCCAGCCAGCCCGGCCTGTCCGAGCTGTTTTTTGCCTTTGCCAAGATGTCGCTGGCCGGCTTCGGCGGGGTGCTGGTCTGGGCCCGGCGGGCATTGTCGAGCAGCACCGCTGGATGACGGCGGAAGAATTCAACGAGACCTTCGCGCTCTGCCACTTCCTGCCGGGGCCGAATATCGTCAATCTGTCGGTCGTGTTCGGTTCGCGCTTTCGCGGCATCGCCGGTGGCGTTGCTGCCTTCGCCGGCCTGGTCGGCCCGCCGATGGTGATCGCGACCATCCTCGCCGCGCTTTATGTGCGCTACGGTGAAATCGATGCGCTGCGCCGCACGCTCGCCGGCGTGTCCTGTGTCGCTGTGGGCCTCCTGCTCGCCGTCGTCTTCAAGATGATGACGCCGCTGCTCAAGCGGCGCGACGTCACGGGCCTCGTCGTCATGCTCGCGGTCTTCGTCGCGATCGGGCTGATCCGATGGCCGCTGCAGCTCGTGCTGCTGGTCGCGATCCCGCTCAGCCTTGCGATCACGATTCTGACGCGCCGCAAGGTCAAGGCATGAATACCGAGTCCAACCCGATCGCCATGCTGGTCTGGACCTTCGGCTTGATGTCGCTGTTTGCGGTCGGCGGCGCCAATTCGGCGATCCCCGAAATGCACCGCGCCGCGGTCGACGTGCATCACTGGATGACCGACAAGCAGTTCGCCGACGTCTTCGCTTTCGCGCAGCTGTCGCCGGGACCGAACGTGCTGATCGTGACGCTGATAGGCTATTCTGTCGCAGGCGTCGCCGGTGCATTGGCGGCGACGCTGGCGATGTGCGGTCCAACCGCGCTGCTTGCCTATTATGTGAGCCGTTTCCTCGAACGCTCGCGTCATGCGCGCTGGCCTGCGCTCGTTCAAGCGGCACTGGTTCCGCTGTCGATCGGCCTGATGGCGGCGAGCGGGCTGATCCTGGCGCGGACATCAGACCAAAGTTGGATCGCGGCGCTGCTCACCATTGTCGCAGCCGCGCTTGCGTTTGCGACGCGTGTCAATCCTTTCTGGCTGCTGCTTGCTGGCGGCATTCTGGGTTTTGCTGGCGTTGTCTGACGAAAATCGCTAGCAATTCCTTTGGCCAGCATCACGAGCCATCAAATCAGAACGGGCGGGCAAGCCTGCCGTGGGGGAGTGAAATCATGAGTGACACGCCGAGCGAGGCGCCGGTCAAATCGATCCTGCCAAAATGGGTCCGCGGCCCGCAGGATTTTGTCGGCGGGATCGCCTTGATGGCGATCGCCCTGTTTGCCCTGTGGGCGTCCAGCGATCTGCAGGGCATGCACGGATTTTCGTTCGGCGCCGGAACAGTGCCGCGCATGTTCGCGGTGCTGCTATTGCTGCTGGGCGGCGTCATCGCGCTGATAGGAGTCCTCAACGATGGCCCGCAGATCGGGACCTATGCATGGCGCGGGCCGCTCTTCGTCATGCTGTCGATCGTATTCTTTGCACTGGCGATCAGGCCGCTCGGTCTCGTCGTCTCCGCCTTCTCGTGCTTCCTGATCGCGGCACTCGGCTCGCATGAGACGAAATGGCTGGAGGCGATCATCGTCGGCGCCTGCCTGACGCTCGGCTGCGCGCTGCTCTTTCCCTATGTGCTGGGACTGCCGATGCCGATGTTCCCGCGTTTCCTGATCCAGTGAGGGCGTGATGGACCTCTTTGCCAATCTCGCCCTCGGTTTCGGCGTCGCCCTGACCCCGATCAATCTTCTGCTGTGCCTGATCGGCGCGCTGGTCGGCACGCTGGTCGGCGTGCTGCCGGGCATCGGCACCATCGCCACGGTGGCGATGCTACTCCCGATCACCTTCGGCCTGCCGCCGGTCGGCGCCCTGATCATGCTCGCCGGCATTTATTACGGTGCCCAATATGGCGGCTCGACCACCTCGATCCTGGTCAATATTCCCGGTGAAGCGACATCGGTCGTGACCACGCTCGACGGCTTCCAGATGGCCAAGCAGGGCCGCGCCGGCCCGGCACTCGCGATCGCCGCGATCGGCTCGTTCTTCGCCGGCTGCGTCGCGACGGTTTTGATCGCTGTACTAGGTGCGCCATTGACAAAACTCGCGCTGGCCTTCGGGCCTGCCGAATATTTCTCGCTGATGGTGCTGGGCCTGATCTTCGCGACGGTGTTGGCGAAGGGGTCGATCCTGAAAGCGATCGCTATGATCGTGTTCGGGCTGCTGCTGTCGATGGTCGGGTCCGACATCGAGACCGGCGCCTCGCGCATGGCGTTCAACGTTCCCGAGCTCGCCGACGGCCTCGGCTTTGCGACCGTAGCGATGGGCGTGTTTGGCTTTGCGGAAATCATCCGCAACCTCGACGCCGGCGCCGAGATGGACCGCGATCTGGTGCAGCAAAAGATCACCGGGCTGATGCCGACCAAGAAAGATTTGAAAGACTCGTTCCCTGCGATCGTGCGCGGCACGATCCTGGGGTCGATTCTCGGCATCCTGCCGGGCGGCGGCGCGGTGATCGCGTCGTTCGCGGCCTATACGTTCGAGAAGAAGATCGCCAAGGATCCGTCGCGCTTCGGCCGCGGCGCGATCGAAGGCGTGGCGGCGCCGGAAAGCGCTAATAATGCGGCGGCGCAGACCTCGTTTATCCCGCTATTGACGCTCGGCATCCCGCCGAATGCCGTGATGGCGCTGATGGTCGGCGCGATGACCATCCATGGCATCGTGCCGGGCCCGCAGGTAATGCAGAAGCAGCCAGAGCTGGTATGGGGCATGATCGCCTCGATGTGGATCGGCAATCTGATGCTGATCGTCATCAACCTGCCGTTGGTCGGCATCTGGGTGAGGCTGTTGCGGGTGCCATACCGGCTGATGTTCCCTTCGATCGTGATCTTCTGCGCGATCGGCATCTATTCCATCAACAACGCACCGGTCGATGTCGTCCTCGCCGGCGCGTTCGGACTGCTCGGCTATTGGCTGATCAAGCACGATTTCGAGCCGGCGCCGCTGTTGCTCGGTATGGTGCTGGGCCCGCTGATGGAGGAGAATTTGCGCCGCGCGCTTCTGATCTCGCGCGGCGACTGGAGCGTGTTCGTCTCACGGCCGCTGTCGGCGGTGTTGCTGGCGATCGCAGCCGGTTTGCTGGTGCTGGCGATCTTGCCGGCGCTGCGCGCCAAGCGCGACCAGGTGTTCGTGGAGTCGGAGAGCTGATCGCGCGGCGGCCGGCAAGTTAAGCAATGTAATCAAGTGGATAGACGAGGGGCGGAACGCCGGTTCCGCCCGCTTGTTGTTTGCGATTCCGTGATCATTTTTCCGGGTATAATCATCGCAATCAACCGAATCGGCGTGTCGATCGGCGGCCCAGGCCGCTAAATTCGTGATCTCCGACAAACCCCGAAGCCAGCGCCATGAACCAGTATCACGATCTGCTCGAACGCATCCTCGCCGATGGCGCCGAGAAACAGGACCGCACCGGCACCGGCACGCTGTCGATCTTCGGCCACCAGATGCGCTTTAACTTGGCGGCCGGCTTCCCGATGCTGACCACCAAGCGGCTGCCGCTGAAGGCGATCGTGCACGAGCTGTTGTGGTTCCTCGCCGGCGAGACCAACATCAAATATCTCAACGACAACGGCGTCACCATCTGGGACGAATGGGCCGACGCCAATGGCGATCTCGGCCCGGTCTACGGCTCGCAATGGCGATCATGGCCCGCGCCTGACGGCCGCAGCATCGACCAGATTGCCAATGTCATCGAGATGATCAAGCGCACCCCGGATTCGCGGCGGCTGATCGTCAGCGCCTGGAATCCGGCTGAGGTCGACAAGATGGCGCTGCCGCCATGCCACTGCCTGTTCCAGTTCTATGTCGCGAACGGCAAACTGTCATGCCAGCTCTATCAGCGCTCCGGCGACGTCTTCCTCGGCGTGCCCTTCAACATCGCCTCCTATGCGCTGCTGACGATGATGGTGGCGCAGGTGACCGGGCTGAAGCCCGGCGACTTCGTGCACTCGCTCGGCGATACGCATCTCTATTCGAACCATCTCGAGCAGGCGCGCCTGCAATTGACCCGGCCGACGCGACCGTTGCCGACGATGTCGATCAATCCCGATGTGAAGGACATCTTCGCGTTCCGCTACGAAGATTTCAAACTCGAAGGCTACGACCCGCATCCGCATATCAAGGCGGCGGTGGCGGTATGAGTGGCGGCGCGAGCGATTGATGTCTCTCACCATCCGCCGCGCGCGGCTCGATGAGGCCGGACTGGTGTTCTCGCTGGTCCGCGAGCTCGCTGAATACGAAAAGCTCTCGCACGAGGTTCACGCCAGCGAGGCCGACATCGCCGACGCGTTGTTCGGTGCCAGCCCGCGGCTGTTCTGCGACGTCGCCGAGTGGAACGGCGAGCCCGCCGGCTTCGCAGTGTGGTTCGTCAACTTCTCCACCTTCGCGGGCAGCCACGGCATCTATCTCGAGGATCTGTTCGTGCGCCCGGCGCTGCGCGGCCACGGCATCGGCAAGGCATTGCTGATGCACCTCGCCAAGCATTGCCTCGCCCAGGGGTGGTCGCGGCTGCAATGGGCGGTGCTCGACTGGAACGCGCCGTCGATCGCGTTCTACAAATCGCTCGGCGCCGAGCTGATGGACGAATGGACGATCTGCCGCGTCTCCGGTGCGGCGCTCACGGCGCTGTCGGAAGGCGCGCGCTGATGGAGATCGTGCTGATCGTCGCAGCCGCCGAAAATGGCGTGATCGGGCGCGACAACACGATTCCGTGGCGGCTGAAATCCGACCAGCAGCGCTTCAAGGCGATGACCTTGAACAAGCCTATCGTGATGGGACGAAAGACCTTTGAATCCTTGCGTAGGCCGCTTCCCGGACGAACCAACATCGTCGTGACGCGCGACGCGAACTACACGGCGCGCGGCGCGGTCGTCACGACATCGTTCGAAAATGCCCGTGCGGTCGCGCACGGCGACGCGTTGCGGCGTTTGGCCACCGAGATTGCCGTGATCGGCGGTGCGCAGATCTACGCGCAATGGATGGATGTGGCCGATCGGCTCGAAATCACCGAAGTGCATGCCAGGCCCGAGGGCGACACGCGCCTTGCCACAATTGATACGAAGGACTGGGAAGAGATCGCGCGGGTGCGAAATCCGGCCGGTCCTGACGACAGCGCCGACTTCTCCTATGTGACATATCGTCGGCGCAGCCAACGTTAACCAATGTTTGCATTGACAATTTTGCCCCGGCGCATAGCTCGTGCCGTCAGGAAGCTTGCGTTGTAAGGGCCTCGACGGTCCCCTATAACCGGGCCGGACATTCGAGCCCGGACCGTTCCGGTCGAGGCTTGCCCAGGAGATGTTTGATGCCGTGGAAGAATCAAGGCGGAGGGCCGTGGGGCTCAGGTCCGAAAGGACCATGGGGCAACGGTCCGCAATCGGTCGGGCCGAGGCCGCCGGACCTTGAGGACCTTCTGCGCCGCGGCCAGGACCGGCTGCAGCAATGGCTGCCCGGTGGGGGTTTCAGCGGCATGGGCATCGCGCTGGTGCTGGTTGCCGCGCTGGTGATCTGGTTTGCGACCGGAATCTTCCGCGTTCAGTCGGAAGAGCTCGGCGTCGTCATGCGCTTCGGCAAGTATGTGCGCGATGCGCAGCCGGGCCTGCGCTATCACCTGCCATATCCGATCGAGACCGTGCTGCTGCCGAAGGCGCTGCGCGTGAACACGCTCTCGATCGGCATGACCTTGATCGACGATCCCGCCCGGCGCGGCCGCACCATCCGCGACGTGCCGGAGGAGAGCCTGATGCTGACCGGCGACGAGAACATCGTCGACGTCGATTTCACCGTGCTGTGGCGCATCAAGCCGGGTGGGGCCGGCGCTTATTTGTTCAACATCCAGAATCCCGAAGGCACCGTGAAGGCGGTCGCCGAAAGCGCGATGCGTGAGGTGATCGGCCGTTCCGAAATTCAGCCGATCCTCACCGGCGCGCGGACCCAGACCGAAGCAACCGTGCAGGAGCTGATGCAGAAGACGCTCGACGGCTACGGCGCGGGCATCCAGATCGCGCAGGTGCAGATGCAGAAGGTCGATCCGCCGGCGCAGGTCATCGATTCGTTCCGCGACGTGCAGGCGGCGCGCTCCGATCTCGAGCGTGCGCAGAACGAGGCGCAAACCTACGCCAACCGCGTCGTGCCCGAGGCGCGCGGCCGTGCCGCGCAGATCCTGCAGGCCGCCGAAGGTTACAAGGAGCAGGCGGTCGCCGAGGCCAGAGGCCAGAGCGCGCGCTTCCTGAAAGTCTATGAAGAGTACAAGAAGGCTCCCGAAGTGACGCGTGAACGCATCTATCTGGAAACCATGGAGCGCGTGCTCGGTGGCTCCGAGAAGCTGGTCTATGACGGCGGACCGGGCCAGAACATCGTGCCGTATCTTCCGCTCGGCGAACTGACGCCGCGGCGTCCGGCAGCCCAGGCCACAACCGGCCAGCCGCAGGGAGGCACGCGATGAGATCCCCCGTCACGGGCATTGCGACCCTGATCGTCCTGTTCGTCGTGGCCATCATCGCCTACAGCTCGATGTTCACCGTGCAGCAGACCGAGCAGGCCCTCGTGGTCCGGTTCGGCAAACCGGTCGACGTCGTCACCGAGCCGGGCCTGAACTTCAAGGTCCCGTTCACCGACAGCGTCATCTCGATCGACAAGCGCATCCTCGACCTCGAAAATCCGTCGCAGGAAGTGATCGCATCGGACCAGAAGCGACTCGTCGTCGACGCCTTCGCCCGCTACCGCATCAAGGACGCGCTGCGCTTCTACACGAGCGTCGGCTCGATCCAGGCCGCCAATCTGCAGCTCACCACGCTGTTGAACGCGTCGCTGCGCCGCGTGCTCGGCGAGGTCTCCTTCATCACGGTCGTCCGCGACGAGCGCGAGCGGCTGATGTCGCGGATCCGCGATCAGCTCGACAAGGAGGCCGACGGCTACGGCATCCAGGTCGTCGACGTGCGTATCCGCCGCGCCGATCTGCCGGAGCAGAACAGCCAGGCGGTCTATCAGCGGATGCAGACGGAACGTCAGCGTGAGGCCGCCGAGTTCCGCGCCCAGGGTGCCCAGAAGGGCCAGGAAATCCGCTCGAAGGCCGACCGCGAGTCCACGGTGATCGTCGCCGAAGCCAACTCGACGGCGGAGCAGACACGCGGCGGCGGCGACGCCGAGCGCAACCGTCTGTTCGCCGAAGCCTACAACCAGGACAAGGACTTCTTCGCGTTCTATCGTTCGATGTCGGCCTATGAGAACAGCCTGAAATCGGGTGAGACGCGCTTCCTGTTGCGGCCGGATTCGGAATTCTTCAAGTATTTCGGCAATGCCAACGGCAAGCCGCCTGAGGCGGCCGCCGCGGCGAAACAGTAACTTCAAGACATGTAACTTCAAGATCTGGCGGCGACACGGTCAACGCGTCGCCGCCATCAAAGAAAAACAAACACTAAGCGGGAGGCTCTCATCCGATGAGGTCAATAGCGTTCGGCGACTTCCTCATCGGTTTGGGAATTCTGTTCGTGCTCGAAGGCATCATGTTCGCGGCAAGTCCGGCCTGGATGCGCCGGGCGATGAAGAGTGCGCTGGCGACGCCCGACAATATCCTGCGCGTCGTCGGCATCGGGTCGGCGGTCGGTGGGTTGCTGCTGATCTGGCTGGTGCGGCGCTGATCGTTATCGTCGTTCCGGGGCATGCGAAGCATGAACCTCAGATGCGCGATTGCGCATCGGGGAACCTCGAGATTCCGGGTCTGGTCCTTCGGACCATCCCGGAATGACAACCAAAATTGAACGCAATCGTGAGCCTTTTACGGCCGGTTTTTAGCCGAAATGGCTAGCTCTGATGCTTGCGCCGAAAGCCGGTTCGGGCGCACTGTGCGGCCAAACGATATTCACCTGTTTGCCTGGAGAGAAGCCGACATGACCGCTGCCAGACCAGCCCTGAGCCGTCGCCTCCGCCTGATGGGAGCCGCGATCTCGATCGGTGCTGCAAGCATGCTGAGCTCAGTGCCGGCGTTTGCACGCGGCCCCGATGGCATCGCCGACGTCGCCGAGAAGGTGATCGATGCCGTCGTCAACATCTCGACGTCGCAGACGATCGACGCCAAGGGCGGCGGTGGCGCGATGCCGCAACTGCCGCCGGGCTCGCCGTTCGAGGAATTCTTCGACGACTTCTTCAAGAACCGGCGCGGCCCAGGCGGTCCTGGCGGCAAGGGCGGTGAGAAGAACGGCGAGTTCTCGCCGCGCAAGACCAACTCGCTCGGCTCCGGCTTCATCGTCGACACCGCGGGCATTGTCGTCACCAACAACCACGTCATCGCCGACGCCGACGAGATCAACGTCATCCTCAACGACGGCACCAAGATCAAGGCCGAGCTGGTCGGCGTCGACAAGAAGACCGATCTTGCCGTGCTGAAGTTCAAGCCGCCGAAGCCGCTCATTGCGGTCAAGTTCGGTGATAGCGACAAGCTTCGCCTCGGCGAGTGGGTGGTCGCGATCGGGAATCCGTTCAGTCTCGGCGGCACGGTCACCGCGGGCATCGTCTCGGCGAAGAACCGCGACATCAGCCAGGGGCCGTATGACAGCTACATCCAGACCGACGCCGCCATCAACCGCGGCAATTCCGGCGGTCCGCTGTTCAACCTCGACGGCGAAGTGATCGGCGTCAATACGCTGATCATCTCGCCGACCGGCGGTTCGATCGGTCTCGGCTTTGCCGTGCCGTCGAAGACGGTGGCCGGGGTCGTCGACCAGTTGCAGAAGTTCGGCGAGTTGCGCCGCGGCTGGCTCGGCGTGCGCATCCAGCAGGTCACCGACGAAATCGCCGAAAGCCTCAGCATCAAGCCGGCACGTGGCGCGCTGGTCGCCGGCATCGACGACAAGGGCCCGGCTAAGCCGGCCGGCATCGAACCCGGCGACGTCGTCGTGAAGTTCGACGGCAAGGACGTCAAGGATCCGAAGGATCTGTCGCGCATCGTTGCCGACACCGCGGTCGGCAAGGAAGTCGAGGTTGTCATCATCCGTAAAGGCAATGAGGAAACGCACAAGGTCACCCTCGGCCGCCTCGAAGACACCGACAAGGTTCAGCAGGCCAACGCCAAGCCGGCCGAGCCCGCCGAGAAGCTGGTGACGCAGAAGGCGCTCGGCCTCGACCTGGCCGCGCTGAGCAAGGATCTGCGCACCAAGTACAAGATCAAGGACAGCGTGAAGGGCGTCATCGTCACCGGCGTCGACGCCAGCTCCGACGCCGCCGAGAAGCGCCTGTCGGCCGGCGACGTCATCGTCGAGGTGGCGCAGGAGGCGGTCGCCAGCGCGGCCGATATCAAGAACCGTGTCGAGAAGCTGAAAAAGGACGGCAAGAAGTCGGTGCTGCTGCTCGTCTCGAACGGCGACGGTGAATTGCGCTTCGTCGCGCTGGGTGTGCAGTAACCCGTCGTCCCGGCCTAATGCGCAATTGCACACGGGAGCCGGGACCCATACGCCGCGGCCGTTCTGGTTGAGGAAGTGGTCGACGGCTTTCTAGATAACCGACATCGGTGGTTATGGGTCCCGGCTTTCGCCGGGACGACACCGTCCATTGCCCGTTCTTTCTTGCGTGTATCGCGGCGCTGGAAGCTTGAGCAGGTGGTGCCAGAAGCGATTTAAGCACGCGCGAAGGCCCGGCGCTCGCTAAAGCACCGGGCGAATGCGAATATCTTCCAAACGGGCAATAGGTGACGGTGGGCGTTCACGCTCCAGCTGTCTATCCGTAGATGTACCGCTTGTGGCGCCTGCACCATAACACCGCGTAATTGCGACGACGGTGCACTTGATCGATGTGGAAGCGAAACTAAGCAAGCTTTTGGCGCGAGATGTGTAGGACACGCCGTTAATTGTGCATCTGACGCGCCGCGCGAGTTCTGATTTTCGTAATTTATCTTGACTGCCATCCCAACTCACCGCCATAATCGCGCCCGTCTCACCCGATGAGAGGGGCGTGCGCACGTCACGAACGCGCGGTGGGATGCGGTGGACGCTGACGGCGCGGTTGACGATTGCGCCGGCGGCGGACGGTGAAGTCGTGTGGTTTTGACGCCCCAAGGCTGGCGTCAAGTTCGTGAGACGCCGACGCTGATCACGAACGACGGTGACCAAAACGCCTGGGCACCGGGAAGAGCACGAAGTAAGCCGTAAACCATCGCGCAGGGAAAGCCGGGATGCCTCCGCTGGACCTGTATGCTCGTGTGCGCACTCTCTTCCTTACATTGCACACGAGATCGCGGGTGCAGCGCGCACCCGGCTTTCCCTGCGCCCTGTTTTCGACGAGCGCGGAACGAGATGCAGAACTCGGGCAAATCATGTCGCGAGAATGCGAAGGTATGACACAGAGACGGTGCAACAAATTTGCCGTCGTCCCGGCGCAGGCCGGGACCGATAACCACGAATACCAGTTGTCACATACGCTGGGGCCACAGCTCGCTTCAACGACACAACCCTGTGGTAATGGGTCCCGGCCTTCGCCGGGACGACGCCACTCACCCCTCCACGAACTCGTCCCGCCGATACCCCTGCGCATAGAGCAGCGCGGTGAGGTCACCGTGGTCGATCCGTGCCGCGGCGGCCGTAGCGACCGCCGGCTTGGCGTGATAGGCGACGCCGAGCCCAGCGGCCTGGATCATGCTGAGATCGTTGGCGCCGTCGCCGGTGACCAGCGTGTCGATGTCGTCAAGGTCGAAGGATTCCATCAGCTCAACCAGGGTCGCGAGCTTGGTGGCGCGGCCGAGGATCGGGTCGACCACTTCGCCGGTCAGCTTGCCGTCCTCGACCTGCAACTGGTTGGCGCGGTTCTCCTGAAACCCGATCTTCGCCGCGACCACGTTGGTGAACAGCGTGAAGCCGCCCGAGATCAGGCAGGTATAGGCGCCGTGGGCGCGCATGGTCATGACGAGTGCGCGGCCGCCCGGCGTCAGCGTGATGCGCTTCTCCAGCACCTCGTCGACTACGCTGACCGGAAGCCCCTTGAGCAGCGCGACGCGCTCGCGCAGCGCCGTTTCGAACTCGATCTCACCGCGCATCGCGCGCTCGGTGATCCCGGCGACGTGGGCCTTGAGGCCTGCGAAATCGGCGAGCTCGTCGATGCATTCCTGGTCAATCATGGTGGAATCCATGTCGGCCAGAAAAAGCTTCTTGCGCCTGGCGATCCGAGGCTGCACGACAATGTCGATCGGCAGGTCGCCGCGCGCCTGTTGCAGGCGGGCTTCGATCGCCTTGACGGCGTCCCGGTCGGCGTCCTGGCTCTCGAAAGGAATGTCGACCGCGACTTCGTTGAACAGCCACTGTGCCGGGCCGGGTGATGGCAGCACGGCCCGCGCGCCGTCGACGATGGTGGAGTCGAGCGCAGGGCTCGCGGGATTGCAGATGAGCGTGGCGACGAGGGACATGCGGGCGCATTCGGGATTGTTGGACAAGGCAGTGCTTATCGCAGGGCCGACCGCCAGCGGCAAGTCGGCGCTCGCGCTCGAGCTGGCGCAGAAAACCGGCGGCGTCGTGATCAACACCGATTCCATGCAGGTCTATCGCGACCTCCGCATCATCACGGCGCGGCCGACTGAGGACGAGGAGGCGCTGGTTCCGCATCGGCTCTACGGCCATGTCGATGCGGGCGTGAATTTCTCCGCGGGCGCCTGGGTCGCCGACGCAGCAAAGGTGCTCGGCGAGGCGCGCACGCAAGGTAGCCTACCGATCTTCATCGGCGGCTCCGGCCTCTATTTCAAGGCGCTGACCCGTGGGCTCTCGGCGGTGCCGCCGATTCCTGCCGAGGTCCGTGACAGCGTGCGCGCAAGGCTCGAGCAGCACGGCGTCGAGGCGCTGCATGTCGAGCTCGCGCAGCGCGATCCGGTGTCGGCCGAACGCCTGAAGCCGCGCGACCGTATCAGGATCGCGCGCGCGCTCGAGGTCGTCGAGGCGACCGGGCGTCCGTTGCCCGACTGGCATCGCGATGGCCTTCCGCCGCTGCTGCCGCCGGGCGAATTCTCCGCGGTCTTCCTCGCGCCGGAGCGTGACGAGCTCTACGCGCGGATCGATGCGCGGTTCGGCACCATGTTGGAGGCCGGCGCGCTCACCGAGGTCGAGCGGCTGGCGGCACGGGGCCTGGACCCGCTGCTGCCGGCCATGAAGGCCCATGGCGTGCCGGCTCTGATCCGGCATCTGAAGGGCGAGATCAGCCGCGAGGAGGCCGCCGAGATTGGCCGCGCTGACACCCGCCACTACGCCAAGCGCCAGTTCACCTGGTTCCGCCACCAGCTCCCGGAATTCGAGTGGGTGGCCCCGGAGGCGGCGAGGGAATGGCTCTCCGGGGCGACCTCCTAGTCGAGCCCGTCTGCCATGCACGTTGCGCCACCCAAAAACACTCGCCGAACGGCCGGAACCCCGCTAGAGTGGCCAAATCGCGAAAGTGGGTGCCGTTGCCTTGACATTCGGGCTTTGGCCGCTATGTTTCGCGCAACCTTTGGGAAGCTTGGGTCACGCCGTGCGCAACATTATTACCAAACTCCTTATCGTCGTCGTACCCAGGCACACCGCCGGGGATGGCTAGCGGCCATCCAGATACGGGCGGTGTGCATGGGGCCTCTGGGGCCCTTTTTTATTGCCTGAAGCAGACCTGCAAGAAACCAACAGAAGCCGCGCAAACCAAGCGCATCCGGAGCGAGCCATGACCGACAAGAGCCACGACCCCAATCAGATGACCGGCGCCGCGATGATCGTGCGCGCGCTCATCGATCATGGCGTCCAGCACATCTTCGGCTATCCGGGCGGCGCGGTGCTTCCGATCTACGACGAGATCTTCCAGCAGAGCGAGGTCGAGCACATCCTGGTCCGCCACGAGCAGGGGGCCGGCCACGCCGCCGAAGGCTATGCGCGTTCGACCGGCAAGCCCGGCGTGGCGCTGGTGACGTCGGGCCCCGGCGCCACCAACATGGTGACGCCGCTGACCGACGCGCTGATGGACTCGATCCCGCTGGTCTGCATTTCCGGCCAGGTGCCGACCCACCTGATCGGCAATGATGCCTTCCAGGAATGCGACACGGTCGGCATCACGCGGCCCTGCACCAAGCACAATTGGCTTGTGCGCGACGTCAACGACCTCGCGAAGGTGCTGCACGAAGCCTTCTATGTCGCGATGACCGGCCGGCCCGGCCCGGTGCTGGTCGACGTGCCCAAGGACGTGCAATTCGCGACCGGCACCTACCATCCGCCGCGCAAGTCGGACGTGCACATCTCCTACACGCCGCGCGTGAAGGGCGACGCGACCCTGATCCGCAAGACGGTCGCGATGCTGGCCTCCGCGAAACGCCCGGTGATCTACTCCGGCGGCGGCGTCATCAATTCGGGCCCCGAGGCCTCGAAGCTGCTGCGCGAGCTGGTCGAGGTGACGGGCATTCCGATCACCTCGACGCTGATGGGATTGGGGGCCTATCCGGCCTCGGGTCCGAACTGGCTCGGCATGCTCGGCATGCACGGCACCTACGAAGCCAACATGGCCATGCATGATTGCGACGTCATGCTGTGCGTCGGCGCGCGTTTCGATGACCGGATCACCGGCCGCGTCGATGCGTTCTCGCCGGGCTCGAAGAAGATCCATATCGACATCGATCCGTCCTCGATCAACAAGAACATCCGGGTCGACGTGCCAATCATCGGCGATTGCGGCAACGTGCTCGGTGACTTGCTGCAGGTGTTCAAGGCGGAAGCCAAGAAGCCCGAGATCAAGGCGTGGTGGCAGCAGATCGCGCAATGGCGCGCGCGCAAGTCGCTGTCCTACCGGAAGAACAACGATATCATCCTGCCGCAATACGCGATCCAGCGGCTGTTCGAGCTGACCCGCGGCAAGGACACCTACATCACGACCGAAGTCGGGCAGCACCAGATGTGGGCCGCGCAGTTCTTCGGCTTCGAGGAGCCGCACCGCTGGATGACCTCGGGCGGTCTCGGCACCATGGGCTATGGCCTGCCGGCCGCGATTGGCGTGCAAGTGGCGCATCGCGACAGCCTGGTGATCGACATCGCCGGTGACGCCTCGGTGCAGATGACGATGCAGGAGATGTCGACGGCGGTCCAGCACGAGCTGCCGATCAAGATCTTCATCCTGAACAACCAGTACATGGGCATGGTGCGGCAGTGGCAGCAGCTGCTGCACGGCAACCGCCTGTCGCACTCCTACTCGGAAGCGCTGCCGGATTTCGTCAAGCTCGCCGAGGCCTATGGCGGTGTCGGCATCCGCGCGCACAAGCCCGCCGATCTCGACGGCGCGATCAAGGAGATGATCTCGGTCAAAAAACCGGTGCTGTTCGATTGCCGTGTCGCGGCGCTGGAGAACTGCTTCCCGATGATCCCGTCGGGCAAGGCGCATAACGAGATGTTGCTGCCGGAAGAGGCGACCGATGAAGCCACCGCAAAGGCCTTCGCCGGCGGCAAGGCGCTGGTGTGATGATGTTCGACGCAAACACAAACTCCGCTGTCATCCCCGCGAAAGCGGGGATCCAGTACGCCGGGACGCCTGAGATTGAATCGAAAGGTCTCGGCGTACTGGGTCGCCCGGTCAAGCCGGGCGATGACAACGGAGAGAGTAGAGCGATTGGAAGCGAAGATGTTTGACCTCAATGAGCTCGAGCGCGCGCACAAGATCGTCGGCACCGCTGTGCCGCCGACGCCAGCGTACAGCTGGCCGCTGCTGGCCCAGCGGCTCGGCACCGAGGTCGTGGTCAAGCATGAGAACCACACGCCGATCGGCGCCTTCAAGGTGCGCGGTGGCCTCGTTTATCTTGAACGGTTGAAGCGCGAGCGGCCGGATGTTCCGGGCATCATCTCGGCGACGCGCGGCAATCATGGCCAGAGCCTGGCCTTTGCCGCTGGTCGACACGGCGTGCCGGCGGTGATCTATGTGCCGCGTGGCAACTCGGTCGAGAAGAACCGCGCGATGCGGGCGTTCGGCGCCGAGCTGGTTGAGCATGGCGAGGATTTCCAGGCCGCGAAGGAAGAGGCCCAGCGGCGCGCGCAGTTTGCCGGGCTGCACATGGTGCCGTCGTTCCATCCAGACCTGGTGCTGGGAGTTGCGACCTACGCACTTGAACTGTTCCGGACCGCGCCTGACATCGACATTCTCTATGTGCCGATCGGGCAGGGCTCCGGCATCTCCGGCTGTATCATGGCGCGCGACCTGCTCGGTCTGAAGACGGAGATCGTCGGCGTGCAGTCGACGGAAGCGCCGTCTTACGCGCTGTCGCTCGCGGCCGGTAACATCGTGACCACCGAAACCAGCGACACCCGCGCCGACGGCATGGCGACGCGGATTCCCGATCTCGATGCGTTCGCGCTGATCCGGAAAGGCGCGTCCCGCATCGTGCAGGTCACCGACGACGAGATCGGGCATGCGATCCGCGCCTACTGGACCGACACGCATAACCTCGCCGAAGGCGCGGGCGCCGCTCCGCTCGCGGCCGCGCTGCAGGAAAAGAGCAGGCTCGCCGGCAAGCGGGTCGGCCTGATCCTGAGCGGCGGCAATATCGATTTCGATCTGTTCCGCACCTGGGTCGGAACGGATGCCAAAATGGATGCCAACCCGGCCGCCAAGCGGGCGGTGGCATGACGATGAGACCGTAAGGGGACGACAATGAACCAGCCCGCATCCGCCTACTTCCTGGAAGAGCGCCACGATCCCAACGAGACGCACACGCTGTCCGTGCTCGTGCAGAACGAGCCCGGCGTGCTCGCCCGCGTGATCGGCCTGTTCTCGGGCCGTGGCTACAACATCGACAGCCTCACCGTGTCGGAGACCGAGAGCCAGAAGCACCTCTCGCGGATCACCATCGTCACCACGGGCACGCCGATGGTGATCCAGCAGATCAAGCACCAGCTCGACCGTATGATTCCAGTTTATCGCGTGGTCGATATGACGGTGACCGGGCAGGCGATCGAACGCGAGCTCGCGATGGTCAAGGTGCGGGGCGGTGGCGACCACCGCGTCGAGGCGCTGCGGCTGGCGGATGCGTTCCGCGCCCGCGTGATCGACGCCACGACCGAGAGCTTTGTGTTCGAGATCACAGGCAATTCGTCCAAGATCAATCAGTTCATCGACCTGATGCGCCCGCTGGGCTTGGTCGAGGTGTCACGAACCGGGGTGGCCGCGATCACGCGCGGGCCGGAAGGGATGTGAATCATGTTGGCGCGCGACTGGTACTATACGCAACGGCGGCAGGTCGGTCTCGATACCGCGGTCGCCTCGATCTATGACCGCCACGACGACAGCGACGGCCGCGCCCATCAGGCGCTGACCATGCTCGGCGTCAAGCCGGGCTGGCGGGTCGCCGATATCGGTTGCGGCAACGGCGTGCTGGCGACCGAGGCCGCGTTGATGGGGGCCGAGGTCGACGCCATCGACATCTCGCCGGCGATGCTCGGGCTTGCCGAGATTTACGCCCGTGACCGCAAGGCGCGGGTCCGGACCCAGCCGGCCGGCCTGTTGTCTTTCGCCTACCAGCCGAACTCCTATGACCTGATCGTCAGCGAGTTCACGCTGCACCATCTGCCGGATTTCTGGAAGGCGGTGGCGATGTCGCGGATCTTCAACGCGCTGAAGCCGGGCGCGAACTTCTATCTGCGCGACATGGTGTTCGTCAGCATGCCCGACGGCGTCGAACGCGACGTCGAGGGCTGGGCCGATTTCTCGATCAAGAACCACGATTTCGAGCGCGAAAGCGTGATGACCCACATGCGCGACGAATACTCCACTTTCGGCTGGGTGATGGAGCGCATGCTGACGGAGACCGGTTTCACGCTGGTCTCTGCCGATTATCACGCGCCGCTGCACGGCACCTATCTGCTGCGCAAACCGAAGCCGGACCAACAAATCTAGCCGTCGCACCCAAACGGAACCAAAGAAGAAAAACAATGAAGCCGGCTGATGTTGGCATCGCCGTCATGGTCGCGGCGATCTGGGGGCTCGCGTTTGTCGCAAGCCGGATCGCACTCGACGAATTCTCGCCGGAGCTGATGACGACGCTACGCTTCGCCATCGCGGCGTTGCCGTGCCTGTTCCTGCGCAAGCCCGACGTCTCCTGGCCGCTGCTGATCGCGATCAGCTCCACGCTGTTCCTCGGCCAATTCCTGGCGCAGGCCTTTGCCATCGCCCATGGCGTTCCAGTCGGCCTCTCCAGCGTTGTCGTGCAGAGCCAGGCTCTGTTCACCATCGGCTTTGCCGCCGTGATCTTCGGCGAGATGCCGACGCGGATGCAGGCCACCGGCGTCGCGATCGCCGCGGTCGGCCTTCTGATGATCTGCGGCACCGTCGGCTACGACTTCAGCGTCGGTTCGTTCGCAATCCTCGTGATCTGCCCGATCAGCTTTGCGATCGGCAATCTTCTGCTGCGGCGGGCGCACGGCGCGCCAATGTTCGATCTGTTTGCCTGGCTGTGCCTCTCGGCCGCGATCCCGCTTGCCCTGCTGACGTTGATCAGCAACGGACCGCAGCCGACCTGGCACGCGCTGACCCATATGTCGCTGACAGGATTTATCTGCGTGCTCTGTCTGGGCGGCATCTCGACCAGCATTGCCTACTGGCTGTGGGGACGGCTGTTGCGGGACTATCCCGCCGCGCAGGTGGTGCCGTTCGCGCTGCTTGTACCGTTCGTCGGCTCGGCCGCCTCCAGCATCGTGTTCGGCGAGAGGTTCGGGCCGCTGCGGCTCGCGGGCATGATCACGGTCGTCGGCGGCATCGCCGTGATGCTGCTGTCGAAGCGGCCCAAAATTTTGCCGAAAGTCGCGTGAGGGCACCATGTCGCATTCGTTGCTGTTGGCCTTTGTCGTGTTCGCCGTCGTGATGTTCTTCACGCCGGGCCCAAACAACATCATGCTGCTGTCGTCGGGGCTGACCTACGGCCTGCGCCGCACGGTACCGCATATCGCCGGCATCACGGTCGGCTTCGCCTTCATGGTCGGTGCGGTCGGCATTGGGCTCGGCGCGATCTTCATCACCTATCCGGTGCTGCAGACGATCCTGAAATATGCCGGTGTGGCCTATCTGGTCTATCTCGCAGCCGTCATCGCCATGGCCGAGCCGCCCTCGGCGGATCAGGGGGATGCCAGGGGCGGCCGCGGCCCGATGACGTTCTGGGGCGCGGCCATGTTCCAATGGATCAATGCCAAGGGCTGGGTGATGGTCATCGGCACCATCACGGCCTATGCGGCGATCGCCGCCTTCCCCTGGAACATCGCGATCCAGGTCGGTGTGAGCCTGCTGCTGGGAACTGTTTCCTGTATCGCCTGGGCCCTGTTCGGCACCGCGCTGCGGCCGGTCCTGACCTCGCGCCGGGCGATCCGGGTCTTCAATGTGGTGATGGCCATCCTGCTGCTGGCCTCGCTCTACCCCGTCTTCATGGACGCATGATGCCGCACCGCGCCATGCGAGATGGGGGTTTCCCAGATGAGGGAAAATGCTCTAGACAACCCCGGAAATTCGCGGGCGCCCGGCGGTTGTGACCTCTCGAAAGCCTGATTTATCGGCCGATTGTGGCCCCCTTCAAACGAGGAAAATACGATGCGAGTTTACTACGATCGCGATGCCGACCTGAACCTGATCAAGGGCAAGAAGGTCGTGATTGTCGGCTATGGCAGCCAGGGCCACGCCCATGCGCTCAACCTGAAGGATTCCGGCGTCAAGGACGTCGCGATCGCGCTGCGCAAGGGCTCGGCCTCGGCCAAGAAGGCCGAGAACGCCGGCTTCAAGGTGATGGAAGTCGCCGAGGCCGCCAAATGGGGCGACCTCGTCATGATGCTGACCCCGGACGAGCTGCAGGGCGACATCTATCGCGAGCACCTGCACGACAACATGAAGAAGGGCGCAGCCCTGGTGTTCGCGCATGGCCTCAACGTCCACTTCAACCTGCTCGATCCGCGCGCCGACCTCGACGTGCTGATGATCGCGCCGAAGGGCCCCGGCCACACCGTGCGCTCCGAATATCAGCGCGGCGGCGGCGTGCCCTGCCTGATCGCGATCGCCAAGGACTCCTCCGGCAATGCCCATGACCTCGGCCTCAGCTACGCCTCGGCGATCGGCGGCGGCCGCGCCGGCATCATCGAGACGACTTTCAAGGAAGAGTGCGAGACCGACCTGTTCGGCGAGCAGGTGGTGCTCTGCGGCGGCTTGGTCGAGCTGATCAAGGGCGGCTACGAGACGCTGGTCGAAGCCGGCTACGCGCCGGAGATGGCCTATTTCGAGTGCCTGCACGAAGTGAAGCTGATCGTCGACCTGATCTATGAAGGCGGCATCGCCAACATGAACTACTCGATCTCCAACACCGCCGAGTATGGCGAATACGTCACCGGACCGCGCATCGTGACCGCGGAGACCAAGGCCGAGATGAAGCGCGTTCTCGCCGACATCCAGGGTGGCAAGTTCGCCCGCGACTGGATGTTGGAGAACAAGGTCAACCAGACCTCGTTCAAGGCGACCCGCGCCAAGCTTGCCCAGCATCCGATCGAGGAAGTCGGCGCCAAGCTCCGCGACATGATGCCGTGGATCAAGAAGGGCGCGCTGGTCGACAAGACCAAGAACTAAGGCATGATCGCCGCCTTTTGTCATCGAGGTCGCGCGATGCGCGATCTCGATGTTCACGGGGCTGTCGGGATCGAGAACTGTGAGATATCGGGCGCTCCCCGTTTGCAACCGCAGGCGGGGAGAAGGCTTTTCTAGTCGAACGCCACTCCGAGCCGGTAGGCCCTGCGCCAGGCGACATGGCAGGGCATGTGCAGTCCTTCCGCAGGCATCACCAAGGTAAATTGATCGGGGATGCCTGTCTGGTTCTCGACCTGAAGCGCCGCTCCCGAGGGCGAGAGATTGCGAATGGTGCAATCGATCGCGCCGCCGCCGAACTCGATCGTCCCGACCTTTAACACCCGATGTCTGATATCGCGACGAGCGTTCACCATCGTCCTCGTTCCATACTGGTTCGATTGGTCTCAACTTGAACCGGCTGCGTTAATGCAGATTTACCCGCGATGCCTGTAAGACTACGGGGCATCACCGCTGTTTTGACGGCTTATATTACGTACGAAATATTAAGGTGCCCCGGTCACCTTGGCCGTCGATATCTTCGGGCGGAATCGACATGCTGGGACTTTTTCGATGGCTGGGGCGGTCTCCAGGATCGCCGGTTGCGGTACTCGGCATCCTGCTGTCGATGTCCACGATCGTTTTGTTCTGCTTCGATATAGAGACCCGCTATCTGGAGCGGATCGTTGCTGCCAAGACCGATGCGCGCAGCTTCGCGAAAGTCCTTGCCGAACATACTGCCCTGGCATTCGATGATATCGACCGCGTTCTGCTTGAAGCAGAGGCGATCCGGGCCAGCAGCCTGGCGGTGAGGGGCACTGATCCCGCAACGGCAAACCTTGCGCTTCGCCAGTTGCAAAGCAACTCCTCCGTTCTCGTTGCGATCGGCTGGACCAACGCATCCGGCGACGTGTTGGCGCACTCCTATGCCGCCGCGCCGCCTCGCACCAATATCTCCGACATGGCGCACTTCGTCGCGCAACGCGACAGCGCGGATGATCAGCTGTTCATTTCGCCGCCATATCGTTCGGCGGTCGGCGACAAATGGTTCAGCGCGGCATCACGGCGGTTGAGCAACCCCGACGGCAGCTTCGCCGGCATCGTCACTGCGCCGCTCGACCAATCGTACTTCGCCAGGATTTACCGCTCGATCGATCTCGGCAAGAACGGCTCTGTCGTGCTGTTGCATCGCGAGGGCCGCATTCTGGCCCGAGAACCCGAGCGGCGGGACGCGATCGGAAAGTCGTTCGCGGATGTCCCGCTGCTGACCGACTATCTGCCGACATCTCCGAGCGGTTCCTTCGAGTCGACCAGTCCGGTCGATGGCATTGAACGGATTGCCGGCTATCAGGCAGTACCTGGGTTGCCGCTGGTCCTCATCGTCACCTACGCGCGCACCGACGTCCTCGCACCGTGGTATCGCCACCTCTACACTTACGGTCTGCTCGTGGCCACGATCGTCTTGTTCATCCTGTTAGGGACCTATTTGCTGGTACGGCAGACGAATCGACTTGCTGCGAAGACGCAGGCGTTGGGACGCACCAACACCCGGTTCGATGTGGCGATCAGCAACATGTCTCAGGGGCTGTGTTTGTTCGATGCCGACAAGAAGCTCGTCATCTCCAATCGTCAATATCAGGAAATGTACGACCTGCCGGACGATCTGGTCGTGCCGGGGACGCCGCTGGATCGCATCCTGCAGTTCTACAAGGATCGCGGTGAAGCCAGCAATCTGACCGTCGACCAGCATGTCCAGCTCATGCCGACCCAGCGCAAGCAGGATCACGAATTGGCGGACGACCGCAAGATATTCATTCAACGCAAACCGCTGCCGGATGGTGGCTGGGTCGCG
This sequence comes from Bradyrhizobium sp. LTSPM299, assembly GCF_000938235.1. Classification (NCBI taxonomy): domain Bacteria; kingdom Pseudomonadati; phylum Pseudomonadota; class Alphaproteobacteria; order Hyphomicrobiales; family Nitrobacteraceae; genus Bradyrhizobium; species Bradyrhizobium sp. LTSPM299. The sequence goes on from NZ_JYMU01000013.1 coordinate 446,053, forward strand.
ACCCACGAAGACATCACAGAGTTGAAGCGCAGCGAGCAATTGCTCGCCGAAAAGGCCGCCGAACTCGGGGCCATCAACCTCCGCTTCGACGCTGCGCTGAACAACATGTCGCAGGGGCTGTGCATGTTCGATGCCGACCAGAAGATCGTGGTCGCGAACGCGCGTTACGGCGAGATCTATCGTCTGGACCGGGACCAGATCAGACCCGGAACGTCGCTTGCGCAGATCCTGGAATATCGTCGCGAGAAGGGCACCAACTTCGCCGATGTGGCGCCGGAGACCTATCTCACCCGGAACATCAAGGAAGCGGGCGAGGTTCGCGAACTCGTGGACGGCCGTGTCGTTGCAATCGCCCGCCACATCATGGCGGACGGCGGCTGGCTGACGACCCATGAAGACATCACGGAGCGGGCGCGCAACGAGAAGAAGGTCGCGTTCCTCGCTCAGCACGATCTGCTCACGGGACTGGCCAACCGCGCCGTGTTTTCCGAGAAACTCGATGAAGCGGCGCGGCGGCTTCAGCGGCACGGCACCACGTTTACGGTGCTGATGCTCGATCTCGACAAGTTCAAGAACGTCAATGATACGCTCGGGCATCCCGCCGGAGATCGATTGCTGGTGGAAGTCGCCCAGCGTCTGAAATCGTCGCTGCGTGACACCGACGTGGTCGCCCGCCTCGGCGGCGACGAATTTGCGATCATTCAGGACAACGAGAAAGACCAGGTCGCCGGCGCGGTCGGACTCGCTCGCCGGATCATTGGCTTGATCGAGCAGCCTTTCGACCTCGGTGGCAACAAGGTCAATGTCGGGACCAGTGTCGGCATCGCATTCGCGCCCGAGCACGGCGACACCGCGGATGTCCTGCTGCAAAAGGCCGATATCGCGCTCTATGCGGTGAAATCCGGCGGGCGAAACGGCTTCCAGATATTCCGACCCGAGCTTACCGAGGCCGCCGACATGCAGAAGTCGTTGGAGAGCGACCTGCGCGACGCATTGTCCCGCAACGAGTTCGAGCTGCACTATCAGCCCATGGTCGATGCGACGACGCAGACCACTTGCGGCGCAGAGGCGTTTGTACGCTGGCGGCATCCGTCAAAGGGTATATTGCTGCCCGACCAGTTCCTCCCGCTCGCGGAAGCGGCTGGGCTGATGCTGCCGCTCGGCGAGTGGATCCTGCGGCAAGCCTGCCTGGACGCGGCCGGTTGGCCGTCATCGATCCGCCTTGCGGTTAACATTTCCGCCGCCCAGTTCGATGGGGGCGATCTGCTCGACTCCGTGCTGGGCGTGCTGGTCGCGGCCGGCCTGTCACCCGACCGGCTCGAACTGGAAATAGCCGATGACGCGGTCGTACAGGGCAATCAGGCCCATCTACGTACCATGCGGCAGTTGAAGAATCTCGGCGTCTCGATCGTCCTCGACAATTGCGGTGCGGGATATTCCGCAGTGAGTTCTCTGGCGGGCTTCCCGTTCGACAAGATCAAGATCGACAAGCCGATCGCGCAGGGCCTGGCCAATCGGCGCGATTGCGCGGCTATGGTCTCGTCCGTTCTAGCCTTGGCGGACGGGCTCAACGTCGCGACGGCCGCCAAGGGCGTCGAGACCGAAGGGCAATTCGAAGCGTTGCGGGCGGCGGGCGTCGACTTTGTCCAGGGCTATCTGTTCGGGCGACCGGTGCCGGTTGCCGAGCTCGCGTTTGGCCCGCGCAGTACGTCAGCAAAGCACGTCGCCTGAGCGCCCGAGAAAGGGCTCTGGCAGGCTACCCCGCCACCATCGCCGGCTTCTCGATCCTGTTGTGCAGCTGCCAGAAGCGCACGGTGCGTTGCGCGGTTTCCAGCGACAACCGGCGGTAATCCCGCTGCGCGACCGAAAGCGTCGCCTCGTCGATCGGATGCGGCAGCGGCCGCTTGCGCAAGATGGTTTCGACCGTCGGCCAGTTCAGGCGGGCGGAGCGGCAGGGGATCAGCATCAGGTCGGCGCGGGGACCGAGCATCAGCCGCTCGATCATCTCGAGTGGCATGTCGTTGAGCACCGCGAGCGCGACCGTGACCTCGTCGAACTTGCCGGTTTCGGCGAATTTGTAGACCGCCGCGTCGTCGAGCTCGTTCAATTGCTTCATCAGCTTGACCAGCTCTTCGGCGACACCGTAGTTGCGGCGCGGGGCGGCGCCGCCTTCCTGGGCGATATCGTTCAGCACCTTCTGGATTTCATTGCGCACCGCGGGCGGCGCGAGCGCCAGCAGGCGGGCGCGCACCGCGTCCTTGGCTCGGCGCAGGAGCTCACTCAGCAGCTTGGCCGGAAGATCGATGCGCAGTCCGAGGATTTCGACCAGCTCGTCGTCGCCTTCAGCGCGGGCGACGATATTGGAATAGCCGTTGTCGGAGAACTTTGCGCTGGCGTTCTTGGCGAGACGCCGGACCACCCTGTCCTCACCGCGGTCGACGATCACGTCGGTGACGGATTCGGGCAGGTTCTCGCGCGTCGAGATAGCGAACAGATGCTCTTGTCCCTTCGTGCTGGCGATCTCGAGCAGCGCCTCGTTGCTGAGGCGGCTGGAATGGGTGAGCACGTCGCCGGCGACGCTGATGTCGTCGTCCCAGGCGAGCGACTGGATCACCTCGAACGGTGCGTAGTCGAGCGGCGCCAGCCGCTTGCTCAGCTCGGCCCGCGCACGCGTTTCGACGCGTGCGATCAGGAGACAAAGCACGTCGTCGAACACCTTGACCTGTTCGTCGTTGAGGCGATCGCCGTCGTTCAGGAACAGGTCAGTCACGCGCCGCAGCGTCTGGACGCGCTTCGCGGACGTTCCGTCCCGGACAGCATCTTCAAGTTCGGCAATGATCGATTGTGCCGGCTGTTGCGCCATTGATGGGCAGCCTGTTGTTGCTGGATGACACCTGCGTGCAGGATGCAGCGCGTGGTCTTACACCTGCGTTAAGGTGGAACCCGGCGCAAATACGGGTGCGTTGCATCCTTAACGGACGGCCACTGGACACGATTCAATTCGCGCTTCCCGCGGATTTCGGTAGCCTGGTCCATCGGCGCTGACAGTGGCTTAAGGATTTGTTCAGGATGAGTACGCTTGCACCGCGGCCGCCGGGCGACGCGCGACGGCGAATACCTCGATCGGCGCGGCGCGGCCGCGCAGCTGCGTCGAGCCGAGCGGGTCGATGACAAGGTCATCGGCGGGCGGCAGCAGGCGAAGCAGTTCGCCCGACACCAGCAGCGCGCGGCCGACTTCCTTGCAATGCTGCTGCAGCCGCGCCGTAACGTTCACGGTGTCGCCGAAATAGGCGATCTGCCGGCGGGAATCCCCGCATTCGCTGATGACGACCGGTCCGGCATGAATCCCGGCACGAAACGCAGGAACCACGCCGAATTCCCTGCGATAGCGGTCGGCCCGTTGTGTAAGGAGATCCTCGATCGCGAACACGCAGTCGAGACAGCGCGGCGATGGTTGGCCGGCATGGACCGGCCATGTCACGATCACCTCATCGCCGACATAGGCATGGACTTCGCCGTCATGCGATACGATCGCCTCGTCGATATCAAAGAAGAAGCGCGTCAGGAGTTCCTGCACGCGCAGCTCGCCCATCGTCTCCGCGAGCGTGGTCGAGCCGACGAGGTCAAGAAACAGCAGCACACGCTGCTCGCGGACCGGTCTGCGATAGCGTCCGAGCACGACATTGAGCAGCGTCCGGCCGCCGATCATCCGGATCAGTTCGTAGAACGCCGTGATCGGGATCGACAGCAGCAGGGAGGTGCCGATGATCTTTGGAAAGCTCTCGCCGATCCACTTCGCCTCGATACCATGTCCGTAGAGAACGACCTCGAGCGCCATCGCAGCGATTGCCACAACCGTGGCCATAATGACGGAGCGGGCGATCAGTTCGACGATCAGCGGCCTTTTTCGCAACCAGCCGCCACCAAACGCGGTCAGATAGAGATGCGTGCCCCACGCGGTCAGGGTGAGGGCGGCGCCTTCCAGGGCGCTGCGCAGATAGTTCGCGACAGAGGCTGCGCTGGACTCGTCGAAGACATAGCGAAACAACCCGCCAACGAGCAGGCCGAAGACGGCCAGAACGATCGCAGGCCTCATCGCGCGCCGCATGATCCCTCCACGCTCCTCAGATATCCTGCGCGGATCGGGAAGGCCAGCGGGCGCAGCATGGTCGGGAAGTGAACGGAGACCGCCGCCGTTGCACTAATGTGGGTTCGGGCCACTTGCGGCCCGAACCAGACCCGAGGCGAAGCGACATGAAATCTGCCATGATCACGAGGACCCTTACCGGGATCGGCCGGTTTGCCGCAAAACTGCTGGTCGATCGCGCATCGCGCGTAGTGATCGCCGCGGCCTTCACCGCCGTCCTCGCTTCATCGGCTCAGGCCGGCGACGGGGGTGATCCCGAACAATCCTGCGACGGCAACACGTTCCAGATGGTCGAGTGCCTGAAGGCCAAGACCGCACAATGGGACAAGCGGATGAATATCGCCTACCAGCAGGCGATCAAGGATGCCGGCGAGAAACAGGGTGAACAGTTGCGTGCGGCGCAACGCCTCTGGGTCCAGTACCGTGACGCCAATTGCCTCTATTACGGGCTGGGCGAAGGCACCATCGCCCGCATCGATGCGGGCGAATGCATGCGCAACATGACGGTAGCCCGCGCCAAGGAGCTGGAAGATCTCGGCCATCAGTGAGCCATCTTCCGGTGTCACGCCAAACATGATGACCGAGGCAAAGAGCCACGACGAACTGACCCGTCTTGCGGATGATGCGCTGCGGGCCCACCCCGGCTGCGAGACGGCCCGCGTGCCGGCAGTCGCCGCGCTGCCGCATAGTCACAGCGACCGCAACTGGGAAATTCCAAACGTTGTGCTTGGCGACAGCCTGATCAGCGACGTCGATCGTGCCGTGATGTCGATTCACCGCCAGCTTGGCCGCAAATTCCATCTTGTGTAGTGCTGGCCTCGCGGGCTGGCCTAAGCCGCCTGCGCCGGGCGCGGTGCGGGCCGTGAGGCCATGCTGACCATCCGCAGCGCGAACACGGCGGCGAGCGGGATCAGGAACAGCGCGTAGAGCGGCATCTCGGGAATCCGCTTGCCGAACGAGACCGTGAACTGCAGCAGCAGATAGTAGCCGCCGGTCAGGTGCAGCACGCGCCAGGCGCGCGGACCCAGCATCGCCGCGGTCGGATCGAACGAGGTTGCGGTCAGCGCGATGATGAAGCCATAGCCGATGCCGCCGAAGATGTAGGACGCGGCCGAGGTCGCGCCCGCGAAGCCGGCCGGGTCGATGGCCGCGAACCAGATGATCGCAACCGCATGGATCGTGTGCGAGGCGGCGAAAGTGGCGCCGAGAGTGCGGCGGTTGCGGCGCTGCCACCGCGTCCAGGCGTTCGGCCTGAGATATGCCAGCGACGCGGCCGAGAAGGCGAAGCAGAAGAACAACAGCGAGGTTCGCGCGGTGAAGCGGATCACCATCCGCACGCCCTCGACCTCGAACTGCCGCATCCCGGCGATCCAGAAGCTGAGGCCGATCAGGATCAGCGTGAGCACGGCAAACAGCCGCCAGCCCTCGAACCAGTTTTGACGTGTCCACATGTTCAGGTGTCCTCCTGCAATGTAATCGCCAATTACATAGCGCGGCGACATCAGGTCAATCCGTGTAATCAGCGTTTACATTCACAAGGGGGTGATGCTAGAGGTCCGGGATGCGCCGCCCCGCCACCCGTTCACCGTCCGGATCCCGAAAGGCCAAGCCGCGCCCGGCCACGGCGCGCGCGCCGGCGGCGAAGCCGTATCACCATGGCGACCTCCGCCGCGTCCTGATCGACGCCGCCATGCAACTGGTCGGCGAGGGTGGGCCGGAGGCGGTCAGCGTCCGCGAGGCCGCCCGCCGTGCCGGGGTCTCGCCAGGGGCGCCGTTCCGGCATTTTCCGAGCCGGGATGCCCTGATGAACGCGGTGGCGGAGGAAGCCCAACGCCGATTCCGCGCCGAGATCGAGGCGACGTTGTCCGATGCGCCGCCCGCCGACCCCCTGGGCCGTTTCCGCCGGCTCGGGATGGCCTATCTGCGCTGGGCGATGCGCAACCCCACCCATTTCGAGATCATCTCCAGCCGCCGCTTTTTCGACCATGACCGGTCGGCGGGGGTTACCAGCGACAATGCCGAGTTGATCGCCCTGACCGAGCGCTTGTTGGCGGAAGCTGTCTCGGCTGGCCAGCTCGGGCCTGTGGATCTGAAGCTGGTCCAGATCGCCGGTCGAGCGCTGGTCTACGGCTTTGCGCGGATGAACATTGACGGCCATTTGCCGCGCTGGGGTGTCAGCGATGCGGACGTCGAGCAGACGGCCGCAGGGATCATCGATCTCTTCATCGCGGGTGTCGCAAGGCACGTAACGCCTGCTGCGAAAGTTTAAGGCGCGCAGCGCCGGCCCGGCCGCGTGCGGGCCGGCAAGTTCATTGCGTGTTCATGACGATTCCACTACGTTTTTATGACGCGGTGCAGGTTCCGGCTGTACCGTGCGTCTCCTGGCCTTTGCCAGCCAAGGCTCATGCATTGCGCCGGGTCGTATTGCGTCTCACCCATGGCGCCCGCGCCACAGCCAAATTCCTCCGTTGCCGCGCTCGCCGGCGGCCTCGTCGCCATCGGAATCTGGCGGCTGATGGCGGTCGCCGCGCCGCATCTCGGTGCGTTGATCCTGATGCTGCGGACCGAAACCGATTTCGGCGCGCGGCTCTGCTTCCTGTTGACCTGGGGAATCCTGAACTTCCTGTTCATCGCGCTGCTGCGCAGGCCGGCGCTGTCGGGGGCGCTGTCGCTGACCTTGGTCGTGGTGCTGGTGCTGCTGTCGCGGTTCAAGCACGACGTGGTGCAGATGACGGCGAATTTCGTCGACCTGATGGTGATCGACCGCGACACCGCGGCCTTTCTGCTCACGATCTTCCCGAACCTGCGCTGGTCGATCATAATTGCCGGCCTCGTCACGCTGCCGCTGATGTACGCGCTGTGGTGGCTCGATCCGTTCCGCATCCGCCGCCTGCCGGCGGCCGCCGCCTGCCTCGCCTGCACGGCAGTGCTCTCGGCCTATGCCTTCACCTGGCCTGACGAGGCCTGGCGCGGTTACTACGACGACGGCTATCTGTCGAAATTCGCGCGGTCAGGCGTCACCGCGGTCTCCGATTTCGTCAGCTACGGCTTCATGGAGTCGGATGCGAGTGTGAATGACCGGCTTAAGGTGCCGCTGGTCGATGCCTGCCATCCCGCCGGCCGCCGGCCGAACATCATCATGATTCATGATGAATCGAGCTTCGACATCCGCGCGGCCGCTGGCGTGAAGGTGCCGCCGGGCTACGGCAGCCAGTTCAAATCCTATGACGGCGTCGAGCGTAAATTCCTGGCTGAGAGCAATGGCGGGCCGAGCTGGTTTACCGAGTACAACGTGCTGGCGGGGCTGTCGTCCCGCTCGTTCGGCCGTTTTGCTTATTTCGTGACCCGCATCGCGTCGGGGCGCGTCGAGCGCGGACTGCCGCTGGCGCTGCGCCGCTGCGGCTACGATACGCTTTCGCTCTATCCCGCGTTCGGTGCTTTCATGAGCGCGCGCAGCTTCCAGGCCACGACCGGCGTCCAGCGCTTCTATGACGCGCACGATCTGCACGCCAAGGACGTCGAGCCCGACAGCTTCTTCTACGACAAGGCGCTCAATTTGATGGCGGAGCAGAAGACGCCGGGCGCACCGCTGTTCGCCTTCGTCTATCTCGCCGCCAACCATTTCCCGTGGGAGACGAAATTCCGTCCCGATTTGCTGCCGTCCTGGAAGCGGCCGGGCAACGTGGCCTCGGTCGACGAATATCTGCGCCGGCAGGCCATGAGCGCCAACGACTATGCCGGTTTCGTCGCGGCGCTGAAGAAGAATTTTCCGGCGCAGCCGTTCCTGATCGTGCGTTACGGCGATCATCAGCCGGAATTCTCGCCGCAACTGCTCGATCCCGAACTCGACGAGGCCGGCATCGGCAAGAAGCTCATGGCGTATGACCCGCGCTACTACGCGACATACTATGCGATCGACGCCATCAACTTCGAGCCGGTGAAGAGCCCCGCGGTGATGGACACGATCGATGCGGCTTATCTGCCGCTGGTGATCCAGGAGGCTGCCGGCATTCCGCTCGATCCGTCGTTCGAGGAGCAGAAGGCCATCATGCTCCGCTGCAACGGCATGTTCTATTCGTGCAAGGATGGCGCCGAGGCGCGCCGCTTCAACCGCATGCTGATCGATGCCGGAACGATCAAGGGACTTTGAATTCCGTCATTGCGAGCGTAGCGAAGCAATCCATCGTTCCGCGCGCGAGGAAAGATGGATTGCTTCGTCGCTACGCTCCTCGCAATGACGGACAGATCATTTGCCCCCGACCTTCTCCCACAGCCAACGCGCCACGACGTCCGGCGACGATGATGCATCGTTGCCGGCCGCGCGTAGATTCGCCGCGCGCATCGCAGTAATGTCGATCTTGCCGAGCAGCGGCTGCAGCGCTGCGGTCAGCGCCTGATCGTTCTTGCGCTTCGGCGACAGCAGCAGGATCGCGTCATAGGGTGGAATCGCGTTCCTGTTGTCTTCGAGCGCGACCAGGTCGTATTTCGCGATCAGCCCGTCGCTGGTGTAACCGGCGATCACGTCGACCTCGCCGGAGGCGACCGCGCCATACATGAAATCCGGCTGCATCTGTCGCTGGGTGCGGAACGACAGCCCGTAGGCCTTCTGGATGCCGGCCCATTCAGGCCGCGAGAAGAATTCGTAGTCGCCGGCGATCGACATGGTCGGCGCCCGCGACGCCAGGTCGGCGATCGTGCGGATACCGAGTTCGTCGGCGCGCTTCTTCGGCATCACCAGCGCGTAAGCATTCTCGAAGCCAAGCTCGCCGAGCAGGGTGATGTTCGCTCGCGCCAGCGTCGCCTTCAACTCGCCAAGCAGTTCGGCGCGCGGCTTGATATCGGTGTGGTGGAACTGGTTGGCCCACAGCGTGCCCGAATAGTCGATATAGACGTCGATGTCGCCGGTGGCGAGTGCGTCGAAGGTCACGTTGGAGCCGAGGCCGGCGCGCGTCGTGGCCGATAGCCCGGCCGATTGCAGCCGCTGCGCGATCAGCGCCGACAGCACATATTGCTCGGTGAAGGTCTTGGCGCCGACCACGTAGCTCGCATGCGGGCGCGCGATCGCCTGCAACAGCGTGGCCGCGATCAGGGCGGCGATGCCGAGAACACCGAGCCCGGCGCGGACGCGGCTGCGGTTGCGCAGGCCGTTCTCGATCAGCGCCAGCAACTGGTCGACAGTGAGCGCGAGTACGGCCGCGGCCAGGCAGCCGAACAGCACGAACACCCAGTTCTGGGTCTGCAGCCCCGCGAAGATGTAATTGCCGAGGCTGGTCTGGCCGATCGGCGTCGACAGCGTCGCGGTGCCGATCACCCATACCGCCGCGGTGCGGATGCCCGCCATCATCACCGGCAGCGCCAGCGGCAGCTCGACCGTGAATAACGACTGCCGCGGCGTCATGCCGACGCCTTGGGCTGCCTCCAGGATTGCCGGATCGACGCCCAACAGCCCGGTGATGGTGTTGCGCAACACCGGCAGCATCGAATAAAGCGCCAGCGCCAGCACCGCCGGCAGGAAACCGAATGCCGAAAAGCTGAAGCCGAACCACGTGGCTGAGAGCGCCGCGAGCGCCAGCAGCAGCGGATAGAACAGCGCCAGCAGCGCGAGGCCCGGCACCGTCTGCACGACGCTGGCGAGCCCAAGCAGCGCGCCGCGCAGCAGCGGCCGGTTGCGGGCGACGATCGCCAGCGGCAGGCTGACGGCGAGCCCGAGCGCCAGCGCGGCGAGGCTGACGCGCACGTGATTGCCGAGGTAGTCAGGCAAATGCGCCAGCGCCTCGCTCCAGCGGGGATCGGCTGATAGGCTCATGCCGCGTCATCCCGCGGCAGCAGCGCGCTCAGCCGTTGCGCCTGCCGCCGCGGCGTGCGCATCAGCTCGCCGACGTAAGGCTCGGTGCTGGCCGAAAGCTCCGCCGGCGTGCCCTGCGCCAACAGCCTGCCGCCGCGCATGACCGCGACACGATCTGCAAGCAGGATCGCCTCCGTCATGTCGTGGGTGATCATCACGGTGGTCAGGCCAAGCTTGTGATGCAGCGCGCGATAGTCGTCGCCCAGTGCGTCGCGGGTGAGGGGGTCGAGGGCGCCGAACGGCTCGTCCATCAGCACGATCCGCGGTTTGGCCGCCAGCGCGCGCGCCACGCCGACGCGCTGGCGCTGGCCGCCGGAGAGCTCATGCGGCAGGCGGTCGCGATATTGCGCGCGGTCAAGCCGCACCAGGTCCAACAACTCGTCGACCCGTGCTGTGATCTCGGCCTGCGGCCAGCCCAACAGCCTTGGTGTGACGCCGATATTGCCGGCGACCGACAGGTGCGGAAACAGCCCGCCGCTCTGGAAGACATAGCCGATGCGGCGGCGTAGCTGGATCGGGTCGACCTCGCTGACATCCTCACCCTCGACTGAGATCCGGCCGCGGTCGGTCTCGATCAGCCGGTTGGCAAGCCTGAGCAGCGTGGTCTTGCCCGAGCCCGAGCCGCCGACGATCGCCAGGAATTCGCCCTCGGCGACCTCCAGCGAGACATCGTCGACCGCCACCACGCGGCCGCCGTCAAAGCTCTTGCCAACATGCGCGTAGATGATCAGCGGCGTTGCGGGCATCAGGTCTTGTCCCTCCCAGGGGGCCGGCCGATCACCGGATCGGTTGTGAGATACGCATCTGATCTATTATGCTGTCGGCAGCGTCGACGGAAGGGCGGCAATGAGCGCCGATCAGTGCAGTTACGACTATTGGCTCGGCGCCACGGAACTCAAGTACAGCGCCGCGGGCGTCGAGCGTTCCGTCAAGCCGGCCGCGACGATCCGCCGGGCACGCGCCGTCCTCGACATCATCGGCGTCACCAAGGTCGCCGACGTGACCGATCTCGACCGGATCGGCATTCCGAATTTCACGGCGGTGCGGCCGTACGATGCCGAGTCTGGTATCTCCTATTACAACGGCAAGGGCATTACGCGGGACCAGGCTCACGCGGGCGCGCTGATGGAAGCTGTCGAGCGGCACGCGGCCGAATGGTATGACGGTCCGATCACCGCTGCATCACATGCCAACCTGCGCCATCAAAGTGCTTGCGTGGACCCGTTCGACATTCATGTGCCGATGGTCCGCGGCTATAGCGAGAATTTGCGCCTGGAGTGGGCGCAGGGGTTCGACCTGATCGGGCGCTGTCCCGCCTATGTGCCGGTGAACTGCCTGTTGGCGCCATATCGTCCCTTCCTGGCGGCGCTGCTCTTCTATTCCAGCACCAATGGTCTTGCGTCCGGCAACACCAGGATCGATGCGCTCTGCCACGCACTCTGCGAGGTGATCGAGCGTGACACGACCGCGCTGGCGATGGCGGGATCACTGGTCGGGCCGGCGGTGGCCGCAACCCTGTCCGAGATCGGCTTTGACGGTGGGCATTCGTCAGAACCGGTGGGCGCGCCTCTGATCTCGCTTCGGGGCCTGCCCCGCCAGGCCGCAGCGCTGGTCCGCAAGATGCAGCGTGCCGGTCTCGAGGTCGAGCTTCGGAATCTGACATCCGCGGTCGGGATCCCGACAATCGACTGCATCGTCACCGAACGTGATGGTCCCGCCGGCGTCGCGATCGCCTATGGCGGGGCCGGCACCCATCCCGATGCGCGCATCGCACTGACCCGCGCGCTGACCGAGGCTGCCCAATCGCGGTTGACCGGAATCCATGGCGGCCGGGAGGACATCCCGGATTACGCGCCTGCCGTTGCGCACCCGCTGCCCGAGCCCGGTCACCCAACCATCAGCTTCAGCGATATTCCATCCCGCGAACATGCATCGGTGAATGAAGACGTCGAATTCATCGTTGACCGGATGCGCGACGCCGGGTTCGATCAGGCCGTCACATTCGATCTCACGCGGGCCGAGGTCGGAATTCCAGTGGTGCGGGTCGTCGTGCCGCGCGCCGAATCGTGGACGCTCTTCATCGAGCATGGCGGCCGGGCGAGTCTGGGACCTCGGGCATTGCGGCAGATCATATGACGCGAACCGACGCCGCTGAGCCGATCGTCGATCCGCAGACATCGCCGAGGATGATCGTATTTGCCGGCCCATCGACCGCCGAGATCGACATGCGCAAGCATGCCGTCGCCACCTATGCGCCCCCGGTCCGGCGTGGTGATCTCGCTTCGGTCCAGGGTTACGATATCATCGTGATCGTCGATGGCGAGTTCGGCCAGAGCATGTCGGTGTCGCCCAAGGAGATCCTTGGCCTTATCGAGCAGGGAAAGACCGTCATTGGCGCGTCGAGCATGGGGGCACTGCGTGCATCCGAGCTCGACCGCTGCGGAATGATCGGCGTCGGTTGGGTCTACGATTACTTCCGGCGGAGCGCGGTACGCCGTGACGGCGACGTCGCCCTGGTCTATTCGCCGTTCGACATGAAGCCGATCACGGTGCCGATGGTCGATCTCGAATTCTGGATGGAAGGCGCAACGCGCGCGGGCCTGGTTCCGCGCAGGGACGGAGGGCGTCTGCTCAAGGCGGCGAGGGGCATCTTTTTTGCCGATCGAACTTCGGACCGGCTGATGGACGCGCTGCGTCGCGCCGTCGGTACCGAGTTGCTTGAGGCGCTGCTCGCCTTCTCGGACGGCGCTATTCCAAGCGTGAAATCGCTCGACGCGGTCGAGGCGGTCCGTTTCGGTGCGTCGCTGGTGGCGCGCGCCGGAGATCATGGTTAGCGGGCGAGCGAGAAGGGAAAGCAATTGGAAGCCGACACGCTGCCCACACCAAGCCGGCAGTTGAAAGAGTTGCTGAGCAGGGCGCTGCTGGACGAGGAACTGCGCGCGCGGCTGTTGGCCGATCCAGGGTCAATCGCGCGGGAACTCAATCTCGCTCCCGCCGAGGCTCAGGCCCTCACACGACTTGACTGTGCCGCATTCGAGCGGCGGGCTGCCCGAATGCGGCAGGTCTGAGGCGGCGCCACCGATCAATTAGGACGTCATCGGTCAGGTAGCCGCCAATCAGGACGTCGCCAATCAGGACGTCGCCAATCAGGACGTCGCCAATCAGGACGTCTTGGGCGGACAGCACATCGTGAATCGAAGCAGGGTCGGGCGGTCGCTGCCGTCAGCATATTCCCAATCCAGCTTGACCTCATGCACCTTGCTGCCCGCCGGCAGGTCCTCGACGTCGACAATGATGCAGATCGGGTCGGGTTGCGAGTTGAAGCACTTGCGCAGGCAGGCGTCCAGCAGCGCGCACCGTGTCAAAGGGATGACGTCGGGCTCGTCTTTCGAGAGCGGCGTCGTGTTCGGTGTGTTGTTGAGATCGATACGGGCCTGACCCATCTCCTTCATCCAGAATTGGCCGGCCCCGGCTGGCCAGCCCTTCAGTGGCGCCAATACCGGCTGGTACTGCCCGTACTCCATCGTCGCCATGTGGATCTGGTCCGAGGCCTTGAGTGTGGCCACGCTCGCCCTCATGGCATCGATCGGGTTGTAAAGCTTATTCATGTGATCCTTAAACTGCTGATTGTTGAAGATGGCTCCGCCAAATTTCACGGGCATAATTAGACATCCTTTCAAAAGTAAGCGGTGATGGAACTATGGAGAGGAAGTCTACGCTAGGTTGCGTGATTGGCAAGACCGCGTTGTGATTACAACACGAAGAACGGGTATCCTGACCCGGGCACGACTCTGCGGGGGGCTTGTCCGACCGGTCCGGCTACGTCACAATCGCTCCACACCCTCTGTCAGGAGGGACGCTGGGCATCTGCTTGCCTCTGCCGACGTGACCGCAAAAACAGGTTCGACCGTGGACCCCGATAGCGAACGAAAGTTCGTGACAATTCTCCGCGCGGATGTGGTTCAGTCGACGGGTCTCGTTGCCGAGCTCGAACCTGAACAGGCTGTGTCGCGCCTTGAACCCGCATTGGCTGCGATGCGCGCCGCCGTGCGTCAGTTCGGGGGCATCGTCAGCAAGGAACTGGGTGATGGCCTCTCGGCCGTCTTTGGCGCACCGATCGCCGACGACAACCACGCGCCGCTGGCCTGCCACGCTGCGATCGAGCTTGTCCAACGGGTGGACAGCCTCAGCGATCCGGGTCTGCAGGTGCGGGTCGGGCTTCATTCCGGTCTCGTCGTGACCTATGTGGTCGCCAGCGAGTTCTCCAAAGTCTATGAGATTGGGGGCGCGGCGCAGCATCTGGCCGCCAGGCTGGAGTCGATTGCGGAACCCGGTCAGATCTTTGCATCGGAGGCCTGTCGGAAGCTTTCCGAAGGACACGTTCGCTTTGAATCTTTGGGATCGAAGATCCTCCGCGGCTTCGCGGACCCGGTCCCGGTTTATCGGGTTGTCGGAGCAAACGATCTATCGAGTTGGCGCGTTCGGAAGGCGCGCCGTATTTCACGCTTCGTGGGTCGTTTGCCGGAAACGGAGCTGCTCAGGAACATTGCCGAGGCTGCGAGGACCAATGGCCGAACCGTTTGCCTGAGCGGCGATCCTGGCATCGGGAAATCACGTCTGGTGCACGAGCTCGTGCAGGAGCTCGAGGGGGAAGGCTGGAAGATCGTCGAAGCCGAATGCAGCCCCAACCTGCAAAGTTCGCCGTTCGCAGCGCTCAAGGGCCTGCTGTTGTCCGTCCTCGGCTCGGCGACGGGGAGCTATGAGCAGGGTAATGGAGGGGATCCGCGATCGGGCTTGCCGCAGATCATGCGAACGGCGATCGATGCCGTTCTCGACCTGCCGATATCAGACGCCCACTGGGACCGGTTGGAGCCGCAATTGCGTGGCCGCGCGATCTGCGATGCCACCTGCGCGCTGATCGAGACACTCGCGTGCCGGAAGCCCACGGTGCTGCTGATCGAAGACCTGCACTGGGTCGACCGGGCCAGCGATGCCGCGATGGCCGCCCTCTCTTCGCTGCGTGCCCGAAATCTGCTGATTATCGTCACCAGCCGGACGAATGGCCTCCCCGATTGGATCGACCGAGCCTCCGCCGAGCGCCTCGTTCTGCGGCCCCTCGAGGAGAGGGCGGGGCTGGCCATGCTGGACGCAATTCTCGGAATTTCAGCAACGACACTCGATTTGAAGAGCCGGATCCTTCGCCACACGGCCAATGTCCCGTTGTTCATCGAAGAAGTCTGCCGTGGTCTCAAGGAGGCGGATGTTCTCCAGGGGCAATGGGGCGCGCTGGTCCTTGCGCGATCCATCGACGAACTGGGAATTCCTCCCAACATCCAGGGTGTGATCGCGTCGCGTCTCGATCGGTTATCGCGGGAAGAACATGCGCTCATGCAGGCGGCAGCGGCGCTTGGTCCGCGTTCCACGCTGGGCACGCTGCGCGAGATTGCTGAACTCCCCGATGCGCTGTTGCAGGGCTGTCTGGCCACGCTTGATCGGGCCGAGCTGTTCGTCAGGGCTGGCGATGTTTCAGTGGAGTCCTTCGAGTTTCCCCACGACATGGTGCGCCAGGTCACCTACGACACGATGGTCCAGCGCACGCGCGAACGGATCCACACGCGCATCCTTTCGGTCTTGGAACGCGACGACAGCCTGCGGGATGAGCCCGACAAGCTCTGTTACCATGCGACGCGTGCGAAGGATTGGCCAAAGGCTTTTGCCTATGGTCGAACCGTCGCGCGGAAATGTGTCGGACGCTCCGCGTTCGCCGATGCAGCCACTCATTTCGAGATCGCGATGGATGCGCTCGACCGAACGTCGATTTCCCGAGAGCGTGAGGCCGAGGCCGTTGATCTGCGCATCGAGGCGCGGATGGCCTTCATGGGGTCCGGCAGGGTTTCCGAATGGCTCGATCTTGGGAAGGAAGCTGAACGGCGCTCTGATTCCATCAGTGACATCGGTCGCAAAGTCGCGGCGATGACGGTCCGCTCGGCGGCGCAGAATTTCTACGGTGCGGCGGTCGAGGCCATCGCCACCGGTGAGCAGGTTGTTCATCTGGCGGAAGAATGGGGCAATCTTGGCTGGCTGAATCTCGCTGAATATGGCCTTGGACAGGCGTACCATCTGGGCGGCCGTTATCGCGAAGCCGAACAGGCTCTCGGACGCTCTGCCGCCCGGTTGATGGGACCGGAGCCCAGCGCGCCGATCGGCACCACACCAAAATATCTGCTTCTGGTGTGCTGCATGATGAAGGCGATCTCGCACACGGCGCTTGGAGAATTCGATGTGGCCGGTTCGTTTCAACGGCGGGCGGACGAAATCGCCGACGAAAGCGGCCGTCCGTTCGATCGCGTTGCGGCCGCCTATAGCGGCGGCAGCCTGATCCTGGCACGTGGCGACGGGGCGGCTGCCGCGATCTTGCTCGATGAGGCGTTTGCACTGGCGCAGGAGCACGGCGTGCGGATTTTCGCGCCGGTCATCGGCAGCCAGCGTGGTATGGCCTATCTCGAGCAGGACCGGGTCGATGACGCGTGCGCCATCCTGACAGAAGCACGCGAGACCGCGCGGGCGGTTGGCTATACGTCGACCGTTGTACGTAGCTCGGCCTTCCTGGCGCTTGCTCTCAGCCGGAAGGGTGAGTTGGCCGACGCACTGACAATGGTCCGGGACGCCCGCAACACGGCCCGGCAGCAGGGGTTTCGTGGGCTGGAGGCCGAAGCCCTGTATTACGAAGCCGTGATCACGCCTGCGACCAATGAGGACGAGCGGGCCACGCTCGTTCGTGGCTTGCAGGTCTGCATCGCGCTTGCGACCGAGTGCGATGCCAAACCGCTGCGAGCGAAAGCAGAGGCGCTCTTGGACAAGATGCTTACGTCGATGTGCACCTAACCGAACCGGACTTCCCGGCGTGTGAGGTGCTACACCAGACGTCACACATCGTTCTTGGGCACGTATTTGCCCATGATGCATTTGTAGCTCTGCACTCGCCATTCATGATACGGCCCCTTGGCGAGCCAGTCGGCGATGCCGATTTGTGCATTGACTGCGCAGGCTCCCATGGTGATGCCGGATTGATCACTGGTGGTGACAACCTTCTCCATGCAGAGCTGGGAATTGCAGAGAATTGCGACGAGCGTAACAAGCATGACGGCCCTTGTCGGTGTGAATATCCCGGTCAAATTCGACTCATGCAGGGTTCATGCCAGTATCAGCGCCCGTCGTGTCGCGGTGAGCAATTCCGGGAAAATACGGTTGGCCTGGATGATCGCTGCCGGCGGCGCGTAGCCGCACGCCTGCGGATGCGCTATAGTCCGTGCCCAACTACGACGTGAGATCGGGGCCAGCGAGGAACGTTGCGCTGTCGGGGCTGCATCGATGATGACGTTACCTGAATTGGCGGCAAGCGCCCTGGAAAAGTTTCTCGCTGCGCATGTGCAGCGCACCTTCGGGGCGTCACAGGCGCGTTTTGGCGAATTGCTCCCGGCTGCCGCCCGCATCGCCCTGGAATGCATCGGCAACAGCGATGCGCTTTACCACAATGTCGAACATACGTTGCTGGTTACGCTCGCCGGGCATGACATCATGTGCGGCCGTGCGCTGCGGACCCATATCACCGCTGAGGATTACACGCACACCATCATTGCCTGCCTGACCCACGACATCGGCTATGTACGTGGCCTCCTGAAGGGCGACGGTCCGGATGGCTACGTCATCGATGCCGCCGGCAAGAAGGTGGTGTTGCCGCGCGGCTCGTCGGACGCAGGGCTGATGCTCTATCATGTCGACCGCTCCAAGCTCTACGTGCTTGATAGGCTCGAGGCCGTGGTTCCGCTCGACCGCGAGCGGGTCGCGCGCGACATCGAGGGCACGAGGTTTCCGGCATCGGAAGGCCAGCAATATGACGACGAGGCGGCGATCGTGCGCGCCGCGGATTTCATCGGGCAGCTCGGCGATCCCAACTACATCCGGAAGGCCAACGCGCTCTATCACGAATTCGAGGAGGTCGGCATCAACCGCCAGCTCGGCTATGACTCGCCGGCCGACATCGTCGATCGCTATCCGCAGTTCTACTGGAACATGGTGGCGCCGTACATCCAGGGCGCGATCGGTGACCTCAACATGACGGCGCGGGGACGGCAGTGGATCGCCAACCTTTACGGCAACGTGTTCCGCGCTGAACGGGAGATCGGACTATCGGGTCCGCAGAGCTGAGATTTGCAGAGCTGAGATTACCGGCGTCACCCACTTGCCGCAACGTCAACATCGCCGGACGAAGCTACACCTGCAAGGCGGTGGCCTAGTTCCACAATCTGCGCGGTCGTTCGGAATTCACCGTCGTGCTCGACGATCCCGCCGACAGCAGCCACATCGTGTCGTTCTCCGGCGAGAGTGCCGAGCGGACCCAGGACAATCTGTTCGAGGTTTCGATCGACCGCATGCTGCTCAAGTCGCGGGACCGGCCGAGGGTCGATGGTCTGCCGGTGCCGCAGGTCGAGATGTCGACGGGCTCGTGCCGCCAGATCGGAAGCTTCGTGACGCGGCAGGTCTCCAGCGTTACCTGCGCCGCCACCGACCGGAACGGCAAGACATACGAATTGAGCTTCGAGTCGGACGGCTCGCCCATCTCGCTGCGTCGGTTGCGGCAGGCGTCGCTGTCGAGCGACCGGTTGCTCGCCCGCCAGATCGCGCAGATCGAGTGCCGACTCAAGGCCCGCGCCGCGCAAGTCCTGCCGCCGGACACCACCGCCTTCATCATCCGCTGCCTGGGCGAGGACGACGGCAAGCCGGCGGACGGCCAGTAATAAAGCTGCGACTATGATTTGACCGCGCCTGCGGTCATGCCGTCGATGAAGCGGCGCTGCAGCAACACGAACACCAGCACGACCGGCAGCACGATCATAATGGCCGCGGCCAGCATCTCGCCCCAGTCGGTCGAATACTGGCCGGTCAGATTGTAGAAGCGCACGATCGCCGTGACGTTGCTGTCGTTCTGCAGGAAGGTGACGGCGACTACGAACTCGTTCCACGCATTCAGCCCGACGATGATCGCGACCGTCAGCAGCCCTGGCCGCATCATCGGCAGGATGACGTAGAGGAACACCTGCCAAGGCCGCGCGCCGTCGACCCGCGCGGCCTCTTCGAGCGCGACCGGAATAGCGAGCGCATAGGTCCGCAGCAGGAAGATCGCAAACGGCGAAAACATCGCCGTGTAGATCAGCGCTACCGCAGGGATCGAATTGACCAACCCGAGTTTGGCAAAGATGAAATAGAGTGGATACAGATAGAGCTGCACCGGCACGGTGATCGACGCCATGAAATAGAAGGTCAGGACGCGCCAGCCCTTGCCCTTCTGACGCGCCAAAACATAGGCGCAGGGCGTCGCGGTGAAGCAGACCATCAGGATGGTCAGACCCGCGACTTCGGCGCTGTGCAGCAGGCTCGGGCCGAGCGCGGCGTTGCGCCAGGCCGAGGTGAAGTTCTCCCAGTGCAACTGGGTCGGTGGCGCCAGCGGATTGGTTGATATCTCGACCGTTGTCTTCAGCGCGTTCATCACGGCGAGCACGATCGGCAGCAGCGCGCTGAACGAGGCGACGCCGATCAGCGCGAAGCTGATGGTTCTGGTCCAGCGGTCTTCCTTCATGTCGATTGCGCGTCGTCGCCGCGCTGGAGCCAGAGATAGGCTGCCGTTGCGCACAGGCCGAACAGGCTCATCACGCAGGCGGCCGCCGCCGCCTGCCCGACGTCGCCTTCGAAGAAGGCGTGCCGATAGGCCAGCGTCGCGAGCACCTCGCTGCCATAGGCCGGACCGCCGCGGGTGACGATGAAGATGAACTCGAACACCTGGAACGACCAGATCACGGTCAGGATCAGCATCAGCGTGAGTGTCGGGCGGATGCCGGGCAACAAGACATAGCGGAACAGGGCAAAGAAGCCCGCGCCGTCGAGCCGTGCCGCCTCGATCTGGTCGATGCTGATCTGGCGCATCGCGGCGAGGAACACCACCGCGAGAAAGCCCCACCAGTGCCAGATGTCGACGGCCGCGACCGCATACAGCGAGCGATCCGGATCGGCGAGCGGGTCGGAGATCGAAAACCCGTGCTCATTCAGCCAGGCGACGACGCCGGTGGCGGGGCTGAAGATCATGCCCTGGAAGATGCGGCCGGTGACCGCGACCGCGATGATACGCGGCAGGAAGATGATCGACTGCACCACGATGCGTGCCTCGGGCGCCATCAGGAGCGCAGCCGCCATCAACAGCGCGATGCAGACCGGGACGGTCAGGAAGATCGCGGTCCAGATGAAATTGTTAGTCAACGCCGACCAGAATACGGGATCGTCGAACATGTTGTGGAAGTTGGCGAGCCCGGCCCACACCGGCGTGCCGACACCATCCCACATGAAGAACGCGGCCGTGAAGGTGAGCACGGCGGGGATCAGGATGATGCAGACATTGATCAGCAGCGCCGGAAGCGCGAACAGCCACACTGCTTTGCTCAGGCCGTGCGTGGCGGCAGCGGCGGCACCTTGCCGTCCTTGGCCTCCTGGCTGAACAGCGTCTGCATCCGGCCGAGATAGGCCTCCGTCGTGATCTTGTTGAGCCAGACCTGCTCGATGCCGTCGATCAGATAGCTGTTGGTGGCGCCGGGCCAGAACGTCCAGGTGGTGAAGCCATACTGGCCCTTGCTGAAGGCCTCATGCAGCGTGGCGATGGTCTTTTCGAACAGCGGATAGCCGATGCCCTGCAGCATATCCGGCGGCAAATCCTTGACCGGCAGCGCCCATTTGCCCGGCCAGTCGCGGTTCATGCTCTCGTAGAACTTTCGCGTCAGCATGAAGTCGAACACCGCCGCCGCGCCGTCCGGGTTCTGCGAGGTTTTCGCGATCGACAGCGTCGCCCCGCAGGCCAGATGCACCAGCGATTCCGTGAACGCCGAGCCGAGCGTGGGAACGGAGGTTACGTCCATCACGGTGTCCGGCTTCGACATGCCGTAGGATTTGGTGCCGAACGACCATGTGCCGCCCAGCGCCATCGCGGCCTTGCCCGCCACCACCTGCAGAAAACTCTGCTCGATGGTCAGCGAGAAATAGTTCTTGCCGAAATAGCCCTTGTTGAACCAGGCCTTCGATAATTCGACCGCCTCGACGAAGGGCTGCGACGTCCAGGGCAACTCGCCCGAAAGCGCCTTGCGGACATTGTCGGGGCCGGCGACGTTGTTGAGGAACACCGTCATCAGCCACTCATTGACGCCCTTCCAGTCGGCGTTGCCGGCCCCGAACGGGATAATGCCCTTGGCGAGGGCGGCGTCGGCTACCTGTTCCATCTCGGCGCGATTGGTCGGCAGCTTCCAGCCGTTCTGCTTGAACAGCTCCTTGTTGTAGAACAAATGGATCGACTCGTAGTCGCGCGGCAGCGCATAGAGCTTGCCGCCATAGACGCTGGTGTTGAGCAGCGGCGCCAGGAAGCGCTCCTTCCATTTGTACTTGTCGGCATAGTCGTCAAGCGCCAGCACCTGGCCGGCGTTTGCGATCGCAGTGAGATAGGCGGGGCCAGCGGTCTGAACGATATCGGGACCGTTGCCGGCAACCAGCGCGACCTTGAGCAGATTGTTGACGGCGGCGCCCTTCACTTCGATCTGCAGCAGGTACTTGTCCTGCGAGGCGTTGAATGCCTCGACCAGATCGCTGCGCAGGGTGGCCTGGCCGTCCGAATTCGCCTGTCCGAACCAGAACGTCACGACCTTGCGTCCGTCCTCGGCGCGTGCGCCGCGGGGCAGCTGGCTCGCGAGCGCGACTGCAGGAATCGCGGCAACGATCTGGCGTCGGGTCAATGGCATGGCGTACCTCGCTCCTGCGCACGATGCGCTGATATGTTGCTTTTGCTTTAGTAATACGTATAACTGTGCCTAATGAAGCCGTCAACAACCACAAGAGGGCGCAACTGGCGCGACGCGCGTGCACCCGCCCGCCCGACCCAGAAGGATATTGCGCTGGCGGCCGGCGTCTCGCAGGCCGCGGTGTCGCTGGTGCTGAACAAGGCGGAAACACCGTCGGTTCCGGCGGCGACGCGGGCCCGCATCCTGAAAGTGGCCGGCGAGCTTGGCTATCAGCCGAACCACCCGGCGCGGATGCTGCGCAGCGCGCGGACCATGACATTCGCCTGCGTGATCCCTGACATCACCAACCCGTTCTATCCCGGTCTCGTCCGCGGCCTGCAGACGGTTGCGGCGCCGGCCGGCTATGACGTTCTGATCTACGATACCGACGGCCGCCCGGAAGGCGAGGCGCGCGCCATCGACTGGCTGTTGCAGGGCCGCGCCGACGGCGTGGTCGCCACGTTCTTTCACCTCCGCGTCCCCGAGCTTGCGGTGCTCGCACGCAATGGAATTCCGCTAGTTCGCCTCGAAAGCCAGCACAAGCCGGACGGGCCGCTCGCGATCGACAGCGTCTACATCGATAATGTGGAGGCGGCGGCCGCGATGACGCGCTTCCTGATCGTACGCGGTCACCGGCGCATCGCGATGATCCAGGCCGAGTTCGGTCCGAGCAAGCGGCGGGCGCTCGGCTATAGTTCGGTGATGCGCGAAGCTGGATTGTCGCCGGAATTCGTGACGGATAGCGCGTACTCCGAAGAGTCGGGCGCACGCGCGATGAAGCGGCTGCTGGCCGGAAAGCGCAACCGGCCCACCGCCGTGTTCGGCGCCAGCGACGTGCTGGCGCTGGGCGCGATGGAGGAGGCGCGCAATGCCGGACTGTCGATTCCCGGCGACATCGCGATTGCCGGGTTCGACGATATTCCGGTCGCCAAGCTCTTGGGCCTCACGACGGTGCGCCAGCCCGAACTCGATCTCGGCGCGCTCGCCGCACGGACGCTGATCGAGCGGCTGCAACCGGGCGGCCTGAAGGCGCCCGGCAGGAGCTTTGAGCTGAAATTCGAAATCATGAAACGCTCGTCGGTCTGACCGACGTGCTGAGGGAGAAAACACATCGTGCCGGCCATTCCTCACGACTATGCGGAACGCGTCTATGCAGGCGTTCTGGGCAAGCTGATCGGCGTCTATCTCGGCCGTCCCTTCGAGGGCTGGACCTATGAGCGGATCATGCAGGAGCTCGGACCGATCAATTATTACGTCAATGAGCGCCGCGACGTCGCGCTGCGCTCGCACCATCTGGTCGTGACCGACGATGACGTGTCAGGCACGTTTGCGTTCCCGCGCGCGCTTGAAGACAACGGCTTCCCGAAACATCTCACCTCCGAGCAGATCGGCCACGCCTGGTTGAACTACATTGTTGAGGAGCGCGCGATCCTGTGGTGGGGCGGCATCGGCAATTCCACCGAGCATACCGCCTATCTCAGGCTCAAGGCAGGCATTCCCGCCCCGCAAAGCGGCTCGATTGCCCTCAACGGCAAGACGGTGGCTGAACAGATCGGCGCGCAGATCTTCATCGACGGCTGGGCGATGGTCAGCCCGGGCAATCCGGAGCAGGCAGCCTATCTGGCCGAACAGGCCGGGCGCGTCAGCCACGACGGTGAGTCCGTTCACGCTGCCAAGCTGCTGGCTGCGATGGAGGCGCAGGCCTTTGTCGAGCGCGACGTCCAGAAGCTGCTGGATGTCGGACTTTCATTCGTGCCGAAGGACGCGTTGATCCGCCGCGTCGTCGAAGACGTCCGCGAATGGCATGCCGGCGACAACGGCCGCGACTGGGAGCGGACCCGCGCGCTGATCGCCGGGCGTTACGGCTATGACAAGTTCGCCGGCAATTGCCACGTCGTTCCCAACCATGCGCTGATCATTCTGGCAACGCTCTACGGCGAGACCAGCTTTCAGGACGCGATGCGCATCGCCAACACCGCAGGCTGGGACACCGACTGCAATGCCGGCAATGTCGGTTGCCTGTTCGGCATCAGGACGGGCCTTGCCGGCATCGACGCCGGTCCGGACTTCCGCACGCCGGTCGCCGATCGGATGTACATCTCGACGGCGGATGGCGGCGGCGCGATATCAGATGCCGTGATCGAAGCGCAATCGCTGATCAGGGCAGGGCATGCGCTGGCAGGGCGGCCGGCGCCCGCTGCCGCGAAGAACGGTGCGCGCTTTAATTTCGAATTTCCCGGCAGCCTGCAGGGTTTTCGTGCGCTGGGCGGTTCGCCGGCGCGGCTGCATGAGGCCAGCTTGCGGAACGTTGCCGGACACAGCAAGAGCGGATCGCGCAGCCTCGCGATCGACCTGCGCCGTCTAGCGCCCGGCCGCGTGGCGCGCGTCGCCAGCCCGACCTTCTTCGACAAGGAGGTCTTCACCATGCCGACCTATCAGCTGATCGCCTGTCCGACGCTCTATTCCGGCCAGACCGTCGAATGCCGACTCGAGTCCGATCGCAGCAGCGGCAAGGTTACGGCCCGGCTGTTCGCCAGCGTCTACGATGTGCGCGACGAGCTCAGGCAAATCCATTGCGATCAGCAGGAGCTTGCTGCCGGCAGCGATGCGCTGCTGAGCTGGCGTATCCCGGAAACCGGCGGCTATCCGATCTTTGAAATCGGCGTCGAGATCGCGACGGACGATCCGCTCGGCGTCGACGGCACGATCTATCTCGACACCCTGACCTGGAACGGCGCGCCCGATACGGTCCTGCAGCGGCCCGACGACAATCTGAGCACGATGTGGAAGCAGGCTTGGGTCAACAATGCCAGCCAGTTCCAGACCCGCTGGGAGGGCCTGCGCGTCAGCAACGGCGAAGGCATCGGTTTCGTCGCGCAGGGAACGCGCGACTGGAAGGATTATCGTGTCGCGTCCGAGGTGACGCCGCTGCTTGCCGATGCCTGGGGGCTTGCCGCGCGCATTCAGGGGCGCGAGCGCTATTACGCACTGATGTTCGACCGTGCCGGTCGCGGCCGTGTCAGGCTCGTCAAGCGGCTGCACGACGAGACCATTCTTGCCAGCGATCGCTTCGACTGGGAGCTCGATCGCCGCTATCAACTCGCGTTGCAGCTCCGCGGCAACGAAATCGAGGCCTATGTCGGGGCTCGGAAGATCTTCGCTGTCAGCGATACCGAGGGCCTGCCGCTGACCGGCGGTGCCGTCGGCCTGATTGTCGATACGGGGTCGCTCGCGACGCAGAGTGTGCGCATCTCGCCGTTGTGACGGCTCGCCTGTTGACTAACCCCGGCCGTTGTGGGGAAACGGTCCGAACAACGAGGGAGAACCCGATGCGCCCGAAACTCTACGCGCTTGCCGCTCTTGGCGTGTGTTTCGCCGGGCCCGCCGCGGCGCAGGCCTATGATCCGAACTATCCTGTGTGCATGCAGGTTTATGGCGGCACGCTGACGCCGGAATACATCGATTGCAGTTTTACGTCGCTTCCGCAGTGCCAGGCTTCTGCCTCCGGGCGACCGGCGACCTGCACGGTCAATCCGTTCTATGCAGGTCCGAAACCGGCGCCGCGGAGCCGGGTGCACCCGCGTCGCCATCACGCCGACTGATCTCTCGGAATCGGGCGCGTCGCATGGCAGCGTTCGCGTCGCTGCGGTTGACTAACTCTGCCCGTTGTGACGAAACCGTCCGATACCAAGGAGAATCCGATGCGTTTGAGACTCTACGCGATCGCCGCTTTTGCGGTCGCCTTCGCGGGGCCTGCGGCCGCACAGACCTACGATCCGAACTATCCGGTGTGCATGCAATATTACGGCGGCGCGTTCGGCGGGAACTATATCGATTGCAGCTTCACCTCGCTACCGCAGTGCCAGGCGACGGCGTCGGGCCGTCCGGCGGAGTGCTACGTCAACCCCTATTACGCAGGGCAGCCGCCGAAACGCCGGGCGCGTCATCACCGCTGACGCAGCTCAATTTTGTCGACGCGCCGTATCAGGCGCGGCGGCGTAGGGCGCGAAGCGTGACACCGTTTCGTCGACATTGAGCGGGCGTCCGATCGGCGGGAAGGCGCGTTGCGGGCACTCCCGCCGCTGACAGACCTTGCAGCTCACCCCGATCGGCGTCGCGTTTTCGGGGCTCGCAAGGTCGAGGCCGCGTGAATAGACGATCTGATCGGCGTGCCTGAGATCGCAGCCCAGTGCCACCGCGAATGTCTTGCCTGAGGAGCCGTAACCGCCCGGACTGTGCGTGACGGTTCGTGCGATCCACAGATACGTGCGGTCGTCGGGCATGCGGGCAATCTGGGTCAGGATCTTGCCCGGGCTCGCAAAGGCCTCGTAGACATTCCAGAGCGGGCAGGTGCCGCCGACGCGCGAGAAGTGGAAATCGGTTGCCGACTGGCGCTTGGAGATGTTCCCGGCGCGATCGACCCGAATGAAGAAGAACGGAATGCCGCGCGCCGCCGGCCGCTGCAGCGTGCTGAGTCGGTGGCAGGCGGTCTCGAATCCGACACCATATTCCTCACCCAGCAGTTCGATGTCGTAGCGAAGCCGTTCGGCAGAGGCCAGGAACTTTCGATATGGCATGACCAGGGCGCCGGCGAAATAATTGGCGAGGCCAATTCGAGCGAGCCCTTCCGCCTCCCGACTGCTGAACCGCGATGCCTTCACCAGCTCGGTCACGTCGTGATCGAAGGCCAGCATCGCCACCTGGGTGGCAAGCTGGAAGGCGAATTGTCCCGGCCGCAGCCGCTGCGAGACGTGCAGGATGTTGGTGCTGCGGTCGAACCGGCGCTGCGTGCCGATGGCGCCGGGATCGATGACGACGGACACCTTGTGCTCGCGTGCGAGACGGGCGGTCAGGCTGTCGGCCATCGCGCCCGGCACGAGCGCGAGGTCCGACGCCAGCGCTTCCGCCGCCTCGTCCAGCCGGGGGATGTAGTTGTTGTTCGCGTAGAAGAAGTCGCGGACCTCCTCATAGGGCGTCGACGGCAGCAGGATCGTTTCGGCCTGGCGGTCTTCGCCCAGTTGCGCGGCCAACGTCGCAGCCTGTTCGGCCGCCTGGCGCTGGCGGCGATGCAGGCCGATCAAGGCGCGTCCCACCGCCGGCATGTTGACCGCGAGTTCGCGCAACTCGGCTGTGGAGATCGTCTCACCCAGGGCGGGATCGGCGAGGACGTCACGCAAATCGGCAATCAGCCGGGCTTCGTCGTCTTCGGAGAACGATTGCACGTCGAGGCCGAAGGCGCTGTTCAGCGCAAGCAACACCGGCAGCGTCAGCGGCCGCTGGTTGTTCTCGAGCTGGTTGAGGTAGCTGAGCGAGATGTTGAGCTTGGCCGCGAGCGCGGCCTGGGTCAGGCGCCGCTCCTCCCTCAGCCGCCTCAGGCGGACACCCATGAATGTCTTCTTCATCGGCTTGTCCTCGACTTTGCAAACTTTGCAAAAGGTGTGGGGTTGCTACGCAAAAATCCACCATATCAGCTATTTTCAACCGGATGGCTTAGCGGATATTGCGAAGTTATGGCCGAATGACAAGAGGCCGGAGCTAAACAGAATGAATTTATCCGCTGTGCGCGACGAGCCGGGCCCGGCCGGCGAGACACGCTTCCTGGATGTCGTCTTTCCGGATCGTGCCAACCATTACGGGACGCTGTTCGGCGGCAACGCGCTGAGCCTGATGGGCCGGGCTGCCTTCATCGCCGCCGTGCGCCGGGCTCGCCGCAATGTGGTGATGGCAGCGTCCAACAAGATCGAGTTTGCCGAACCGGTCGCGGTCGGCGAACTTGTCGAGGTGATTGCACGGGTGGAGCGCGAGGGCCGCAGTTCGATGACGGTCGCCGTCGAGTTGATCCGGGAAAATCCAATCAGCGGGCGACGGCGATCGGTCGTTCGCGGTAGTTTCGAGATGGTGGCGGTCGACGATGCCGGCCGTCCGACTGCGATGGGTGAGGCGGCCGATACGTCGTCGCCGGCCTTTCAATTGACTTGAGCACAAGGAAGCTTTCGTGAAGCAGCATAGCGTTCGCACCTACAAATCCGCCGAGAAGCTCGCACGGGTCGACCAACTGGCCTGGAAGATCGCGGAAGTGGCCGCCGACCCGGTCGCCGTCGCGCCCGATGTGGTCGAGATGATCGGCAACCGCATCATCGACAATGCGGCCGTCGCCGCGGCCTCGGTCGCCCGCCGGCCGGTGCGAAGCGCGCGCGCCCAGGCGCAGGCCCATCCGTTCCAGCCCGGCGCAACCGTGTTCGGCCTGTCGCCGTCGATGCGCATCTCGCCGGAATGGGCAGCCTGGGCCAATGGCGTCGCGGTCCGCGAACTGGATTTCCACGACACCTTTCTCGCCGCCGACTATTCGCATCCCGGCGACAATATCCCGCCGATCCTCGCGGTCGCGCAGCATTGCGGCCTTGACGGCGCGGCGCTGATCCGGGGGCTGGCGACCGGCTACGAGATCCAGGTCGATCTCGTGAAGGGCATCTGCCTGCACGAGCACAAGATCGACCACATCGCGCATCTCGGGCCATCGGCAGCGGCCGGCATCGGCACGCTGCTCAGCCTGCCGACCGAGACGATCTACCAGGCGGTGCAGCAGGCGCTCCACGTCACCACGACGACGCGGCAATCGCGCAAGGGTGAAATCTCGAGCTGGAAGGCCTATGCACCCGCCTTCGCTGGGAAGATGGCGATCGAGGCCGTCGACCGCGTGATGCGCGGCGAGGGCGCGCCGTCACCGGCATGGGAAGGCGAGGACGGCTTCATCGCCTGGCTGCTGTCCGGGCCGAAGGCCGAGTACACTGTGCCGCTGCCGGAAAAGGGCGAGGCCAAGCTCGCCATTCTCGACACCTATACCAAGGAGCATTCCGCCGAGTATCAGAGCCAGGCGCTGATCGATCTCGCGCGCAGGCTCGGGCCCAAGATCGGCGATCTCACAAAGATCGAGAGCATCGTGATCCACACCAGCCATCACACCCATTATGTGATCGGCACCGGCGCCAACGATCCGCAGAAGATGGACCCGACGGCGAGTCGCGAAACGCTCGACCACTCCATCATGTACATCTTCGCCGTCGCGCTCGAGGACGGCGGCTGGCATCATCAGACGTCCTACGCGCCGGAGCGCGCCGGACGCCCTGAAACCGTCGCGCTCTGGCACAAGATCTCGACGGTCGAGGACGCTGAATGGACCCGGCGCTATCACAGCAGCGATCCGCGCCAGAAGGCCTTCGGCGGCCGTGTCGTCGTCACGTTCAAGGGCGGCTCGGTCATATCAGACGAGATCGCGGTGGCGGATGCGCATCCCCTCGGCGCGCGGCCATTCGCGCGGCCGCAATACGTCGCCAAGTTCCGCACCCTCGCCGAAGGCGTCATCGCAGCGGCCGAGCAGGATCGCTTCCTGGCCGCCGTCGAACGCCTGCCGTCGCTTAGGGCAGGCGAACTGAACGGGTTGACCTTCAGCGTTGCGCCTGACCGGCTCGGCGGCGTGCAACCGTCCGGCATCTTCGATTGGAAAAAGTAGCAGCCGCACCGCAGTGGCCGAGCAAAGGAGAATATCATGGCTGACGACACCAAAACGGCCGCGAAACCGGCGCCGAAGAAATCCGTCGCGCTGTCCGGCATTGTCGCCGGCAACACCGCGCTCTGTACGGTCGGGCGAACCGGCAACGATCTGCACTATCGCGGCTACGACATTCTCGATGTCGCCGAGAGTTGCGAATTCGAGGAGATCGCGCATCTCCTCGTGCACGGCACGCTGCCGACTCCGGCGGAGCTTGCCGCCTACAAGGCGAAGCTGAAAGGGCTCCGCGGCCTGCCGGGCGCGGTCCGTGCCTCGCTCGAGGCGCTGCCAGCCGCAGCCCATCCGATGGACGTGATGCGCAGCGGCGTCTCGACGCTCGGCTGCGTGCTGCCGGAGGCTCACGACCACAACCATCCGGGCGCACGCGACATTGCCGACAAGTTGATGGCGTCGCTGGGATCGATGCTGCTCTACTGGTACCACTTCGCCCATCACGGCCGCCGCATCGAGGTGGAAACCGATGACGACTCCATCGGCAGCCATTTCCTGCATTTGCTGCACGGCAAGGCGCCGTCGGCCTCGCACGAGCGGGCGATGCACACCTCGCTGATTCTGTACGCCGAGCACGAGTTCAACGCCTCGACCTTCGCCGCGCGGTCCATTGCCGGCACCGGCTCGGACATCTATTCCGCGATCGCGGGCGGGATTGGCGCACTGCGGGGTCCCAAGCATGGCGGTGCCAACGAGGTCGCCTTCGAGATCCAGAAGCGCTATGCCGATCCGGATGAGGCGGAAGCCGATATCCGCCGGCGCCTCGAAGCCAAGGAGGTCGTGATCGGCTTCGGCCATCCCGTCTACACGATCTCGGATCCACGCAACAAGGTAATCAAGGAAGTCGCGCGCAAGCTGTCGCGCGAGAACAGTTCGATGAAGATGTTCGAGATCGCCGACCGTATCGAGAGGGTGATGGGAGAGGCGAGGAAGATGTTTGCGAACCTCGACTGGTTCAGTGCGGTGTCCTATCATGCCATGGGGGTGCCGACCGCGATGTTCACGCCGCTGTTCGTGATCTCCAGGACGTCGGGCTGGGCCGCTCACATCATCGAGCAGCGGGTCGACAACAAGATCATCCGCCCCTCGGCGAACTATGTCGGGCCGGAGAACCTGACTTTCATCCCGCTCGGCGAGCGCGGCAAGCTGCCGTCGCCGGTGCGGGCCGCTTAGGAGCCGTCATGCCGTATCTCGTCGCCGCCGATCTTCCCTCCGAGAGCGCAGGCCGCAGGTTTCGC
Organism: Bradyrhizobium sp. LTSPM299; assembly: GCF_000938235.1. Classification (NCBI taxonomy): domain Bacteria; kingdom Pseudomonadati; phylum Pseudomonadota; class Alphaproteobacteria; order Hyphomicrobiales; family Nitrobacteraceae; genus Bradyrhizobium; species Bradyrhizobium sp. LTSPM299. The sequence continues at coordinate 476,714 of NZ_JYMU01000013.1, forward strand.
GCCCTGCTGCGTCAACCCGGCATCCTGCAACTGCCGGGCGCGCACAACGGCATGGCGGCGCTGCAGGCCAAGGCGGCGGGCTTCAAGGGGTTGTATCTGTCGGGTGCGGCCATGACGGCATCGATGGGCCTGCCCGATCTCGGGGTGATCACCGTCGATGAAGTCGCATTTTTCGTGCGTCAGATTGCGCGTGCATCCGGTTTGCCGCTGCTGGTCGACGGCGACACCGGTTACGGCGAGGCGCTGAACGTGATGCACATGGTCCGCGTCTTCGAGGAAGCCGGCGCCGGCGCGGTGCATCTGGAGGATCAGCTTCTCCCCAAGAAGTGCGGCCATCTGAACGACAAGAAGCTCGCTGATGCCGGTGACATGGCCGCCAAGGTCCACGCCGCAGCGAAGGCGCGGCGCGATCTCGTCGTGATCGCGCGCACCGACGCCGCCGCAACCGAGGGCCTCGACGGCGCGGTGGCGCGGGCCAGGCTCTACATGGAAGCCGGTGCCGACGCGATCTTTCCCGAAGCGCTCAACACGACCGAGATGTTCCGCGCCTTCGCCGAGCGGATGCCCGGCACGCCGTTGCTCGCCAACATGACCGAGTTCGGCAAGACGCCGTTCTTCACGGCCGCCGAGTTCGCGGCGATGGGCTATGCGATGGTGATCTGGCCGGTCTCGTCGCTGCGGGTCGCCAACAAGGCGCAGGAGTTGCTTTACGCGGCGATCGCCCGCGACGGCGGCACCCACAAGATGATCGACAGGATGCAGACCCGCGCCGAGCTCTATGCAACCATCGGGCTGCACGACTACGAAGCGCTGGATGCCTCGATCGTCGCGACGGTGATCCCCGAAGGCATGCCGCAACGTTGACGCGGTTCGCCTTGAAACCAAAGAGGCCGCCAACACCGGCGGCCTCGCAACGGGTGTCGATCGTTCCGAAGCTAGTTCGCCAGGCCTTCGGTGACGTAGGACCTGGTTTTGATCGCCTTGCTTCGCTCGGCGCTCAGTGCGGCCCAGGCCGGCGAGTTGCGCGAAGCCTGGGCCTTTTCGAGGCTGTCATAGACCACAATGGTCACACGCTTCGGTGCGTCGGCTTCGAGCGCGACGGTTTTTCCGCCGCGCGCCAGATATGCTCCGCCGGTCGACTTGATCACCTCGACGACTTTCGGGATGTATGCATTTTGCGCTTCCTGATTGATTACCTCGATCTCCGTAACGACATAGGCTTTTGGTGACGACTGCGCGTGCAGTCCCTGGATAGCGACGGCGCCAACCGCGATGCCGGCAAGCATGGAGAAGGCAACGGTGTATTGTGTTTTCACGATGAGTCTCCCTATGAACTTTGCTTTATGTGAATGTGCGCCCCAGATGAGCGCACGCGTTCGCTGGAAATTTGGAGTCGGAACAATGGTCGCCGATGGAATAGGCTGCCAACTATCGGAAGCGGAGAATTCGGCGTGTTCCCGCTTTATCTGCAGCTCTCGGCAAGCAAAAATCTTGACCGCGTGAGGAAGCTACACCGTTCTCGGATGAATGCCCACGTCTGTTTGGCGTCATAATGCGAAATTCAGGGTGACCCGGCATAGCCCGGCTCGACCTGCTCAGGGCTTGTTGTCCCCGACCAGCTTGATGGCGTCGAGCATCGCCTGACCATATTGATCGGCGAAAATCCGGATCGCTGCCCGTACGCTTTCGATCGAAAATCCGTGTCGCCAGCGCGACGGATCTTCAACGATCTGTTTTTTCCAGAACAGGAATTTCTGATCGATCAGCGCCTGGCTGTTATCGGCCGACATGTCGATGACGAGAACCAGCTTGTCCGGCTCCCCCCTGGTATTGGAAGGTGACCAGCCAACCAGATAGGGCCCTTCGCCATCGAAGTTGGCGTGTTGATGCTGCGCATCGCTGATGGCGGCCTCCGAGGCGTTGAGATCATAGTGAGCGACGGCGAACTCGCAGTCGTCGTTCCTGGCTTGCTTGGCGTCCGGATTATCGAGCGGCCAGATCGTTACCATCTGATCTTTCAGCGGGGCACTGGCGGTCTCCTGACGGGGAAAGAACGCGACGAAGGAATTGCAGACCATCGTCAGTTTGGCTTGATTGGCTGAGGTGGCTTTGGAATGGAAAACGACGAGGCCGTAGGCGCCGGCACCAGCAGGAGGAATCTCCCTTGCGCGCAGATACGCGCGGACCGGCTCGAGGGGTGTCGTTGCGGAGTCGCTTTCACTGGTGGTGGTCGCAGCACTGCTGGGGCGAATGGCGGCTCTGCGCGGGGGGGGCGCGCCGCCTCCGGCGGGGCTTTCGATGGCAGGTCCGGTGTCGTGGCCGGCCCTCTCGACAGCAGGCCCAGGGTTGTGGGGGGCGCTTTCGACAGCAGGTCCGGTGTTGTGGGGGGCACTCTCGACAGCAGGCCCAGTGTTGTGGGGGCTGCTCTCGATAGGAGGCACGGCCTCGTGGCCGGCTCTCTCGATCGTATGCCCGACCTCATGGCCGGCATCCTGGTGGGCTTTCGCAGCCCTGGCCGCCTCTTCCAGCGCCTTGATTTCCAGCGCTCTGCATGCGGCGGGATCAAGTCGACATTCGGCGTGAGCGCTGCAAGAAAAAATAAGCGCAATCGGTAACAGGAATAAAAATCTAGCTCGTGTCATCGTGGCCACCTGCTGCGGGGGCTTTGAGAAACAACTTGCCCACAAATGCTATCACGACGCTGGCAATGAAACAGAAGACGGTACTTGCGACCACGATAAACACGGTTCCGGCGCTGGTGTCGGGCCGAACCCACCAAACCATCGCAATCCCGAGGAAAAGTCCTATGGCGCTAGCGAATGCGTAGTTGTTCAACGTTGGGCCCATTGGCTGCCGCGTGGTCAGGCCGCGCAATTTATGAGTGAGTTTGCCTCAGATTGCATCCGGATTGCAACACGCAACTTTGTGTAGCGATTGTGGCCGGCGAGGCGTCGGCGATCGCTCCCGGTCGCGCAGTTCCAGCGCGTCCCGGCACAGATCGGCTCCAGCCTCAAAACGGAGGCCTGGTGTCGCTTGCGTACGCGCTCTACGCCGGGGCGCCCATCACATAGGGCTTCAGCACCGCGTAGAGCATGCTGTGCGTCGGCGTCGCGACGCCGAGCTTGCGGCCGAGCTCGACCACCTTGCCGCTGAGCCACGGCAGTTCGAGCCGGTTGCCGCGCTCGAGATCGAGCGCCATCGAGGCCTTCATGGCAGGCGGCGCGTGTCCGATGAAATCCAGCACTTTTGCCAGTGCATCCGGCGGCAGCTTGATGCCGCTGGCGTGGGCGACGGCGATGGTTTCCTCGCAGGCCGAGATAAAGAACGGGCGCAGGTCAGGATCGTCGCGCAGTCTGCCCATCGGTTGCCGGGTCACGGCGGTCATGCCGGCGTTGGTGGCGAGCCCGACGAACTTCATCCAGAGATCGGTGATGATCGCCTCGCTCAGCGTCGCATCGAAGCCGGCCTTCAGGCAGAGTTCGAGCAGCGCCTTGCCGCGCGGCGTGATGCGGCCGTCGAGCTCGCCGAAGATCATGCGCATGAAGGTGCCGACCTGGTTGATCACGCCGGGCTTGACGATCGACGCGCTGATCTGTGCGACGCCGCCCATCACCGCGTTTGGTCCGAGGATCGGGATCAGCCGTTCGGGCGCGTCGATCCCGTTCTGCAGCGGGATCACGGCGGTGTCGGGCCCGACCATCGGCTTGATGTGCGCCCCGGCGCTCTCGACGTCCCACAGCTTGACGCAGAACAGCACGACATCGACCGGGCCGACGCTTGCCGGATCGTCGGTCGCCTGGGTCGGCACCAGATGCGTGTCGCCGCGGCCGCCCTGAATCCTGAGCCCTTCGTTCCGCATCGCCGCCAGATGGGCGCCACGCGCGATGAACGTGACGTCGGCTCCGGCATACGCCAGCGCGGCACCAAAACCACCCCCTACGCCTCCGGCGCCAACGACTGCAATCCGCATGATCTGTCTCCTGGCTCCGGCTCGGGGGCCGGGCGCTTTGTCGCATTGATGGCGGCAGCCTTAACGATGTCGGGCCAATTCTCAACCCGCTATCCCGCAGAGGGCGCCTGCGCCAACTTCCTGCGTTGAACTTGCCCGCCCGACTCGCTAAGCCATCCCCGAAAGCTCGGGAGGCAAACGCGGTGGAGATGACAGGGCCGACGGCGGTCGCGCTTGACAACGCGACGGTGGCGTTTCGGTTGGCGGATGGGCGCGTCTATACCGCGGTCGAGCAGGCAAATCTGGTCGTCGCGCATGGCGAGTTCGTCGCCATTGTCGGGCCGACCGGTTGCGGAAAATCGACGCTGCTGAACGTCGCGGCCGGGCTCTTGAAGCCGGCGGCGGGGACGGCGCGGATCTTCGACAAGCAGCTCACGGGCCTGAATCGCGATGCCGGCTATTTGTTTCAGGCCGACGCCCTGTTCCCGTGGAAGACCGCGATCGACAATGTCGCAATCGGGCTCGAGATCAGGGGTACGCCGCGTGCCGAGGCGCTGGCGAGTGCGCAGAAATGGCTCGCTTCGGTCGGGCTCGGCGCCTTCGCCAACCGCTATCCGCACATGCTGTCGGGCGGCCAGCGCAAGCGCGTCGCCCTCGCGCAAGTGTTGATCCGCGATCCGAAAATCCTGCTGATGGACGAGCCGTTCGGTCCGCTCGACGCGCAGACCCGGCAGATCATGGGCAATCTGCTGCTGGAATTGTGGACCGCCGACCGCAAGGCGGTGCTGTTCGTCACCCATGACCTCGAGGAGGCGATCGCGCTCGCCGACCGCGTCGTGATCATGTCGGCCGGCCCCGGCGCCCGCATCATCGGCGATTGGCGCATCGCGCTGCCGCGGCCGCGCGATATTTCCGAGATCCGCATGGAGAAGGACTTCCACGCCCTGCATCGGGAGATCTGGAGCGTGCTGAAGGATGAAGTGATGAAAGGTTACGTCCAGTCCTCGCAGGCGGGAGCGGCCTGATGTCACGCGTGACGCTGTTGTCGCTGCAAATCCTGGTCGCCGTGATAGCGCTCGCGCTGTGGCAATTCCTCACGTCGGTGCCGGTGTTCGGCAAGATACTGCTGCCGCCGTTCTTCTTCTCCAATCCGGTCGACGTGTTCAGCCAGATCGTCAACTGGTTCTACACCGGCGTGATCTGGAAGCATCTCGCGATCACGCTGTGGGAATCGATCCTTGCCTTCGTGATCGGCTCGGCTGCCGGCATTCTGGTCGGCTTCTGGTTCGCGCGGCAGCCGCGCGTCGCCGCGGTGTTCGATCCCTATGTGAAGATGGCCAACGCGCTGCCGCGGGTGGTGCTGGCGCCGATCTTCGCGCTGTGGTTCGGGCTCGGCGTCTGGTCCAAGGTCGCGCTCGGCGTCACGCTGGTATTCTTCATCGTGTTCTTCAACGTCTACCAGGGCGTCAAGGAAGTCCCGACCACGGTGCTCGACAACGGCCGCATGCTCGGCATGAGCGAGCGGCAGTTGATGCGCCACGTCTACTGGCCGTCGGCATTGTCATGGATGTTCTCCTCGCTGCACACCTCGGTCGGCTTCGCGGTGGTCGGCGCCGTCGTCGGCGAATATCTCGGCGCCGCCGCCGGCCTCGGCTATCTGATCCAGCAGGCCGAAGGAACGTTCGACGTCGGCGGCGTGTTCGCCGGCATGTTCGTGCTGTCGGCGTTCGTCATCCTGATCGACATGGCCGTAACTGTGGTGGAGAAGCGGCTGCTTGTCTGGCGGCCGACGGTGGCGCCGCGCGATTAGGACGGGCCCGCCGCGAGTTGATCTCCACGTGCGGCGACATAGATGAAGCTGTGCCCGACTCGACCACCACAGCGGTTCCTATCATCGCACCATTCAACCCGAAGAGTACTCGCTTATGCGCCCTCACATCATCTGCCACATGGGCACGTCGATCGACGGCCGCCTTCATCCCAGCCGCTTTACCGCGGTGGCGGCGGGCATCTCTGCCAGTGTCCTGCGCGGGCATTATGAGAGGATCCACGACGGCTTCGACGCGGATGGATGGATCATCGGCCGCAAAACCATGAGCGAAATGGCCAAAGGAACCGAGCGACACATCGCCAATGCGCTAAGGGTTCCACGCGAGACCCACGTCGCCAGGCGCCACGGCCGCAAGCTCGCGGTCGGTATCGACCCTTCGGGCCGCGTCCATTATGGCAAGGACAATGTCGGCGGCGACCACGCCGTTGCGGTGCTGGGCGAGCACGTCTCCGACGTCTATCTCGCGGAACTGCGCGAGGACGGCGTGTCGTATATCTTTGCTGGTCCAAAGGGCGATGATCTGCCCCGCGCCATGGAGCAGCTTGGCTCGGTGTTCGGCGTCAAGAAGATGCTTCTTGAAGGCGGCGGCGGGATCAATGGCGCGTTCCTCAAGCACAGGCTGATCGACGAATTCAGCACGTTGATCCATCCGGCCGTCGACGGCGTGGCTGGGACGCAAAGCATCGTCGACTATCACGGCCCGGACGATGATCGTCCAGGCGCCGGGCAGGCGCTGCGGCTGACCCACTGCGAGACGCTCGAAGGCGGCATGGTCTGGCTGCGCCACGCCGTGGAGCGCGCACCCGGTTGATGGCGCTGCGATAGCCGGTGCCGTGACCGCGGCGTGGGATACGGCGCGTCAAGGCATCTCGCCGAGCGCGACGATCACGCGGGTTCAACCGCGGGCGTCGAGTCCATCAGCCCGCGAATCTTGTCCATCACATCAGGATCCGTCGGATTGTAGACGATCATGCTGAGATCCGGCCGGCCATCGATCGCGAACGCGGAATATTCGAAGGCGACCGGACCGAGGACGGGATGCCTGAGGTGCTTGATGCCCTCGCCATGGCTGCGAACGTCGTTGTCGCGCCACATCGCTGCAAATTCGGGGCTCAGCCGGCACAGCTCGTCGACGAGTGGTTGCACCTCCGCCGCGGCGCCGGCGCGCGCGGCATCGACCCTGAACGCACCCACCACGAAGCGCGCCACGCTCTCCCAGTCAGCTTGCGCGGCGCGGACGCGCGGATCGAGAAAGATGAAGCGCAGCACGTTGCGCTGGTGCGGCGGCAACGCGCCATAGTCGGTCAGCATGATGGTCGCGGCCCTGTTCCAGGCCACGATGTCCCATGTCGCGGTCCTAATGATGGCTGGGCTCGGCAGCAATGCGTCGAGCACGCGTTGCAGCCGCGGCGTGACACCTTCGTTCTTCTGGTAGCGCACCTCGGGTGAGCGGCCGAGGCCGAGCAGGAACAGATGCTCACGCTCGACATCCGTCAGCATCAGCGCGCGCGCAATCCTGTCGAGCACGTCGGCTGACGGTGCGCCGCCGCGGCCCTGTTCGAGCCATGTGTACCAGGTCGGGCTGATGTTGGCGCGCTGCGCCACTTCCTCGCGGCGCAGGCCGGGCGTGCGCCGGCGGCTGGCGGGAAAGCCAAGCGCAGCCGGATCAAGCTTGGCGCGGCGGCCCTTCAGATAGGTCCCGAGCAGGTTTTCAGCGACGTATTCGTTCATCCGGTTAGCTATTATACCATGATAAGGTCACTACTTTACCAGAATAGCCTAGCAGCCGAGATGTGTCTCCAACGAAACTTGGAGACTTGCTCATGCGCATATTTGTCACTGGAGCCAACGGCTGGGTCGGCTCGGCCGTCACCAGGGATCTGATCGCTGCCGGCCATCAGGTGCTCGGCATGACCCGCTCGGACAAGGGGGCGGAGGCGCTGGCCGCCGATGGCGCCGAGGTCCACTACGGAACGCTGGAAGATCTGGATAGCTTGCGAAGCGGTGCGGCGAAGTCGGACGCGGTGATTCATTGCGCCTTCAATCACGACTTTTCCAGGTTCGCGCAGAACTGCGAGGATGACCGCCGCGCCATCGAGGCGCTCGGTGCTGTGCTCGAAGGCTCGAAGCGCCCGCTGATCACCACGTCAGGCGTCGCGCGGGTGGCGCTGGGCCGCGTCGCGACCGAAGACGATCCGCCGATTCCGGTCTCGTCCGCCTATCCGCGCGCATCCGAAGCGACGACGAGCGCGGTCGCGGTGCGCGGCGTGCGCGCCGCCGTGGTCCGGCTTCCGCCGTCGGTACATGGTCATGGCGACCATGGTTTCGTGCCACGTCTCGTCAGCTTCGCGCGCGAGAAGGGCGTCTCGGTCTATATCGGCGAGGGGCTCAACCGCTGGCCCGGGGTGCATCGCCTCGATGCGGCGCGCGTCTATCGCCTTGCGCTTGAGCGCGGCGTCGAAGGAGGTCCGTTCCATGCCGTGGCCGACGAGGGCGTGCCGTTCAAGGCAATCGCCGAGGTGATTGCCCGCCGCCTCAACATTCCCCTGGTGTCGAAATCGCCTGACGAAGCGATGGAACATTTCGGCTTCTTCGGCAGGTTCGTGAGCTTCGATGTCCCAACCTCCAGCGCGCGCACCAGGTCGCGGCTCGACTGGCAGCCGCAACAGCCTGGGCTGATCGCCGATATCGATCATCCCGCTTATTTTGCGCAGTAGCAATTGACCGTCATTGCGAGGAACGAAGCGATCCTCGCGATGATGTTGTCGTAGGGTGGGCAAAGCGTAAGCGTGCCCACCATCGCGAACTCGACGTGAATGGTGGGCACGGCGCTGCGCGCCTTTGCCCACCCTACGCGGTCGCGCGAGCACTGTCGTAGCTGCCACTTTGTTGAGTCTCCCGTGCAACTTGTCGTGCACGATATATATGAAATAATATAGCGCTAATCGGTCAGTACCGCCGTCATTGCGAGAAGCGAAGCGACGAAGCAATCCATCGTGCTGTACACGCGGAGAGGTGGATTGCTTCGCGGAGCCTGTCATCGGGCGCGCGTTCGCGCGCCCCGATGGCTCGCAATGACGGCTGAGAGGGCTAGCTCAATCCAGCAGCTTCGTATCGTCAGGCGCCTGCGGCGGGGTCTTGATCGCGATTGCTTTCAGCGGGCGGCCGTTCGGCTTGGTGCCGCCATGCGGGGTGCCCTTCGGGATTACAATGAGATCGCCCGGTTTCACCGTGATCTCCTTGTCGCCGAGCCAGACCGTGCCGGTGCCTTCCAAGATGTATTGCATCTCGTTGGTGTTGGGATGCATGTGCTTGGGCACATTGCCGTCCTGAATCGAGACGGTCGCGCCATCGGCAGAGACGAACGTCTTTGAGCGGAGGCCGCCGGCATTGGCGGCGCCGAGCTTGTCGCCCTCGATCTCGCCGGTGTGGATTACCTGCGCGGCGATAGCATCGGCGGCAAGCGCCGGGCGCAGCAAATGAGTGACGCCGCAGCCGGCAGCGAAGGCTGCGACAAGCGACAACGTCGTGGCAATGCGATTCATGAGGGGAGTCCCTTGGTGTTTCTCTGGCGTTTCTTGTGGGGTGGATGCTATGCCGCGAAAGTCGCCTTCTCAAGCCTGTCGCGCTGCACTATCGTGCCGCCAAATCTGGAAGTGGAGGACGTCATGAGGACGATGTTTGGCAAGGTGGCGGGTGCATTGTTGGCGCTCGTGATGGGCACGGGCCTCGCCGCGGCGCAAACCAAGATCACCGTCGCGGTCGGTGGCGGCGCCTGCCTGTGCTATCTGCCGACAGTGCTGGCCAAGCAGCTCGGCGAATACGACAAGGCCGGGCTCGCGGTCGAGCTGGTCGACCTCAAGGGCGGCTCGGACGCGCTGAGGGCCGTGCTCGGCGGCAGCGCCGACGTCGTCTCCGGCTATTTCGACCATTGCGTCAATCTCGCGGCCAAGAAACAGGAGCTGCAGGCCTTCGTGGTCTATGACCGCTATCCCGGCCTTGTGCTGGTGGTTTCGCCGAAACACACCGGCGAGATCAACTCGGTCAAGGACCTCGCAGGCAAGAAGGTCGGCGTCAGCGCGCCCGGCTCGTCGACCGATTTCTTCCTGAAATACATGTTGAAGAAGAACGGCCTCGATCCGATGGGCACCTCGGTGATCGGTGTCGGGCTCGGCGCGACCGCGGTCGCCGCGATGGAGCAGGGCCAGATCGATGCCGCCGTGATGCTCGATCCCTCCGTTACGGTGCTGCAAGGCAGCTACGCCGACCTCAAGATCCTGAGCGACACCCGCACCCAGCACGATACGCTCGCGGTGTTCAGCGGCGAATATCCGGGCGGCGCGCTCTATTCGACCACGGCCTGGGTCAACGGGCACGAAAAAGAGGTGCAGGCACTGACCAATGCGATCATGGCGACGCTGTCCTGGATCCATTCGCATTCGGCCGAGGAGATCATGGCGAAGATGCCGGACGAGATCGTCGGCAAGAACAAGGACCTCTACCTCGCCGCGCTGAAGAACACGATTCCGATGTTTTCGGAAACCGGCAAGATGGACCCGAAGGGCGCCGACGCGGTGCTCGCGGTGTTCAGCGAAGGTTCGCCGGAAGTGGCGAAAGCCAACATCGACGTGACCAAGACCTACACCAACAAATATGTCGAGCAGGTCAAGAAGACGACGGGGAATGCCAAGTAAGCAGAGCATGCAATCTCCGGTTATTCATCGCGTCACCGCGCTTGACTTGGCGTTGCAAAAGCGGCCCTGGCCGTTTGCGGACGAGCGGCGTGCGGACATCGACGCGCATTTCGCCGCCCAGCAGCAGGCGAAGCCGAGCCTGTGGAATGGCCGCGTGCTGCTCGGGCGCGATCCGGTGTTCGCGGGCGAACGATTGAGCGCCAATTATTTCGAGACCGATTTCGCAAGCTTCCTCGCCTGGCGCGACTGGGGCTTTCCCGACAAGGAGATCTTCAACGGCTTCGGCATGGGCGCGCTGCTGACCAGCGACGGCGCCTTCGTGCTCGGCGAGATGGGCCAGCACACCTCCAATCCCGGACGGATCTACTTTCCGTCAGGCACACCCGATCTCGACGACATCAGGGGCGACACCGTCGATATCGTCGGCAGCGTGCTGCGCGAGCTGGAGGAGGAGACTGGCCTTAAGCCGGCCGATTGCCGCGCGGATGCGGACTGGCATTGCGTCTATACCGGGCCTGCGCTTGCTATGATGCAGATCCTGCACGTCGATATGCCGGGCGAGGCGCTGCGGGCGCGGCTCGAGGCCAATCTCGCGCGGCAGGACGATCCCGAGCTCGCCGCGATCCATCTGGTGCGCAGCCGGGCCGATCTCAACGCCGCGATGCCGCGCTTCGTCACGGCGTTTATCGAAACGCAGCTGTAACCGCGTCCTTGCGGCCATGCGGAAGCTTTGAGCAGGCCTGCGCCGCGCCGACGCAGCCATGGCGCTTGACATCATTGGCCGCTCCCCCTGTGATAGGCACCAAGAAAACAAAAACGCAGTGCACAATCTCCGGGGAGGGATGTATGCCGGTCACGAAGGCTGCGCGTCGGCCTGCAGCCGTATCGGCCGCGGATTTGGGGCGTGAGCGTAGGGGACCGCCGTGCTCGCTGTCGAAGGCCTGACCAAGCGGTTTGGCGGCTTTCGCGCCGTCAACAATTTGTCGTTCCGCGTCGAGCAGGGCGAGATCCTCGGCTTGATCGGCCCGAACGGCTCCGGCAAGAGCACGATCTTCAACATGCTCTCCGGCACGCTGCCGCCCACCTCAGGCTCGATCCTGTTCGACGGCCGCGAGATCGCAGGGCTCGCGCCGCACCGGATCATCGTCAGCGGCATCGGTCGCACCTTCCAGATCCCGCGTCCCTTCCATCGCCTCAGCATTTTCGAGAATGTGACGCTCGCCGGCTTCTACGGCCAGGGCCGCCACAGCCGCGCCAAAGCCGAGGAGGCGGCCGAACGCGCGCTGGCGATGGTCGGGTTGCCGACCGATCGCCACGCCAGCGTCGAAGGCTTGGGTGCCGCCGGCCTGAAGAAGCTCGAGCTCGCCAAGGCGCTCGCCACCGGGCCCAAACTTCTGCTCGCCGACGAAAGCCTGGGCGGACTCGACGAGACCGAGATGGACCAGGCCGCCGACATGCTGCGCCGGATCCGCGACGAGCTCGGCATCACCATCATCTGGGTCGAGCACATCATGGGCGTGTTGATGCGCGTGGTCGATCGCGTGATGGTGCTCGATCACGGCGAGAAAATCGCCGAAGGCCTGGCGGCCGATGTCGCCGGCGACGCCAAGGTGATCGAGGTCTATCTCGGCACCGATGCCGATGCGAGCCTGGCTGCCGCCGTCGCCGAGCAGGCGCGCCGCCGGATCGGGGCGTGACCGGCATGCTCGAGCTCAGGTCGATCGATGCGGGCTATGGCAGCTTCCAGGCGCTGTTCGATGTCAGCCTCGACGTCAAAGCGGGCGAGGCGGTCGGCGTGATCGGGCCGAACGGCGCGGGCAAGACCACCTTGATGCGCGTGATCTCCGGCCTGATCCGGCCCATCCGCGGGACCATCGCGATGGAGGGCACCGACGTCGTGGCGACGCCGGCGCACCGCATCGTCAGCCTTGGCATTGCGCATGTGCCGGAGAACCGGCGACTGTTTCCGCGGCTCACCGTCGACGACAATCTGAAGATGGGCGCTTTCATGCCGGGTGCACGCGCTCACTATTCCGAACGGCTCGAATTCGTGTTCGATCTGTTCCCGCGGATGAAGGAGCGCCGTCACCAGATGGCCGGAACGATGTCGGGCGGCGAGCAGCAGATGTGCGCGATCGGCCGCGCGCTGATGTCGAACCCGAAATTGCTACTGCTCGACGAGCCCTCGGCCGGGCTCGCGCCGGTCGTGGTGCAGCAGGTGTTCGAGCTCGTCAAGCGCATCCGCGCCAGCGGGCTCACGGTGTTGATTGTCGAGCAGAATGTGCAGCAGGTGCTGAAGGTGGTCGACCGCGCCTATCTGCTGGAAGCCGGCACCATCCGCGCCGCCGGCACTTCGGCGGAGCTTGCGGCCAGCGACACCATCAAGCAAGCGTATCTCGGGGTGTGAGCATGCAATCCTTCCTCGACATCTTCGATATCTACCTGCTGGAGGCCGTCATCAACGGCATCCTGCTTGGCGGCGTGCTTGCGTTGCTTGCGCTCGGGCTGAACCTGATCTTCGGCGTCATCGACGTCACCTGGATCTGCTATGCCGAGCTCGTCATGATCGGTATGTACGGGATGTACTATCTGGTGCAGGTGTTCCATCTGCCGTACTGGGCCGCGGCGCCGCTCGTCATCCTGCTGGTCGCGCTGCTCGGGGCTGCGCTACATTTCCTCGTCATCGCGCCCCTGTTGACTGCGCCGCCGATCAACCAGCTACTCGCCACCGGCGGCGTGCTGTTCATCCTGCAGAGCTTCGCCACCGTCGCCTTCGGCATCGACTTCAAGAATCTCGGCATCCGCCTGCCGGTGCTGGCGCTCGGCGAGATGAACTTCAGCTACGCCCGGCTGCTTTCGTTTGCCGCCGCGCTGATCGGCATGGTCGGCGTCTATCTGTTCCTGACCCGCACCTTCACCGGCACCGCGATCCGCGCCATCGCGCAGGACCGTCAGATCATGCCGCTGATGGGCGTCGATGCGAAACGCCTCTATCTCATCACCTCGGCGATCGGCGGTGGTCTCGCCGGCCTCGCCGCATGCCTGCTGGTGCTGCAATACGACGTGCATCCCTATGTCGGCCTGTCGTTCGGGCCGATCACCTTCCTGATCTGCGTGCTCGGCGGGCTCGGCAATTTCATCGGCGGCTTCATCGCCGCGTTCCTGTTCGCCGAGATCATCTCGCTCGGCGGCCTGTTCTCGGATCTGGAATGGGGCTACGTGCTGGCCTTCGCCTTCTTCATCGTGATGATGTTCATCCGGCCCGCGGGCCTGCTCGCGAGGCGACGCTCGTGACCAGCAAGCTCGCCGGCTGGATCATTGCGCTGATCGCACTCGTCGCGCTGCCGTTCGTGCACCGCGATCCCTATCATCTGCATTTGCTGGTGCTGATCCTGATCTGGTCGTTCGCCTACACGTCGTGGTCGATCATGGGCCGCTTCGGGCTGGTCTCGCTCGGTCATGGCGGCTTCATGGGCATCGGCGCCTATGTCACCGCGCTGCTGTGGAATCACCTCGGCGTCTCGCCCTGGATCGGCATTCCCCTGAGCATGGTGACCGCGGGTGTGCTGGCGTTGATCGTCGCCTATCCCTGCTTCCGCTTCCGCATCACCGGGCATTATTTCGTGCTGGTGACCTTGGCGCTTTCGGGCATCGTGCTGCAGGTCATCACCGCAACCCGCGACTATACCGGCGGCTCGCTCGGCTACACGCCGCGTCGCGCCGGCGGCAGCAGCATCGCAGCGCTGCAATTCGACGACAAGACGACCTGGTACATGATCGCGCTCGCAGTTTGGCTGGCGGGCCTCGTGATCTGGCGCTGGATCGACCGCGGCATGATCAGCCAAGCCATGGAGGCGATCTCGGAGGACGAGGACGCGGCCGCTGCCGTCGGCGTCAACGTCACGGCCGAAAAGCTCAAGGTCACCCTGATCAGCGCAATGATGACCGCACTCGCAGGCGCGCTTTATTGCCAGTACCAGATGTTCATCTCGCCCGACACGGTCAGCGGCATCGCCGTCTCCCTGCAGATGGTGTTCGCCGCCATCGTCGGCGGCGTCTATGTCGCGCTGGGACCGACTGTCGGCGCCATCATCACCATCGTACTGGCGGAGAGCTTGCGCATCGGCTTTGGGACCAGCGCGGTCGGCTGGGACAATCTGGTCTATGGCGTGCTGCTGGTGCTCTTCATCATCTTCCTGCCGAAGGGCATTCTTGGTAGCGTAATCGACCGGATCACATCGCCCCGCAAGACACCTATAGATAAGACACCCGCAGACAAGCCGCCGAGAAATCATGAGCAAGAAACCGTCCCAATCGCTCGCCTATGAGCTGAACCCCTTCGTCGCGCCGTTCCGCTTCGACGGCTCCAGTGAATTCCGCCTGAAGTCCTACCCGACCGCAGAGAAGGGCGGCATCGACAAGGACGCCGGGACGAAGGTCATCGAGGCCAACCGCAAGCGGCTGTCCGATTTCCAGGAGAAGCTCTACGCCCAGGACCGCTGGTCGCTGCTGCTGATTTTCCAGGGCATGGACGCCGCCGGCAAGGATTCTGCGATCAAGAGTGTGTTCGATGGCATCAATCCACAGGGCTGCGAGGTCGCCTCCTTCAAGCAGCCGTCGACCAAAGAACTCGATCACGATTACATGTGGCGCGCCATGACCGCGCTGCCGGAGCGCGGCCGCATCGGCATCTTCAACCGCTCCTATTACGAGGAATGCCTGATCGTGCGCGTGCACCCGGAGGTGCTCGAGAAACAGCGGATGCCGAAACGCCTGGTGACGAAAAACATCTGGCACGAGCGCTTCGAGGATATCGCCGCGATCGAGCGCTATCTTTCGCGCAACGGCACCGTGATCCTGAAGTTCTTCCTCAACGTCTCCAGGGACGAGCAGCGCCAGCGCTTCCTCAATCGCCTCGACGAACCCGCCAAGAACTGGAAGTTCTCGATGGCCGACATCTCCGAGCGCGCACTCTGGCCGAAATACCAGGCCGCCTACCAGGACTTGATCCACCACACCTCAACGAAGGAAGCGCCGTGGCACATTGTGCCCGCCGACCACAAATGGTTCGCCCGCGTCGTGATCGGATCTGCAATCGTGAGCGCGCTGGACAAGCTCGACCTGAAATTCCCCGAAGTCGACAAGGCAGAGCTCGACAAATTCAAGCTCATCCGCGAGGCGCTGGAGGCGGAGAAGGGCGAGGCGGCGAAGGCGGTGGCGGGGAAGAAAGCGGAGTAGATGGGCAAGGCCGCTCTTGCGCGTGACTACCATAGGCGCTGAATACCGAACGAAAATGGTGGAGTGCGCTACGCTTCGACAGCCCTGCCGTTCTACTCCAACACGAATAGCGCCGCAAAGACAGCGATGAGCGCGCCGACTGCCCAGAACTGCACTCCGACAATCTTATCGTCTCGAACGACGACAAACAGCATGCTGAAGGGCAAGAGGATGCGTGTCAGCGTAATTCGCACCGCCTTTGCTATCCAGGCGGCCGCGAAAGCCACGACCAAAGCAAGTTTGGAGGCCAACACGCCAATGTCGCCGATCTTGATGCCAAAAAATGCAACTAACGCAACACCGACAGCAGCCAACAGCACAAATGAGAATGCTTCCAGCACCTTCGATGGTTCGGGCGATTCTGTTGATGCCTTGTCTTCTGTGTGGGCTTTCATGCTTACGCCCCAATAAATATTGTGATGCCGAAGCCGCGCTTGGCACCTCTTAGAATTAAAACAACTAAAAATTGTAAGTGACCGATGGTAATCTGGATTGACCCGATGCGGCAAGGCCAGCATCTGCCCGTTTTGGCACCAGAGCCGGGTTTCCGATACTGGGTCGCCCGGGTCAAATCGCACGACGTCAGCCGCGTTAGGTCAATCCTCCTGACCATCTTTCCCCATTGCAGCCGGCCGCCATATTCGTCTAGAAACACCCCAGCGCGCGCCTCCGGCAACCATCCGTCAACGGTTTTGCCCCAGGATTTGCGCTCAAAAGGGTCTGGCAATGCTGATTCGCGGCCAAATTGATGGGATTTCGAGGGAGGTGGCCTTGGCCGCCGCCGCGATCCCGGCCGCGCTGCCCACCCTGCTTATTGGCGGCCTTCTCCTTATCTGCCCCTGAGGGCCGGCTGGGCGTTTGCGCCTGGGCACTCAGGGGGTTGTTGGAGATCACCGGACCCTGATATCGCCCTGACCATATGACGGGCGCAAAAGCTCAAAGGAATTCCTGAAATGACCACCGCTAACAAGTCCGATAAGGACCGCGTCATCATATTCGACACCACGCTGCGCGACGGCGAGCAGTGCCCCGGCGCCACCATGACGTTCGAGGAAAAGATCGAGATCGCCGAGATGCTCGACGACATGGGCGTCGACGTCATCGAGGCCGGTTTTCCGATCACCTCGGAAGGCGACTTCCAGGCCGTCAGCGAGATCGCCCGCCGCTCGAAGAATTCGGTGATCGCGGGTCTGTCGCGCGCCAATCCAAAGGACATCGACCGTTGCGCCGAAGCGGTGAAGTTCGCAAAACGCGGCCGCGTCCACACCGTGATCGCGACCTCGCCGCTGCACATGCGCGTCAAGTTGAACATGACGCCGGAGCAGGTGATCGAGCTCTCGGTCGCCAACGTCACCCGCGCGCGCAACCAGGTCGACGACGTCGAATGGTCGGCCGAAGACGCCACCCGCAGCGAGATGGATTATCTCTGCCGCATCGTCGAGGCCGTGATCAAGGCCGGCGCCACCACGGTCAATCTCCCCGACACCGTCGGATACACCACGCCCGACGAATATACCCGCTTCATGCGCACCATCATCGAGCGGGTGCCGAATTCCGACAAGGCGGTGTTCTCCGTTCATTGTCATAACGACCTCGGCATGGCCGTGGCGAATTCGCTGGCCGGCATCGCCGGCGGTGCGCGGCAGATCGAGTGCACCGTCAACGGCATCGGCGAGCGGGCAGGCAACGCGGCGCTCGAGGAAGTCGTGATGGCGATGAACGTCCGCAACGATGTGTTTCCGTGGTGGAACAAGATCGACACCACACAGCTGACGCACGCCTCGAAGATGGTGTCTGGCGCGACCTCGTTCCCGGTGCAGTACAACAAGGCGATCGTCGGCCGTAATGCGTTTGCGCATGAGAGCGGCATCCATCAGGACGGCGTGCTGAAGGACGCCTCGACCTACGAGATCATGCGGCCCGAAATGATCGGCCTGAAGAAATCGTCGCTGGTGCTCGGCAAGCATTCCGGCCGCCATGCCTTCGTGCACAAGCTGGAGGAGATGGGCTACAAGCTCGGCGCCAACCAGCTGGAAGACGCGTTCGTGCGGATGAAGGCGCTGGCCGACCGCAAGAAGGACATCTACGACGAGGACATCGAGGCGCTGGTTGACCAGGAGATCGCGGCCTCGCATGACCGCATCAAGCTGACCTCACTGACCGTGATCGCCGGCACCCATGGCCCGCAGCGCGCCACCATGAAGCTCGACGTGGAGGGACAAATCAGGATCGAGGAAGCCGAGGGCAACGGCCCGGTCGATGCCGTCTTCAACTGCATCAAGGCGCTGGTGCCGCACGAGGCCAAGCTGGAACTCTATCAGGTCCACGCCGTCACCGAGGGTACCGACGCGCAGGCCGAAGTCTCGGTGCGGCTCGCCCATGAGGGCCGCTCGATGACGTCAAAGGCGTCAGATCCGGACACGCTGGTGGCGTCGGCAAAGGCCTATCTCGGCGCACTCAACAAGATCGTGATGAAACACCAGCGCGACGCCGCTCCGGCCAAGGCCGCGGGCTGACCGATTGTTTTGATCGATGCACTCAGAAACGCGGCGCCTCGGCGCCGCGTTTTTTGTTTGTCGGGCGGATTTGGCACACAACCTTCGTCATTCCGGGGCGATGCGAAGCATCGAGCCCGGAATCCATCGGGCCGCTAGCGCTGAGGTGAAATGGATTCCGGGCTCTCGCTACGCGTGCCCCGGAATGACGAGGTGGTTGATAGCCTGCTCAAAACACACGCTGCAACACTCATCGCAAATCACCTCAATCGACCGAAACCGCAACCATCCTCCGCCAGTCTCGCGCATGTGATCCGCACCGCGTGTGACCTCGCTGTGTGATGTGAGCCTGTTCACACCGGTCCCGGCGCGTGGAGACTATAAGCAGTAGCGGTTGTGCAACGTTATGAAATAATCTCAGGTTGATGAGAGGCGCAACCACTTTTGCATCGAGTCATTTTCAGCCCTGATGCTCGCCGCCGGCGAGTGTCCTTTCACGGGAGAATGCGTCATGGAAAATCCTCTCAGCTCGCAGCAGATCAGGTCCGCGCTCAAGCCGCGCCCGGCCTTGAAACCGGCCGACGTCAAGATCACCTTTGAACGGCAGCTCGTGTCGCCGAAGCCTGGCGTCCGGTTGTTTCCGGATCCGATCAAGGGCACGCTTGTGGATCGCCCCGCCAAATCCAGTGCCGTTGCCGCCGACCTCGACAAGAAGCTCGAGGGCTTCGTGCCCGATCATCTGGCCTTCAACCCGCACACGCCCGCGCTCGAGGAGCGATTTCAGCGCAAGGCGTTCTTCGATCCCGCGGCGGCGCTGAAGAAGGGGCAGTTCATGGCGACGACGATCTTTCCGCCGGATCAGCGCCGGGTGTTCTCCGACACCTCGTTTCCCTGGTGCACGGTGGGGCGGGTCGATGTCACAGGCGGCACCGGAAGCGGCGCCCTGGTCGGTCCGCGCCATTTGTTGTGCGCCTCGCACATGATGACCTGGAACGCGGACAACACCGTCAATCAAGTGACGTTCACGCCCTCCTATTTCGACGGCAACGCGCCGTTCGGAAACTCCGGCATCATCCACTGGTATGCCTTCCGCAAGGTGGTGGGTCCGATCCTGAGCGGCGACGACTGCCAGCAGGATTATGTGGTGCTGGTGCTGAACAACCGTCTCGGCGACACCTGCGGCTGGATGGGAACGCGCGGCTACTCCGATTCATGGAATGGACAGACGGCCTGGAGCCACATCGGCTACCCCGGCGATCTCACCGGCGCCGCGCGTCCGACGTTCCAGGGCAACATCCCGATCAACAGCACGGCCGGCAGCGACGACCCGACCGACGAGAGCCTGCTGCAACAGGCCGACGTCTGGCCCGGGCAGTCCGGCGGTCCGTTCTTCGGCTGGTGGTCCGGCGAGCCCTGGCCGCGTGTGACCGGCGTGCAAAGCGCCCAGAACTCGTCGACCAACCTGGCCGGCGGCGGCAACGACATTCCGATCCTGGTGAACCAGGCACGGAACGATTTCCCATAGTGCCAATGGCGGCGGGAACGCGCCCCCCGATGACAGGCTGCGCGTTCCCGCCATCGCGAGCAGAGTGCGGGATGGTGGGCGTGGCGCGCGCGCCTTTGGCCACCCCTACGAGCAAGCATGTGCTCATAGAAGCGGTTTGTTCTCAGGCGGCCTATCTCTGCGCAGGAGCCACGTCAAAGCCGACCCGCGGAAAGTGCAGGTTCACTTTGCCGACCGAGGGATCTTCATGCCGGATGACAATTTCATCGGCCGTCCAGGCGAGGATGGTGCCATGCACGGGATTGCCATAATCGTCGGGAGTCACGCTGACCCAGTCGCCGCGCTGAAGTCCCACATCATGTGCTTCCGGCGACCAACCGTCAGGTTCATTCGGTTGATTGACCCTGGCGACCTCGATCGCTTGTTCGGGCGTCATGTCATCGTGATCGCCGTGCCCAAGCGCTGCGACCCGCTGATACCAGGGGTCAACGACTGATGGGAACGACATGAGCTCGGCGATCTCCGGGCCGCCATTCTGCCGTGCAAACCAGATCGGGTGATATGCTGACAGATCGGCCGCAGAAAGGTCCTTGCCGAGGATGAACTTGCGATCATCGGCGAGAACTTCAGCGAGCCAGGCGAGATGTGCATTGAGTCTTTGCAGGTACATCGCCCGCTTGGGAAGCAATGCTTCGGGATCCAGATTGACTCGGAACAGGGGACGGCGTTCGTCGACAAGTTCCTGAGGGATTTTTCCGCCCATGTTGCCGATCGTGAGGCACACGGCGTTCATGAACGAGCCCTTCTCGATCCACCAGCCGAAAGCCTTGGCGAGGCCTTCCTGACCTTTTGGATAAAGCGCGCCTGAAGCACCCCATTTGTCGATGACGTGAAGAATGAGCAGGGTGTCGCAATAGAACTCTGCTCCGACTTGGAGAATAGGAGTCCGCCGGTAGCCTCCCGTCATCGGCGTCAGCTTGGGACGCGGCGTCCATACCGGGATCTCGACCGAGTGCCAATTCAAGGCCTTGAGGCCCAGCGCCAGGCGTATCTTTTCCGAGTATGGCGAAAGCTGGTAGTGATGCAGAATGACCTGTGACATGCATTTCTTTCCCTATGTTGCGGAAGCAATCAGGCTTCGTTGAGCCCTTTGCGGGCCGCTCGCTCGTTGCGAATTCGTTCGGACACGTTGAAACGAGCGGCACAGCTTCACTTTTGCGACGCGGGCAGCTCCACACCGAGAAACTCGAATGCCGTGTCGCCATTCGTCCAACCATGCGGCGTATTTGGCTGAAAAACGATCACGTCGTCCGGCTTGTAGTTGATCACATCAATCTGCTCGCCGCCCTTGTCGTTCAAGGACAGCTTCCCGGTTCCGCTGACGACGTAGAGAATGTACGGCAGCGCTCCCTCGTGAATTGCGATCGACCCTTTGGGGTCGACATGTCCGCGCATCACGTGGGTACCCGAACCAGGCAATTCGTAGAGTGCTCCATAGTTGAATCCCTGGTTCCGCTCGCCGTTGGGCATGGCCGGTACAGCGGCGAGCTGAGAGGTTTCCGTCTTCACGGCGACCGGTTTTTTTCCCTGACCGTTCTCGATGACGTAGACTTCGCCGGCGCATGCCGGAGCAGTCGCGGCAATCGCCATGAGCGACGCCGTCGCACAAATGAGAGTACGCATCCCTTACCTCCCTGTTGGTCTCTTCTGGTTTTGGTCGCGAATCGAAAGCTGCACCTGGCCGCTATCAAATAGCGATCCGCCGATAGGCCGCGGCGGACTCCGGTCTAACCTCCGGTGCGCGCATCCAGGAAAAGCTGCGTGAACGGCTTTGCCAGCACGGGCTCCAGCTTCGGCACGATCGCCTTGATATCTGGGGTGACCATGTGGGCATCGAGCGCAGCTTTGTCCTTCCACCGTTCGAAGGTCAGGAAGCGGCCCGGCTCGCCGATGACTTCCATCAGCGTGTAGACCAGACACCCGGGCTCCTTGGCGGACGTTTCCGCGAAGGGAACGAGCAGCGCGCGCAGCTCATCCGCCTTGTCCTTCGTTGACACGATTTCCGCGATCACGAAGTAGCCGCTCTGTCCCGTGGCCTCGGCCGAAGAAGCAACGAGAACCGTGGCCGCCACGCAACCAACGGCGGCAGCTCCCACAAAAGCACGGCGATCCATTTCCGACATGGCAATTCCTCCCCTCTCTGTTCATTTTCATTTGCAAGTCAGCCGCTAGCGCGCGCCGCCCAGGCCCCTCAGACCGCTATTGGCTATTATCTGAGGTGCATATAGTTTGCACACGATATAATTGGAGTCAATCATATGCGATACCATATTGATATGATCTGATATAATGTAACAATGGCAAGTCGGGCCGGTCGGTTTGGCTGGTGCGACGGCTAACGATACGATTTGGTTCGATGAACGGTGCGTCTTTGCCAGCGGCGGCCTAACGAGAATGAAGACACGAACAATGAACATGCGACGCGATAGAAGGAATCGAAACGGCCGGAGCCCTGTCGCGCCAGTCGAGATGCCCGGGCTCGACAATCATCTGTGCTTTGCGCTCTACGCTGCCAGCAATCACATGACGCGCCTGTTCGTGCCCTTTCTCCACAAGCTGGGCGTGACCTATCCCCAGTATCTGGTTCTGGTCGTGCTTTGGGAGCGCGGGCCGCAGGGCGTCGGAGATCTTGCCTCGGCGCTGCAAATGGACCTGGGCACGCTTTCGCCGATGCTAAAGCGCCTCGAGGGCAAGGAATTGGTGACACGACAACGGCAGGCAACAGACGAACGTCGCGTACTTGTCGATCTGACGCCGAAGGGCGTGTCGCTTCGAAAGCGAACTGAACAGATGTTGGGCGAGTTCTACTGCTTTCTGAATATCCCTTTGGACGAGCTTTTTGACCTGAAGGACCGACTTCGTCATTTCGTAAGCTCGGCAGGGCCCAAGGAGATAAAGACAAATCCTGCCAAGCTATCAGAGCCGGCGTGAGTTCGAGCGGCCTTTTTCCATATGCGATAGCCCTACCCCACTAGGGGGGAACCCTTCCGCCGGTGCGTCCTTCACGCGCCAAGCACTGAGTTGCCCGACGTGGCAAGCCCCTCGCGCAAAAATATTTCGGTTTGTCGGAAGGGCAACTCAGTGTATAGATATCCCGTCTCACCCGATGAGGGGCGAGCGCACGTCACGAACGCGCGGTGGGATACGGTGGACGCCGGGCGTGTAACTGACGAGCACGCCTAAGGCGGACGGTGAAATCGTGTGGTCCCGACGCCCCAGTGGCAGGCAAAAGTTCGTAAGGCGCATGCGCGTCTTGCGGACGACGGTGACAAACAAGCCCGGTCTCGCCGGGGAGAGCAAGTATAAGCCGTAAAGCCATCGCGCAGGGAATGCCGGAGTGCCTCCGCTGAACCTGTATGCTCGTGTGCGTTATCTTTTCTACTCTTGCACACGAGACCGCGGGTGCAGCGTGCACCCGGCATTCCCTGCGCCCTTGCTTAAGAAGAGGGCAAACGAAATGCAAAGCTCGGGCGATTCATGTCGCGAGAATGCGGACCTACGTTCCCATTCACAATTGTCATCGCCCGGCCTGTGCGCAATTGCGCACATGCCAGGCGATGACACCGACGATGTGGCCCTGCAAGGTATCGCCGCACGCTTTTTGCAGTGCAGCAATCACGCAAACGGACCCTGCTAAAGGGGCAATGGCGTTCGCAGCCGCTTCTCTGTATTGGTGCGACCGGATGTCCCGGGGCCGGTGGTTCGTGCTCCGCAATTACGCGGGAGGAAACATGCGTAAGTTCATTTTGGCCGCGGCGTCGATCGCGGCGCTGACTCTTGCCGGAGCGGCTTTTGTCGGGCCGGCGTCGGCGCAATCGCCGATCGTCCTCAAGTTCAGCCACGTCGTGGCCGCGGATACCCCGAAGGGTAAGGCGGCCGACAAGTTCAAGGAGCTCGCCGAGAAGTACACCGCCGGCAAGGTGAAGGTTGAGATCTATCCGAACTCGACGCTCTACAAGGACAAGGAAGAGCTCGAGGCGTTGCAACTCGGCGCGGTGCAAATGCTGGCGCCGTCGAACTCGAAGTTCGGCCCGATCGGCATCAGGGAATTCGAGGTCTTCGATCTGCCCTACATCCTCCCCGACCTGAAGTCGCTGCGCAAGGTCACCGACGGCCCGCTCGGCGCCAAGTTGCTCAAGCTGCTGGACTCCAAGGGCATGACCGGTCTCGCCTACTGGGACAACGGCTTCAAGCAGATGAGCGCGAACAAGAAGCTCCTCGCGCCCTCTGACTACAAGGGCCTCAAATTCCGCATCCAGTCGTCGAAGGTGCTGGAAGCCCAGTTCCGCGCGCTCGGCTCGATCCCACAGGTGATGGCGTTCTCGGACGTTTACCAGGCGCTGCAGACCGGCGTCGTGGACGGCCAGGAGAACACCTGGTCGAACATCTACACCCAGAAAATGAATGAGGTGCAGAAATACGCCACCGTGACCAATCACGGCTATATCGGCTACGTCGTGATCGTGAACAAGAAGTTCTGGGACGGTCTGCCGGGCGATATTCGCGACGAACTGACCAAGGCCATGAAGGAAGCGACCGAGTTCGGCAACGGCCAGTCGGCCAAGGACAACGAGGACGCGCTGGCCGCGATTCAGAAGGCCGGCAAGACCGAGATCGTCACGCTGACGCCGGAGCAGGACGAGGCGATGCGCAAGGCAATGATGCCGGTCTACAAGGACGTCGCCTCACGCGTCGGTCAGCCCTTGATCGACGACTTCCTCAAGGAAACCGGCCGCGGCCCGATGAACTAGGGTTGGGAGTCACCTCGCCCCGCGTGCGGGGAGAGGTCGAAATTCAAGCACAGCTTGAATTTTGGGTGAGGGGGAGTCTCCGCGAGCGCAACTGTCACCGTGCGCGCGGATGGAGCCCTTCACCATAGCCGATGCTTCGCATCGGCGTCCTTAAGGGCGGCGGCCGACGGCCGCCTGTGCCTCTCCCCGTAAGCACGGGGAAAGGCAGAAATTGCTCTGGCCGGAGGGGCGGCCATGACGGGGGAATGAATGCTGCTGAAGATTCTGGACCGGCTTGAGGAAATCATCATCGCGAGCCTGATGGGCGCGGCGACGCTGCTGACCTTCATCACCGTGGTGCACCGCTTCCTGGTCGATGTTCCCGTGCTCTATCCGTATCTGTTCGGCATCAACCTCGCCTGGTCGCAGGAACTCTGCATCTACATGTTCATCTGGATGGCGAAGTTTGGCGCCGCCTATGGCGTGCGCACCGGCATTCATGTCGGGGTCGACGTCCTGATCAACCGCCTCAACGATCGCTGGCGCAAGATCGTCGTCATGTTCGGCCTGCTCGGCGGCGCGACGTTCACCGCGATCGTCGGCACCATGGGCGCCAAGTTCGTCTTCGAGCTGATGCACACCGACCAGGTCTCGCCGGATCTCGAGATCCCGAGCTGGATTGTCTATGGCTGCATTCCGCTCGGCTCCTATCTGATGTGCTTCCGTTTCCTGCAGGTGTGCTGGAACTACTGGTGGACGAACGAGCTGCCGCACCACGACGCCTCCCATGTTGACGGCGTCGAGACCAGCAAGACTGCGCCGATCGCGCTTGGAGAAGCGTGATGAGCGCCGCCCTTATTTTCGGACTGCTGTTTGCCCTGATGCTGACGGGCATGCCGATCTCGATTTCGCTTGGCCTGTCGGTGCTCACCTTCCTGTTCACCATGACGGAGGTGCCGATCGAGAGCGTCGGCCTGAAATTGTTCTCAGGCCTGGACAATTTCGGCATCATGGCGATTCCGTTCTTCATCCTGGCCGGCACCTTCCTGACTCGCGGCGGTGTTGCGCGGCGGATGATCGATTTCACGACCTCGCTGGTCGGCCATCTGCCAGGAGGACTCGGGCTTGCCGGCGTCGCGGCCTGCGCGATGTTCGCGGCGATCTCCGGCTCGAGCGTCGCCACTGTCGTGGCGATCGGCTCGATCATGATGCCGGCGATGGTCGAGCACGGCTATCCGAAGCGTTTCGGCGTCGGCGTGATCTCGACCTCGGGCGCACTCGGCATTCTGGTGCCGCCCTCGATCATCCTGGTGCTCTACGGCGTCTCCACCAACACCTCGATCGGCGCGCTGTTCATGGCCGGGATCGTGCCCGGCGTGCTGCTCGCGCTGATGCTGGCCGCGGTGACCTTCTTCGTCGCACAGCGCAACGGCTATCCCAAGATGAAGCGGGCGACGATCGGCCAGCAGTTCAAGGCGTTCCGCGAGAGCATCTGGGGACTGTCGCTGATCGTCATCGTGCTCGGCGGCATCTATGGCGGCATCTTCACGCCGACCGAAGCGGCCGCGGTCGCCGCGACCTATGCCTTCTTCATCACCGTGTTCGTCTACAAGGAGCTCAAGCTCTCCGAGGTGCCGCGGGTGCTGTTGCAGGCGGCGTCCATGAGTTCGATGCTGCTCTACATCATTACCAACGCGGTGCTGTTCTCGTTCCTGATGACGCACGAGCAGATCCCGCAGGAGATGGCGGCCTGGATCGTCGACAAGAACTTCTCGGTGTGGATGTTCCTTCTGGTCGTCAACGTCATCCTGCTGCTCGCCGGCAACGTGATGGATCCGTCCTCGATCCTGCTGATCATGGCGCCGATCCTGTTTCCGCTAGCGACCAAGCTTGGCATTCATCCGGTGCATCTTGGCATCCTGATGATCGTCAACACCGAGGTCGGATTGTGCCATCCGCCGGTCGGGCTCAATCTGTACATCGCGAGCAGTATCGCCAAGATGGGCATCAGCGAGATCACGATCGCGGTGCTGCCGTGGCTGTGTGCGATGCTGGTGTTCCTCGGCCTGATCACCTACGTGCCGGAAATCTCGCTGTGGCTGCCGCGATTGTTGGGAATGGTTCAGTGAGTTCCGGAACATTTCTGACGGGCAACGAAGCGGGATTACATCTTTGTAAGAGAGGTCTCTCTGTCCAATCCGTAAGTTGAAGCCGCGGGGCGGCGGCCTCATCTTCAAGCAACCTTCAAAGGAGGTTCGTATGAAGAAAGTTCTACTCGCCGGCGTTGCGGCGCTCGCCATCGCCGGTTCGACCGCGGTCTATGCCCAGCATCGTCAGTGGTCGCATGATCACGTCCGGATGAACCCGGAGGACAGGGCCGCCTTCCTCGACGCGCGGATCGCCGCCGTCCACGCCGGGCTGAAGCTAACGGCGGATCAGGAGAAGCTGTGGCCGCCGATCGAAGCCGCGGTGCGCGACTTCGCCAAGATGCGCCTCGACCGCGCCAATGCGCGGATGGCCGCAGAGAAGGCCGATGCGGACAAGCCGCAGAAGGCGGATGATCCGGTCGCGCGCTTGCGCGAGCGTGCCGACAACATGGGCGCGACCGCGGCCGCGCTGAAGAAGATCGCCGATGCCGCCGATCCGCTCTACAAGACGCTCGACGACAACCAGAAGCGGCGGCTGACCATGCTGACCCATATGGAGCACCGTTTCGGTGGTGAAGGCTGGCAGCACCACCGCGGCGAGCGCGACGGGGATCGTGACGGCGGCCGTGGACGCGATCGTTTCGACCGCGATCGCGGGCCGGATCAGGAGCGATCGGGCCGGCTCTGAGAGCCGGTTATCGTGCCCTCGCTAAGCCTCGGAAAAGCCGCCGGAATCCGGCGGCTTTTGATTTATCGGCGACGCTGCCGAAAGACGGGAAAACTTGCTCCGGTTTGCTGGACATCCCGGGATCGCTTTGCTAAACGACGCCCTCTCGCGAGGGTGACTTCCGGACCAGTTCCGGGCGCATAGCTCAGTTGGTAGAGCAGCTGACTCTTAATCAGCGGGTCCCAGGTTCGAGCCCTGGTGCGCCCACCAAGCTTTTCAAAGGCTTGACGACCCCTCGAGAGAGCCATTCCGACAAGCGGTCAGCGGCTATTCCGACAAACCGGCTGCCTTTGTTCGTTCTTCGCGACGCTTCTTTGTGCCTGAAATGAGCTGTTTACGCGTGCGCTTCGCATATGTCGGGATTTGCCTCGAGGATCGGTGCCGCCCGGCTGCGCGCAATTCAGCATCCGTGAGATCGCTGTCGGCTCCCTCTGTGAAGCCACCGTGGCGAAATGAGGTGAACGACAGCTCTTCTCGGAGACCGGCGGCCCGGATGATTTCCTTCACCACGCCGCGGAGATAGCGGAGATCCTTCTTTTCGGTGATCCAGGGCAGCGGCGTGCGAGATCTGCGGTGCGCATGATCCCGCCGGAAAACGAGGCCTGAGACCGCCATCTTCTTGATTTCGTCGAGTTCGGCCATCAGCTCAGGGAAAAGCGCTTCACCGGCCTCATCAAACAGCGGCCACCAAGCTTCCTCGCCGTTCTTGGGGTGCACGATCCTGACGCTGTTCGGGCGCTCCTTCGGTCGATAGTGAGTGATTTCGAAAGCGCCGAAGACGTGCTCTTCTCGTTGCAGCCATTCCCACGTCACAAGAGCGGCAGTCGCGACCGATTGATATCCAAGGTCTTTCGCAGCCGCACGGAAAGCGACGAGTTCTTCCCAGGTCGCCGTCGGCGTGTCGCGCACAGCTTGACCAGGCGCCCGTGCCATAAGCCCCATGCGCGAGAACGGATTGATAGCTGGCACCTTCTTCTCTTCCGCACGCTGACCGACGAACCACGCCCGCCGGCAAGCGACCATCGCGGCGTTCGCGAAGCGGCGGCGCTCTCGCCTTACGATGTTGCCGTCTGCGTCCCTTTCCTCGACGACCAGCAACTTCGCATAGATCGCGTCCACGAAAACTTTCGTGAAATCCGAGATCTGCTTCGAGCCAGCTCGCATGCCATCCTTGAGCCTGTGGTTGGCGAACAGGGACAAGCCTTGCTCATAAAGACGCTGTGTCTTGTGGTCGATCTCTCTCCATTTGTGATGCGCCTTGAACACGCCCGCTAGCCAGTCAAACGAACCTGGCTGTACAGCTGCCGGGACCATGTCGGTTAGGCCGCGAGACCGCCAGCTATCGAAGGCCGGCAAGAGGACGTTCTCCAACCGATCGACGGCTGCGGCATAATCTTGCCCCAACGCTTCAGCTTCAATTTGGCAACCCTGCGCGCGCGCCCAGGTCGGCGGCTCAAAGAAGTATGCCCATCGACCATTCTTCAGCGGCTTTCGCCGGCAATAGCGCGGGAGCTTCAATGCGGTGCAAGGCGGTTTCATACGAGGGACGCCAAATCTTGTTTCGCTGGACCAGCCGAATCCGGCTCGAGGAAGTTGTCAATGGCTGCCTTCAACCAGATTGGCTCTCTCGTGCGTCCAATGCCGTGATAGCCCACTGGTGGGGGCGCTTCACCTCGGTTCACGCCGCGCGCTAACTCATTTGTGTCGCGATAATCAAGGTATGCAGCAGCTAAGTCAGCGCTCATAACCGCAGGCCAGGCGGCAGTCGGAGGATAGCGGGCGGGAAGGGGCGAACGTGGCGACATGGCACTTCCTTGGACCGCTCAAGCGTCAATCAGAATGTAGTTATCCAGTTTCGCTACTGTTGAGTTTACTAGGCAACGCTGCGTCATGAATGTCTCCGTGCATCTACATGTTGGTTGAAGCGGAATTGAAGGTAAGCAGAAAAGAGCGAGTGCGGAAATGAGCCCAAAGGCCGGGTGCGGCATTCGGCTAGCTTGGAGCGTGATTTAGCGGTCGGCGAAGCGGCTGGGACGTTGCTGACTGAGCCACTGCCACAGCGATGCTCGTTCTTAGACACGGAGCCGAGGGCGGAAACTTTTGCGGTTAGGCTGTTTCTGCCTCTGTGAGAGCCATCCTCGAACTAGACCGTTATGAGCGGCGGGATAACGATCGGCTTCGTTGATGTCGCTGTCTTTTTGTCTCAATCCGATCGCGTTCGTTGCGGTTCGGTTGGGTCGTTTCTGGTGCGAAACTGGTGCGGTCACGCCTGCCAGTGCAGACGAGTTGGGATTGACATCTATAGGTCTCGATCGCCGAACTCTTTCAGGATGATCATCGAGCGGATCGACCTGGCCCTCTCAAGGCTGAAACAGGGGTTCGATTCCCCTAGGGAGCGCCAGCAAACTCAGGCACTTAGGTAGCCATCAGCCGTGTTCGTTGAATAATGCTTGAAAAAGACGCTGGTGAACAGCGGCGAACGCTTGAGGAATTTGCTGCCGACATTAGCAGAGTAGCCCCGGCGCGATGCCTCACCGTGGCTGGCGCATTCGCGAAAAATTTCCTCGCCGCCCTTGGTTTCCGGAAATATTCAAAGCGCCGCTGGTCTTGGTGCCGAGGGATACACGGACTACCCAACGATGGATCGGGCTCATAAACGCGAGACGATCACCGATCCACCCAATTATCAATGCCGGGAGCCGTACGTGATCGTTGCGGCCCTAGCTTAGGGCGCCGCCACGTAACAGCTGGTGATATCCATGTTCGGTCATCCATTTGGCGCGGGCCAAATGACTATCAAACGCTTCGCGCGCACGATCTGGCTC